>JBOHCK010000022.1:0-31452 GCA_050698755.1 Streptosporangiaceae bacterium | reverse complement strand
GATCGTCGAGATACCGCCAGAGGAGATCCCGCGACCCCGCTCTCGCGGGAGGAAGTTGCGAGCAAATTCCGCGGAGCCGCAGAGGCCGCTTTGGGCAGTACGGTCACCGAGCGGGTAATCGGCCTCGTATCCCACCTGGAAGATGTGCCGCAGGTGGACGGACTGATCCAGTGCCTGGGCCATCGCTAGGTGACGCGTCCGGGGGAGGCTCTGGCCAGCGCCTGCGCTCGGGAGCATCGCCCGCTGTGGCGGCCCTGGATTCCTCGGTCGGGGCATGCCCGCTCAGAGTGACGTACCAGAGCTTCGGGCAGATGACCGGGATGGAGGAGTACCAGGCCTTCATGCGGGAGGAAGTCGCTGCCGCTGCCGGACCGGGCGCCGACGTGGAGGTGCGCTGCCTGGATCACGCGGTCGTGAGCGGCAAGGGCCTCTCGTCGTCGGAGGCGCTCGAGTTGCCGAGCCTGCTCAGGAGCGTGGCGGGCGCCGTGGCGGCCGGCGCCGAGGCCGTCGCCATCGCCAATGGCTTCGACCCCGGGCTCTGGCAGGCGCGCGAGCTGTTCGACGTGCCCGTACTCGGCCTCTTCGAGACCGTGGCATTCTACGGACTGCGCATGGGCGCCCGCCTCGGGGTGCTGTGTTCCGGGAGAAACGGCCCCGCGCGCATTCAGGAACTGCTGTGCAGGTACGGGATCGCAGCGCGATTCGCGCGGCCCCGGTCGCTCGGGATCGGCGTGCCCGCGGTGATGTCGGCCTTCGAGGATGATCATGCCTATGAGCGGATCGCCGACGAGATCGGCCAGGCATTGAAGCTGCTGGGGGCCGACGGAGCCGAATTGACGCTGATCGCGTCCGGAGCGCTGGGGGCGCTGATCCGCTCGCGACGACTCGATGAGACGACCACCATGCCCGTCCTGTCTAACGTCCCGATCCTGGTGCAGGAACTGGTAGCCGCGGCCGCACTGTCGCGTCTCGGCGTTCCGGCGGTGAGCCGCCTGGGGCGCTTCGCCGCAGCACCGGATGTGGTACGCGACGGCCTGCTTGCGCCGTCACCATGAGAATGGTCGACATCCGCGCTGGTCCCGGCCCTGGGATCCATTGCGCATCGCGGACATCCCTGGCTTCAGCCTCGCCTGCAGGCCGGGCGCGCGCTGCCAGCGGCCGGATCCCGGCTTGGGCGGCGGACCCGGGATCGCCTGGCCGGGAGCCGTCACCGCACCGATCACCCAGAGACTCGATAACTGGACAAAGTGCTCCAGATTTGGGATCATCTCGCGCATGAGGTCCCAGCTCCAGATTCTGCTCGCTTTCGATCATGGCCCTGCTTCCCTCACCGCTGCCGAGGTGGTCAGCCGGACAGGTCTTCCCCGAAGCACCGTCTTCCGGTGTCTCGGCACGCTGGTTGATAGTGCCTTCCTCATCCACTCCGCCAGCGGTGGGACCAGCCATTACATGCTCGGGCAGCGGATTCTGCAGCTGGGACTGGCAGCCCGTTCGCATCTGACCGCCGACGACATGATTGTCGGTCCCGCGCTGGACCTGGCTAGGGAAACCGGCGAGACGGTCGCCTTCAGCATCGTCGATGCGCCGATGCGGCTATGCACCTACGTGGCCGAGGCCCCGAGTGATCTGCGTCACGTAGTCCGTGTGGGAGCGCGTTATCCACTACATATAGGCGCCGCCAGCAAGGTGCTGCTCGCCAACCTTGTTCCGTCGGTGATCGAGGCCATCCTAAGAGAAACTGATCTGTCCAAAGCGGAGCTGGCAGCGCTGCGCGAACAGCTGGGAATCATCCAGACTGAAGGCTATGCGATCACCACCGGCGAGCGAATTTCCGACAGCACCGCCGTGGCCGCCCCCGTCTTCGTGTCTGACCACCTGCTGGGGAGCCTCGCCGTATCTGGCCCTGAAGAGAGACTTTCCCGCATGATCGATGCCGCCAGGGACGCGGTGATTCGGGCAGCGCACGGCATTACTGAACGGCTGACCGTTTCCGGAAAGTCCGTAAAGGGAAACTGAGCACCCTTCGGAAAGGACTTGTCAAGGCTCTTATCTTCACTCATCCGAAGGCACCTTTCACTGCGAAGGCATCCGGAGATCTCCAGGCGCTGCCATGGCCGAGGCTCTCGCCGACCCGGGGGCCGCTCCGGAGAATGGAGTAAACGAGCCACTGCGACTTGATTGGATATTTCTCGCACGATATGCGGAAGTCCCGGATGACGGGACGCTAAACGCTCTGGGCGCCGGGCTGGATAGCTTGATGGGCGGCCCGCTCAGCTGACGGGGGCGTGGATAGTCACGACCTGCGGGACCCTGGACGTGCGCCGGGCGGGGACACCGCTGGCTGACGCAGCGCGACTGCCTTGATGTTGGTAAGTTCGCGCAGGCCGTTCACGCCGAGCTCCCTGCCGTAGCCGCTATCCTTGACGCCCCCGAAAGGCAGCGCCGGGTCGGACGAGACCCGGCAGTTGACGAAGACGCATCCCACTTCCAGTCTCGTGGCCAGCTTCCGCGCCCGGTCGAGATCGCCGGTCCAGATGCTGGCACCGAGCCCAAAGTTGCTGGCGTTCGCGAGCGCGACGAGATCAGCGTCGTCGGCGGTCGAAGTCACCGCGGCTACCGGGCCGAACGTCTCCTCGGAGAACACCGGCATTCCCGGCCGCACATCGGCCAGCACGGTTGGCGGGTAGAAGCTATCCTGCGCGCGATCACACTGACCGCCGACGAGAACCCGGGCTCCCATCGCGATCGACTCGGATACCTGACGATCGATCGATGCCACCAGATCCGGGCGGGCGAGCGGCCCGATGTCGGTGTCCCGGTCCCACGGGTCACCTACCACCAGCCGCCTGACGGCCGCGACGAAGAGCTCGCTGAACTCCTCGAGCCTGGCTGAATGGACAAGGAACCTCTTGGCCGCGACGCAGCTCTGGCCGGCATTCAGCATCCGCGAGCGAACGGCCTCGCCTACGGCATGGCCGAGGTCCGCATCGTCCAGAACGATAAACGCGTCACTGCCCCCGAGCTCCAGCACAACCTTCGTCAGGTGCGTGCCCGCGACGCCGGCGACCTTCGCGCCGACCTCGCTCGAACCCGTCACGCAGACCGCAGCGACACGGGGATCCGCGATTACTCCCGCTACGGCATCGGCCGGGATCAGCATGGCCCGGAACAGCCCGGCCGGGAAACCGGCGCTGAGGACAGCATCCTCGATGGCCACGGCGCACTGAGGCACGTTGGAGGCGTGCTTGAGCACGACTGCGTTCCCCGCCGCGAACGCGGGCGCGAGCAACCTGATGACCTGCCAGAACGGGAAGTTCCATGGCATGACCGACAGCACGATGCCCAGCGGGTCGTACTCAATGTAGGACTCGTCGAAGGAGGTGGCGACGATGGTGGGCCGAAGGAACTCCTCCGCCTTCTCGGCATAGAAGTCGCAGGCGGACGCGCACTTGTCGATTTCCGCCTCAGCCTGCACGATCGGCTTGCCCATCTCCGTCGTCACCAGCCTGGACAGAGTCTCGCGCCGCGCCCTGAGTACCTCGCCGAGCCGCCGGACACAGTCAGTACGCACCGCCAGGGACGTCACCGACCACGCCTTCTGGACCGCCTCCGCTCGGGTGAGCATCTCCTGAACCTCGCCGGCGCAGTGCAGCCTCTGTGGCGCGGGCGTGGGATGGATGGCGATCATCATCTCCCCCTGAGGGCCTGGCCGTTTCGCGGGGCAGCCTCGGCATCGCGTGCCAGCAATCCGCCAGCGATACGGTTCAGCATCTGCTCTACCGTTCCGCCGGCGATCAGCCATCCCCTGGTCCGGTCGAGGAGGTAGCCGACGACCGAGTCGTCGTCGAAACCCAGAGCCCCAAATAGCTGGAGCGCACAGTCCGCGGTCTCGTACCCGGCCCGGTTGCAGCTGAGCTTGGCCATCGCGGTGTCGGTCGCCGAGGGCAGGCCGCTGTCCGCGCCGACCGAGGCCCGGTGCAGCAGGAGCCTCGCAGATTCGAGCTTGACCGCGCATTCGGCGAGCCGCCAGCGCAGTCCCTGGAATTCGGCCAGCCGCACGCCGAACTGCCGCCGTGACTGAACGTGCGCGGTCGCGAGGTCAAATGCGGCCTGCCCGAGGGCAAGCGACCGTGCGGCGTTCCCGAGCCGCTCGATGTTGAACACCGTCAGCATCGACCGCAGTCCGTCATGATCAACGAGAACGTTCGAGCGCGGCACCGGGCAATCGTCGAAATACAACATGCCGTAGGGGTCGCCGGACTTGAAATGATGCGACGAGTCGATCGTGAAGCCGGGTGTGCCGCGCTCGACGACGACAGCCCCGAGGGCCGAGCGGTGGTCCCCGAACCGGACCCAGACGACCAGGAAGTCGGCGTCCGCACCGTGTGTCGTGAAGATCTTTGCCCCGTTCAGGATCACCTGATCCCCATCGAGCCTCGCGGTGGACTTCAGGCCCGAGACTGCCGAGCCCGCTTCCGACTCGGTCATGGCGATGGCGGTGAGCAGCTGGCCTTCCAGGCACGGCCGGAGATATCTCGCCTTGAGTTCCGGGCTGCCCAGATGCGCCAGTTGCTGGATCGCGCCGAAGTTCAGGGCCTGTATCGCATCGCCGGCATTCGGGTTGAGCCGCGCGACCGCTTCGATGACGAGCACGGCGTCGAGGAGGCTGCCTCCCTGGCCCCCCTCAGCGGCATCAAGCGCTATGCCTGCGAACCCGTTCCGTGCGAACGGCGTCAGCTGGGCGGCCGACACGTGGGACGGGATGTCCCCCCGGCTGGCCGGCGTGCCGAAATGCGTGCGGGTCAGTGCGGCAGCCGACGCGACCAGCGCTTCCTGGTCCTGCGACAGGGTAAAGATCATCTCGACCTCGGGTTGGTTCCGCAGCGGGCTGTCACTGCTGGCCTTGCCGCTCGCCCCGGCTGGCGAGCGGCGCCGCGACCACCTCGGCGATGGCTTTCGTAAATCCCTCGAGCGACGGCGCCTCCCCGAGGGACCGCAGGCTCTCCAAAAGCTGTCCGGCGCGCTCGGGACTCGTGAGCCTGGCGGCGGCTCCCAGGAACTTCTCGCATATCTCCGCGGTGGACATCGGGTTGCCCACGCTTCCCCGGTTGTGCAGCACGTGCTCTTCCTCGACGCGCCCGCCAGGCCATGTGACCCGGATCCCGCCCGGGAACGCCTCAGGGAATTCCTGGTATTCGAGTATCTCGTAGTCGACCTTGGCCGCGACTTCCAGTACGCGGCGGTCAGACAGCCTTTCGATGTCGAAGCTGTTCAAGTCCATCTTGCCGTCGACAACCGCGACCCCGATCGAGTACGGCAGGCTGAACCTCGCCTCATAAACGCTGCGAGGAGCCCGCTTGGCGGGCATCGGATCGCAGACGAGCTGGAGGTACCAGGACGGGACGAGGCCGGTGAAGCTGCTGATGCCGGCAATCTCGGCAGCCGATAGCCCGAGGCGATCGGCCAGTGCCCGCCAGGCATCGACCGGCGCGTGCACACAGTGGCATGCGGGGTAGGGCTTAGTCGCGACCAGGGTGCCGAGCCACTCCTCACCGAGAGTCTTGAATACGCCCGAGCTGCTGACGTCAATGCCCGCGAAGGAGCGGAATACCCCGGCTGTCCCCTCGAGCACCCTGGCCGGCCCGGTCGCGCCGGCCTGCGCGAGCCGGACGGCCGTGACGGCCGCCTGCGCCGCCCAGCCTGGATGCACCTGCTTGGCGCTGGAGCCGTCAGACAGGTACTCCATCAGGCCGGATGCCATGCTGCCCGCGAGTCCGGTCGCATTCCGGCCGACCACCGCCGATACTCCCATCAGGCGGCTGACTGTCGCGACGGCACCGAACACGCCCAGGACCGACGTGGGGTGAAAGCCGCGGTTCTGGAACTCGCGGCTGGCGAGCAAGCCCAGCCGGGCAACCACCTCAAATCCGACAATCGCCGCTGCGAGGACCTCTGCACCCGAGGCGCCGGTCGCCTCGCCTACTGCGAGCGCGGTCGGAACGATGACGCAGCTCGGGTGCAAGGTGGCGGTCGTGTGGGTGTCGTCATAGTCCATGCCGTGCGACAACATTCCGTTGGCCAGGCATGCATCGAAGACGCGGACGCGAAGTCCGCCAGACGCCCAGACCGAGGACGGCCCGGCCGAGGGGTCGTCCACCGCCAGATGCGCGGCCGCCGTGCCGAGGTCATAGCTCGCGCAGGCCAGGCCCACGCCGACGGTGTCGACGAACCTGAGCGCGGCCCATTCGAGGGTCCGCTCAGGGATGTCTTCTGCCGGGAACGTCAGCGCGAAGTCGATCAGTTGCTCGCCGAGACTCGGCGCCTCGCCATCGGTCACATTCGGCCCCTAACTGGATAGGTGAGTCGACGAGTGGCGCCAGCGCGCCGGCGGACGGTCAGAACGGGGGATTCGGTATCCCCCGGAGGCCGAAGTTGGACGGGTACGGATAGTGGATGGCGCGGTAGCCCTCAGACTTAGGGTCGATGTCGACGTCGAGGACGGTGGGACCGTCAGCTGTCAGAGCCGCCGAGAGCGCGGGCTTGAGGTCCGCCGGCTTGCTGATCTTGAGCCCGGCCGCTCCCATGGCCTGCGCCCACTGCACGAAGTCCGGATTGTGGGTAGCGCCGGTGTCGTGCCGGACATAGTCGGTCAGACTGTGGCGCCCGTAGAACTTGATCATCTGCTCTCGCTCGATCTGCAGCGTGCCGTTGTTGAGCACGATGAAGACGATCGGCAGGCTGAGTTCGACGGCAGTCAGGACCGCTGAGCCCGACATCACGAAGGATCCGTCGCCCACCATGACGACGGTGCGCTCGCCGGGCCGCGCGAGGGCCGCTCCCACCGCGCCCGGAACTGTCCAGCCCATCCGGTGAAAGGATCCGGAGTGGATGTAATGACGGGTCAGCGCGCGAAGGAACGGCGGGCCGAAGGACAGCGAGTGCCCGGTGTCGAAAAGCACGGTCGCGGTGGGTGCCTCGCGCTCCACCACATCGGACGTGTCGGAGAAGATCCGGGCATATCCCATCGGCGCCGCGTCGGATGCGCGCATCGGCGCAACGGATCGCTCGAACTCGTCGCGCAGGCTCGCGATCCTGCGCAGCCACGGGCCGCGGTCTGCCTGGGTCCGCGTCCCCACCGCGGCCGTCAGCGCCAGCAGCGCCGAGCGGGCGTCCGACACGATTGCCACCTCTGGCTTGTAGACGCGGGCAAGCTCGCCCTCATCAATGTCGATGTGGATCAGCTTGGTCCGGCCTGGGATGTCATGCAGGGTCCAGCCACCGGTCTCGATATCCCCGAAGCGTGTCCCGATGCCGATCAGGACGTCGCATTCCCGTGCCGCCTCGTTAGCCTGGCGGGTGCCGGCCCTGCCGACGCATCCCAGCGACAGGGGATGATTCTCGGGCAGTGCGCCCTTGCCCGGCGGAGCTGTCTCCACCGGGATGGAGAAACGCTCAGCGAAGGCAGCGAGCTCCGACCACGCCCTGGCGTTGTGGATCCCGCTGCTGACCGAGATCAGCGGCCGCTCCGCCGATGAGATCAGCGTGGCGGCGGCTTCGACCGCGGACACGTCACTGGACGGCGGACTGACCGTGGTCCAGTCGACCAGGCTCGGGATCTCCCGCAACTCGACGTCCGTGTGCTGGATGTCGAACGGGATCTGAACCACGACCGGGGCGGGCCGGCCGCTCACCGCGGTCTTATAGGCCCGCATAATCATCTCGAGCGCCGTGTCCGGGCGGTTCACCGAGAATGACTTTTTCGTTATCAATTTGAGCGTCGTGGGCCACTCTTCGGGCCCGTAGCGATAGAATTCCTCGATTCCGCCCCGGTCGTACCACTGGGTCGCTCCGCCGCCTGCGAGCACCAGCAGGGCGGAAGAGTCATAGAAGGCGGCGGCGATCGCGGGCGTGATGTTGGCGCTCCCCGGGCCGACCGAGGTCGTGACTACGGCCATCGGCGGCTTGCGGTGGGTCCGCCAGTAGCAGTCCGCCATATGCACCGCATGGTCTTCAGAGCGGGCCGCGATCGTCGCGATGTCAGTTTCGTGGACCAGCGCGTCCAGCAGGGCCCAGTTGCCGTGCCCGTTGTAACCGAAGCAGAACTCTGTGCCCGCTGCCTCGAGAGTTTTAGCGATCGCCGTCGCTAGGCGCATCATCAACGCACGTGCCTCCACCCGCCTGCTCCGACGCCCGGTGAGGCTTCGCCGAGCCGGGCCTGGCTAGTGGAAAAGCTATCATATGGTCATACGTATGCCCAGAGGATTCGTAGCTGGCCCGATCTGTTCTGCGGGCCGACCATGATCGGTTGCACAATGCAGGGGACAGGGCCCGTTCAACCCATCGATCCGCTAGTGCCGGTGCGCTCCATGTGCTACGGATTTTTGTGATACCACATAGCGACTTCACTAAAGAGCGAGCCGCCCCGGACAGCCGGCACGCGACGCTCGAGAGGAGGGGTGATGGGTCTTCCTGATGCTTCGCTGCCTGTGCCCCTGTATCGGCAGGTCTTCATGATGCTGCGCCAGCGGATCGTTGATCGCGAGTACGCCCCCGGTGAGCAGCTACTGCGCGAGGACGGGCTGGCGGCCGAGTTCGGCGTCAGCCGGGCGACGATTAGGCAGGCGATCGGCGAGCTCGTCCGCCAAGGCCTGGTCGACCGCCAGCAGGGTCGCGGCACGTTCGTGCTGTCAACGCCCCACCCTCCGCTCGGCCAGCGTTTCCGTGGTTCGCTCGCGGACCTGATTGCGGAGACCGACCGGTCAGGCGTGCGCCAGGTCGAGATCACGCGCCAGTCCCCGGTCAAGCAGCGGATCGCAGACTCACTCGGGCTCGACGGTAATCTCGCAACCATCGTCCGCCGCACCCGGACAGTCGACGGAGCGCTGTTCGCGTACACGATCAATCACCTGCCCGATCGCTACGGCCGCATGCTGGGTGTTCGCGAACTTCGCCGGACGGGCCTGATGACACTGCTTGAGTCCAAGGGCGTTCGTTTCGCAAGCGCGCAGCAGTCGATCCGCGCCGAGCTGGCCGACGTGGAAGTCTCCAGTCGGCTCAAGATGGACTTCGGTGGTGCCGTCCTATTCGCCGAACGACTGCTCTTCGATGACCAGGGCAGTCCCGTCGAGTTCGTGCAGAGCTGGTATCGCGGCGACCTGTACGAATACAGCGTCGCGATGGTGCTGGGCAAGGAAAAGGCAGACCTGCGGACCCACCTCGCCTGACTGGGCAACTCCCGGCGGACAGGCGGCCGCCGTCCTCAGGCAGTGGAGACCGGGACAGATACGCCCGGCGCGCACATGTCGGCGGACACCGCTTTCGCGCACCGCACGACCAGATCCCGGACACCGGCCGCAGAGTCCCGCTCGAATCGCTGCTCGGGTATGGTCAGGCCGACACTGCCGAGAATCTCGCCGCGACCGCCGCGTACTGGTGCGGCGACACCGACCGCGCCCGCTACGCGCACGCCCCGGGTCTGGGCATAACCCTGATGCCGGATGCGGCCCAGCGTCGCCCTGAGCTTGACCCGGTCGACGGACGCGAGTTCACCAGCGGCGCAGATCGCTGTCAGCTCGGGTTCGGGCAGCCAGGCGAGGATGGCTAGGCTGCTGGCCGCCAAGTTGACGGGAAGCCACTCGTAAAGCTCCACGACATACCGGATTGGCTGCTTGGACTCGAACGAGGCGGCGAACATCACGCGCTTCCTAGCAGGTTCGAAGATGCACAGGAAAGCCGTCTCGTTGCATTCCGCGACCAGGCGCTCGAGGTGGCTCACTGCTATCGCGCTGACCGTCAGCTTCGTTCCCCCCCGCAGGGCCAGCCGCCAGAATTCCGGGCCGAGGGACCACCGCCCCGTCAGGTTGTCCGATGCCACGACGTCCTCATCGGCCAGCGCGGAGAGAATCCGGTGCACCGTCGCAGCGGAGATGCCCATGCCTCGCGCCAGTTCCCGCACGCCGCAGTCCGGACCAGGGCTGTCCACCAGATGGGCCAGAATCTGCATGGCCTTGCGAATCGGCTGCCGGACGCCGGGAGACGCCGCCGTCGGCTGCTTGCCCCCGTCCTCCGGGCTCACGATTTGCGTCCTGCTTCCGCTCGAGCCGATTCGGCCGCCACAAGCCCGAGGGTAGCTGCCACGGACAGCCCGCCGACGTAGCCGGGAGTCGGACCACCCGAGAGTCCGCCCACGCACGCCCCGGCCGCGAAGACTCCCTGAACTGGCCGTCCGGCTGGTGTGACGACGTTCGTCGCTGCGTCCGCAGCTATGCCACCCATGGTCGAGGTCAGGCCGACCGCCAGCGGAATGGCGTAAAACGGCGCTTCAAGGCGGACCGGATCGCCTGACCTCGTCGCCGGGGAGCCGGGGCCGACCGGTCCGCGGAGCCCGATCTCGGTCATCGACCGGGCCAGATTCGCCTGGTCCAGCCCGGTACGGGCCGCGAGTACCTCAACCGAAGGCGCAGCCAGGATCTCGGCCCCGGCCAGGAGAAGATTGGGATCGGGGGGGACGATCTGGTTGCGTCCGCGCGCGCGCGACGACCACGCCGCCTGGTCGATGATCAGCCAGGTGCGGTCGGGCTCGGGCCGCCGCGCGATCCGGTTCGCCGCGGCAACACCGCCGAGGGTCTCGTCCAGGAACCGCTGGCCTGACTGGTCCACGACCAGCCCCGGCGCAACCAGGTGATCGAGAACCGGAAAGTAGATGAGTTCCGGATTGCCTTTGGTCAGCGCATCGCGATGCACGAGATGCGCGTACAGAGCGCCGGTGTCGACTAGGGTCCCCCCGAGGGAGATGGCCATCGCCGCGCATTCGCCCTGTCCGGTGCCGGCACCCCGGGTGACCAGCGCGTCCGGTGAGACAACCGACGAGAGCTGAGCCAGCATCCCGGGCGCTCCCTGAAACCCGCCGTCAGCGAAAATGACGGCGTGCGTCTCGATCTGCAGCCGCCGGGCGCCGTCTGCCGCGACAGCAGTCAGGACGCTGCCAGCGCCTTTCCTCGCGAGCTCCGTGGCCCGGAAGCCGTGCCGGCGGTCCCCGCCGAGGTCGTCGAAGCACGCGAGAAGGCGCCGGATCGCGACGTCACACCCGTATCCGCGCCAAACCTCACCCCGGCGGTTTGGCCGCACTGGCGCGAGGACAGGAACTCCCCACAGGTTCACGAAGCGGACCCCGTGCCCCCGGAGCCAGTCATACGCGCGGGCGCAGTTCCCAGCCCACATTCGCGCCAGAGGCGCGTTGTACACGCCGCGCGTCTCGGCGGCCACGCGCGCGACGATTTCCGCTGGCGCTGCCGTCGGCGGCAGCCCGGCGGCGTGGAACTTCCCTCCGCTCATCCGGCTGTTGCTCCAGCCGGAAGGATCTGCGGATTTCTCGAGCAACAGGGCGCGCGCGCCGAGCTCGCGTGCGCGCAGGGCCGCAGTGACCCCGGCGAGGCCGGCCCCCACGACGGCAACATCGGTGACCAGGCACTCCGGGCCGCCTGCCGCTAGCTCACTGGGGAAGGAGGGTGTCGGCCACAACGTCCATCAACTCCCCCGCTACCGCGGTCGCCATGCCAGCCGCCGAGCCGGCCACTCCCGCGACCACATACGACCGGAGGCCGCTGCCGGGGCCACTTGCCAGGGCAGCGAATGTGGTCAGGCCGACGGCGGCGGAAATCACCGTGCGATGACCGCGGAACAGCTGGATCAGCGGGTACTGCGGTGCAGTGCTCTGGAGCCCGACGGCGGTCATGTGAAGCACTTCCCCTCGGTGCCGCTTCCGGCCCGGGACGGGCCGGGAAGTCTCGGCGGTCCCCGCACGCGTTCCGTCCAACGAAACAGCCGTATCGGAGCACGACGCTAAGGCGACGATGATGCCCTTGTCAAGCAAGAGCCGGATGTCTGTATACAGCGGCATATCCGGCTCTGGCCCGGTTCTTGACACTAAAGGTCTGGTCATTATGATGAACACATGTTCCGCCCAACGAGACACTAACGAAGGTCATCGCGAGAATGAATCAGCCGGACGTGCCGCCATCGCTGGCTCCCCTCGGGAGGCTCGTCGCGCAGCGGCCGCTGCCCGGCCTGGACCCGCGCGCGGCCGCGGCACTCGACGGCGCGATCCGCAGTTGCATGACCGCGATCGCCCTCGGCGGCTTCGAGGAGCGCCGGATTGTCCCGATTGCCGCCGGCCTGGCGAGAAGGCTGGGAGCTAGCCCGGCTGGCGACGTCCTCCACGCGATGAGCGATGCCGTGCTGATGGGAACACTTGGCGCGGCGGCCGATCTGGACCCTCTGGACGCCGGCCCGGCACATCTCGCGCTGCCCGCGGTCGCCGCCGTCCTTGCTGCGGCCGGGCTGCGCCCCGGCGCCGAGTCCTCGCTCGCCGACGCGGTCTGCATCGGGATGGAGGCCGGAACGCGGCTGCGCGCGTCCGTCGGGCGGGTCAGGCCAGGAATCGGATTCCACAGCGCGGGGACGTTCGGCGTCGTCGCTGCCGCGGCTGGCGTAGGTGTCCTGCTGGGCCTCGATGAGGGTCAGGCGGCCAATGCCTGCGGGATCGCCCTCACCAGGGCGGCCGGCCTGGCCAGCAACAACGCCATGACCGACATCGGGCTGACGCATTTCGGCTGGGCGGCGGCCCATGGCCTGGAAGCAGCCTGGCTGGCGACGCTCGGCTACACCGCGAACACCAATCTCGGGCAGATAGCCGAGAGCCTCTTCCCCGGCAGCCAGGTCACCCTGGACGCACTGGCACCTGAGGTGCCGCTGAGCTGGCCCTCGCGGATCATCTTCAAGAACTATCCGTGCAACATCTACCTGAACCCGCTGGTCGCGATATTGCGGGATAACGGCCAGGGGGCGTTCGCGCATGTCCTGGTCGAAATGCCCCCGGTCACTCACCTGGACAACCCGGTGGCCAGCGGAGCGCGGCAGATGCGCAACAGCGCCCAGGCCGTGGCCGCGATCGCCGGCTGCCTGCCGTGCCACTACGGCAGCTTCACCGGCACGCAGCTCGAGGCCAACGCGACGACGATCGGCCGTCTCATGTCGGACGCCGTGACAGTCGTGCAGTCTGCCAGCGGCTCGACTGACCTCCTGGGTGCCGAGGTCCGGGTAACTCTCACGGCTGCGGGCGGGTCAGCGAGCACGCATGTCCGGAAGGTCGCCCAGACCGACACGTGGGATGCCGCCGTCGCCGCCCGGGTCGTCGGTGGCGCGCCGTACGCCGGGACAATCCAGGCAGTGTCAGGCCTGCCGTACGCCGAAGCGGCCCGGCTCCTGAGGCACGAGCTCATCTCTTCCGCGATGCATGACTAAGGAGCCTGCCGTGAAGGTAACTGGCGCGCAGCTACTTGCCAGGACGCTCGCAGCTTGCGGCGTCGAATACGTGTCCGGGATCCCCGGCCACACGATCTTCCCGTTCGCGAATATCGTCAGGCAGGAGGGTCTCACACCCTTCCTGGTTCGCAGTGAGGCCATCAGCCCGTTCGCGGCCGACGTCTACTACCGGCTGACCGGAAAGCTGATGGCGGTGTTCGCCCATTCCGTGCCGGGCACGACGAACCTGGCGGCGGGCCTGGCCAACGCTTACGCCGACTCCTCGGCCATGATCCTCGTTTCCGGCGAGACTGCCCGCGATTCCCTCGGCCGGGGTGCGTACCAGGAGCTCTCCCGGCAGTTCGACGGGGACGTGGCCGGCTTTACCCGTCATCTCACCAAGCGAAGCTGGCTCACGCACACGCCCTGGCAGCTGGCGGAGCACACGCTGCGGGCCGCGAAGGTGGCCACCGTAGGCCGGCCTGGCCCGGTGTCCCTCCACGTGTACCAGGACGTCTGGGACCAGGAAATCGAAGTGCCGGCCTGGCCCGACAGCACCGGTTACATCATCACGAATGACTTCCGTCCCAGCGACGACGCAATCGAGTGTGCCGCCCGGATGATCCGCAGCGCCGAGCGCCCGCTGATCGTGGCGGGCAACGGCGTCAACCTCGGGCGTGCGCAGGCGCGCCTCGTCGAGCTGGCCGAGCGCCTTAACGCCTACGTGGTCACTACCGTTACGGGCAAGGGCGCTTTCCCCGAGGACCATCCGCTCTCGCTGGGCGTCGTGGGATGGGTTGGCACTCAAGCCGCCAACTCCGCGGCGCTGAACGCAGATCTCGTGCTGGCGGTGGGCGCACGGCTCAGCGAGACCGCCACGAGTTCCTGGCAGGAAGGCGCCAGCTTCCGCATGTCCGAGGCAAGGCTCATCCAGTGCGACGTCGATCCGGCGGAGATCGCGACGGTCTTTCCCGTCGATGTCGCGCTGGTCGGCGACGCGGGCCTCACTCTCGGCGCGCTGTCCGAGTCGTGCGCGAGCGTCGAGCGACGCGCCTGGCAGGACACGATGGATCGCCTGATGGCCGACTGGCGCGCCCGCATCGCGGGCCTTCCGGACAGCCGTGACGGACTCATGCAGGTCGCCCCCGTGGTCCGCGCGCTGCGCGCCTCGACGCTCGGCCGGCCAGTCACGATTGTGGGCGACATCGGCAAGAACCATAAGTGGCCGGCCCAGCAGTTTGAGGCGCACATGGGCGACGCGGTCGTGAGCAGCATGGGCGCCGGAACCATGGGCTTCGGAACCTGCGGCGCGGTCGGGGCCACGCTGGCGCGACCGGAATCCAGGGTTATCTCGTGGTGCGGCGACGGCGGCCTGTCGATGACCTCGTACGTCCTGCCAACCGTCGCAGAGCACCGGCTCCCGATCACCTTCGTCGTCATCGATGACGGCGCCTTCGGCGAAGTGGCCAACATCCAGGAAGAGAGGTATGGACGGACCATTTTCTCCGAATTCGATGGCTCAGGAAAGAACCGCGGCTACCACCTCCGGATCGATGCGCTCGCCGAAGCGAGCGGGATACCAGCGCGCCGGGTCGAATCTCCCGCGGACCTGAAGGGCGCGTTCGAGTGGGCGGCCGAGGCCAACGGTCCCGCGCTCATCGACGTCATCGTGGACCGCCGCTCGCGGGTGCCGTCTGGTGGCGGAAGCAAGCTCTCCGAGATCTGGAAGCACCCGATCCATCCCTGGTCCCGGCGGGGGCTCAGCCATGCAGACCGCACGTGAAGCCGCGCGCATACGACAACAGGGAGCCCCAATGAGCGAGCACGCGACCCTCAGCGAGTATCTCAACCTCAGCCTGCCCAGCCGGGCGGAGGACAAGCCACGCGACACCGGGCTGACCATGGTCATGGATCAGGGCTGGCCGGCTGACTTCGTGGCCGGAATGCTCGAGCAGTTCGGCCGTTACCTCGACATCGTCAAGCTCTGGGATCCGCAGCTGCTATCGCCGGTTGCCGCGGTCCGGCGAAAGATCGACATCTACCGCAGCTATGACGTCCGGGTCCAGCCGGGCGGGCTGTTCATGGAGATAGCCAAGAAGCAGGGCAAGGACCGGGACCTCGTGAAGCTCTTTGTCGACCTCGGCTTCGACATGGTGGAGATCTCATCGACCACGTCGACGCGTACGGAGATGAGCGCCGACCTGGAGATGGTCACCTATGCGAAGGCAAACGGCCTGACCGTGGTCGGCGAGGTCGGCCGGAAGTTCGCCGACGGCGACGAGACGCGGCTGACCGAGGACACGATCGACATCGAGACGACGGTTCGCGAGTTCAGGGAACTCCTCAACGCGGGTGCCTGGAAGGTCTACTGGGAGGGACACCTGCTCAGGCAGGTACTCGGGGACGACCCGGAAATGATCAGGCAGCACGCGGCTACCGGGACCGCTCAGGTCAGGGAGGTGGCCCGGATCGTCGGCGAGTCCAACATCATGTTCGAGGCCTCCGGGCTCCGCCCCCGCGCTAACCGGCAGTGGCTCCAGTTCTGGCTGGTCCGCTTGTTCGGCCCGGATGTCAACATCGCGAACGCGAGGATCGAGGAACTCGCGAACCTCGAGGCCATCAGGCGCGGGAATCACCCCATCCACGGCTTCGGCAGCGCCGGCAACTACCCGTGGGTCCGTGCCATGGGCGACGGCGGCTCGGGCACCTGGTGGCGGACGTGATGGCCGCCGGGATGGTTTCCGTGGTCACCGGCGGGGCGGGCGGGATAGGCGGGGCGATAGCGGACGGGCTCGCGGCCCGTGGAGATCAGGTCGTGGTCATCGACGTTACCGGGCGAGAGATGGCGTACCCGGCGGTGCCTGCCGACGTCCGGGACCCGGTAGCGATCGGCGCGGCGCTGGATGAGATAGAGGAGCAGCACGGCCCGATCGGGGCGCTCATCAACTGCGCCGGGGTGATGTCCCGTGAGAGCGCACTGGCCACGAGCGAGCAGGAATGGTCCAGGATCGTCGGGATCAACCTGACCGGAACCTACGTGTGCTCGGTCGAGGCAGCGCGGCGGATGGTTCCGCGCAGCCGGGGCTGGATCCTGAACATAGGCTCGATCTGGGCGCAGCGTGTGTGGCCGATGCGGGCCGCGTACTCAGCCAGCAAGGCCGGGGTCGAGCAGTTCACGCGCTGCTTGGCGATCGAGCTCGCATCGCAGGGCATTCACGTGAACTGCATCTCGCCGGGCATCATGGACACGCCGTTCACCGCCGCTGTCATGCGCGATGAGGCCTTCCAGCAGAGCTTCATGTCCAGGGTCGCACTGCACGAGGCTGGTGATCCGCGCCGCGATCTCGTCGGATTGGCGTGCTGGCTCACCTCCGAGGGTTCCCACTACATGATCGGAGAGGTCCTCACCAGCTACGGGGGGTACCACTGAGCCCCGCAGCACGCGTCAGCCGGGCTGGCTGGCCGCTTTCTTCCGCAGGTCGGACAGCCTGGGGATGCCGGGAGGAGCGGGCGCGAGCTGGTCAATCTCGCGCAGTTCATGCTCAGCCGGGAGCCAGTCGACGGCACCGGCATTCGCGATGACTTGATCTGGCGAGCTGGCGCCGGTGATCGCGCAGTGCACGCCGTCGCGCGCGACCAGGCCGCCGAGCGCGACTTCGAGCAGGGTCCGGCCACTGGTGGCGGCCCAGGAGGAGAGCGCCTCAATCCGCTCGAGCTTGCTGTCCGAGAGGTAGGCCTCGTAGCCGTGCAGCCGGGACCCGGCCGCAGGACCGACGCCGCGGCGAACCTTGCCGGTCAGCAGCCCGTTATCCAGCGGGAAGTAGGCGAGGAACCCGACGCCGAAGTGCATGCACGCCGGCAGGAGCTCGCGCTCGGCATCACGCGTCAGCAGAGAGTACTGGTTCTGCGTGGTCACGAACCCTTCCCGTCCGGTCGCGAGGCCGGTGAAATGCGCCTCGGCCACGCGCCAGCCAGGGAAGTTGGAATGACCAAAGTGGCGGATCTTGCCTTCGTCGGCCAGCTCCTGAAGCGCACCGGCGGTCTCAGCGAGCGGTGTCGCCGGGTCAGGCATGTGCATCTGGTACAGGTCGATGTACTCGGTCTGCAGCCGACGCAGGCTGCCCTCCGCAGCTCGCCTGATGTAGCGCCTGGAGCCTATCGGCCCGCAGTCGTCGCCGTAGTCGGCGCGCATATCAGCGCCGAACTTAGTCGCGATGATGACCCGGTCACGGTGGCCGGCGAGCTGCTCGCCCAGCAGAGTCTCTGAGCGACCCCCGCCTCCGTAGTTGTCGGCGGTGTCGAACAGGGTAATGCCGCAATCAAGGGCGGCGCGGACCACATCGCGGGTCTGCTCAGCGTCCGACCGCCCGCCGAAGTTGTTACCGCCCAGGCCGACCACAGAGACTGAGAGAGCCGTCTCACCGATCGTGCGGTAGCGCATTCAGGTACCTCCCCTGCGTTGCAGGTCATGCCCGGTTCGAGACGGCGATGCCGTCTCACGGGCCAAATGGTGCCAGCCGCGCGAGTGAATTCCAGAAATCCGCCCAGCTGCCCTGATCAGCCAGGAGCCGGGCGAGTCTCGCCGCATCCGGCGCGGGTCCCGCCTCAGCCAGTGACTGGGCCTTTGTCATGACGGCCTGGCCGGTCATCTCGGCCGACCAGCCGGAAGCTGACGGCCGCGGCAGTTCGACCCGGCCGCGGAGCCCATCATCGCCCTCGGCCTCGACGATCGCGGGCCAGGTCGTCGGATCTGCATCGAACAACGCGGTGAGCGCGGCGTCGTCCACGACCCGGACACGCGGCGCCAGCCTAGCGATGGCCGGGTTGGCCAGCGCCTGGCCCAGTTCCCGTGGATAGAGATGGTGCCTGGTGACAAAGGCAGCCGCGATACAGAACGGCAAGTCATACATGGCGCTCGCCATGGTTGCGGGCAGCGGCCACGGCCGCCCGGCGCCGACGGCATGCCAGTGCTGGCGGGGCAGGCGGACGGTCACGCGGCCGGGCAGCTGACCGGCGAAGTCGCGCTCGGCCAGCTGGCGCGCCGCGTCAAGTGCGGAGATGAAGGTGTGCGGGGTGCAGTCGAGCTTGACCGACGCGGTGGCTACCGATCCCGGTGCTCCCGCCGCCGGCAGCCGGACCTCCGGCAACGGACCTGCGCTGTAGGCGGCCATGAAGCCGCCGTCGCCGAAGAGCATCGACTCGTCGCCTTCGATCCGAGCCGCCGCCAGCTCGACGCTATACAGGGCACGGCGCAGCACTTCGCCGGACTGCACATACAGTGACGACAGCTCCGTCCGCGGATGGCGCCGCAGGGCACCGCCCTGATTGCACGCGATCGACAGCGCACTGCGAGTGACGTCATCGGTCAGCCCGGCCAGCCTGCACAGGACCGCGCAGGCGGCGACCGGGCCTACCGACGCGGTCGGCCTGAAGCCCTTCAGCTGATGGGCCATCCGGGGGTTGCCGCCGTTGAGGCAACTGCCGAGGGACTCGATGATGTTGTAGCCGACCGTCACGGCCGCGAGGACGGCGCGCCCGGTGGCCGGCTGCAGCTGGGATGCCAGTAGCACGGCGGGCACGACAACAGAGCCGGAGTGCGCAACCGAGGCGAGGCCGGTGTCGGAGTAACTCTCGCTGAAGGCGAAGGTGCCCATCAGGAAGGCGGCGTCATCGGCCCGGTAGAACCGGCCAGGAACTGGCCAGGCGCTGACATGCCAGTCGGCAGGGTCCGGGCGGCTGCGTCGGCGCATCACGTCGCAAGCCACGGCAGACACGGCCGAGGACGCGCCGCGCCACATGTTAACCAGGCCGTCCAGGATCCGGACGGCCGCCCACCGGGCACAGTCCGGGTCGGCGAGCACCTCGTCGACTGGGGTGAGTGCGTACTGCGCCAGCGCACCCACCTCAGCCGGGCTGCCGGGCCGCGTCACCGGTTGTCCCGTCTACCGCTGTGCGTCATCGTCATCGTCACCGTCACCGGCACCGGCATCCGGCAGGCGGCCAAGCTCCTCCAGGATGTCCAGGCCCAGGTGCATGCTGTGCACGCCCACCAGCGAGGCGATCTGCATCACCTCGAGAACCTCCTCGGGCGTCGCGCCCTCCGCAAGCGCCTTCTTGATGTGCAGGCGGGCGCCGTCGCCGTACAGGTGCGGCACCACCAGGTTGATGCCGACGAAGATCAGCTCGGCATACTTCGGCGGGAGGTCCTGCCGCTGGAGCGGCACGCCGGACAAAGCCGTATAGGCGGCGAAGTACTCCGGGGCGCATCGCATGAGCCTTTCCATCCGTGCGGACCAGTAACCACGGCTGGCCATGTACTGCGCCTTGAGATCCTCCTCAGCGCGGGTCATTGGCCTGGTCTCGCCGGCCTCACTCATGGTCACTCCCTTCCGGCGGTCCGGGCCTGCCTAGACGGCGGATGAACGGGCGGACATGACGTACTGCATCCAGCGCGGCGACATCGGAGTCGAGCCGGGCGAGATCCTCGGGCGGCCCGAAACTCTTCCCTGCGACCTGGAGCTTCGCCAGCACCTCCTGGTGAGTGAACGGCGTCGCAGCGTCGCCCGGCGGAAATTCGCGGGTCATGGTGTGCACCTGCCCGTCCATGGTCTCGAGCGCGACGGCGGCCGCAGAACCCTTGAGCTCAGGATCCTCCGCGAGGAAGACCCGGCTGTCCGCGAAATCGGACACCGACCGGTCCGTGAGGCGGTCCGGGCTGAACTGCTCGAGCCAGCATGCCCGGTCATGCAGGACGACCGCCATCGCCCAGTGCAGGGACATTCGTGCGCGAAACGTGTCCTGCCAGGCCTTTTCCGTATGGGTCTTAGTGCCTGCGGGACCCAGCCGCACGACGATCCGCGCGACGTCTTCCGACGACACGTCGTGTTTGTCCAGCAGGGCGAACAGGCACGCGATCGGGTTGAGTAGGTGCACTCCGACCGGCCATGCCCGCAGTGAGATGTTCTCCAGTTCCCACCGGCTGCCCAGGTCCTCGATGGCGGCGTCAGGGTCGCCGCCGTCGGAGAAGGCTGAGTAAAGGCCGCCGTCCGGATGGGTCAGGATCTCCGCGGCCGCGCGCAGCCCTCGCGCGGCGAGCAGGCCGGCCATCAGGCCGGACAGCGCGCCGCGCGCCTGCTGGAACTTCAGCGCCGGACTGCCCAGCTGGGCGAACGTCCCTCCGGCCTGGCTGCCGGCCAGGCTCAGAGCGTTCGACATCTCCGCCGGATTCAGGCCAAGGAGCCGACCGACCGCGGCTGCCGCGCCCAGCGTGCCGGTGATGCCCGGCGCATGCCAGCCCCGACGGCGGAACGGGACGTAGTTCATGCCAATGCCGACTCGGGTGCAGACCTCCAGGCCGATCGCGATCGAGGTCAGGAACTCAGCGCCTGACGCGTCCTGGCGCTCGCCCATGACCAGCGACGGTGCCACGATCTCGGGGGTTACGTGGCACAGCGTGGGCCGGTGGACGTCGCAGAGCATCTGCGCCGTGATCAGGAAGCCGTTGGCGACCGTCGCGCCCGTCATGGCCAGCGGCTGGCCGCCGATGACTGTGCTGTCGCCGGCGCCGGCCAGATCGCGGGCGAAGTCGATCACCGTGGAGGTGTCGTCCGCTCCGTGGCCGACCATGGCGCTCGCCAGCGTGTCCACCAGGATGTCCTTGACTCGCTGCCGAATCTTGTCCGGGACATCCGCCCAGGACAGGTCAGCGGCAAACTGGGCCAGGACGCTCGTCGGTCCGGCCGCGGCCGTGGGTGCGGCGATGCTGGGGATCATTTTTCGGCTTTCCCGGTAGCGAGACAGCTGGTCGCGGCGGAGTACGATCGGGTCGCGGCTCTCACGCCATTCCTTCCTTCATTCGCGTCGCCGCGATCGTTACCATGCCGCGTCCAGGATGGCCAGGATCTCCTCTTCGCCGGCGACCGGCCGCGGGTTGCCTGCCACGCCGGGATGCCGGAACACCTTCTGCGCGCACTCGGCGAGCTGTGCTCGTGACAGCCCGGCCCCGCGCAGCGAGGCCGGCGTCCCGGTCACCTCTCGCAGCCGCTCAGCCTGAGCCGGGAGATCGCCCTCGGTTTCGGTCCAGAACACGCCGACGGCCTCGCTGAAACACTCCTGCTCCTGCCGAGTGTCCGGCCGGTTGAAGCGCAGCACCGACGGCAGCATGATCGAGTGCCCGACTCCGTGCGGCACTCCCGCGGCACCGCCGAGCACCTGGCAGATCACGTGCTGAAGCCCGGAACTGCAGCCCTTCAGCGCCAGCGCAGCCAGGGTCGCTCCGCTTGCCAGGAGCCGGGCTGCCTGCTCGGTCAGGGGCGCCCCGGCGGGCAGCTCGCCAAGGCCCGCGCCGAGTAGCGCGGCCGAGCGGAGCGCGAGCGCTGTCGCGGCCGGGTTCCGTTTCACTGAGTACACGGTCTCGATGCCGTGGGCCAGAGCGCAGAAGCCAGTCGAGGCGAGCAGCCTCTGCGGAGTCGGCAGGAGGTTCCCCGGATCGGCGCAGACGATCCGGGGAGAGATCTGCTCCACCCGGATGAGCCGCTTCTCACTGCCGGTGCTGATCCCCGCGCTTGCGGTGACCTCTGCTCCCGACAACGTGGTCGGAACCGCGACCACGGTGGGGAAATCCCCGCCCGGATAGTCGCGGACCTCGCCAGGCCGGACAAAGAACTCACTGAGCTCGGAGCCGACACCGCCCAGGAGCAGGGCAAGCGCTTTCGCGGTGTCGATGGCGCTGCCGCCGCCGATGGCAACCAGTGTGTCGATGCCGAGCGGCTGCCACTCCGCGGCGACCTTCTCGACCTCGTGGTCGGGGACGCCGGCCCTGACGTTGTCCAGCCGCGCCACGACCGTCGTCGCGCCTAGTGCTTGCTCGCCGAGCATCTCCACAGCACCGCTGCCGGCGACCGAGCGGTTGCAGACGACCGCGACGCGGCTCGTGCCGATCTTGGCGAGAGCGTCGGCGAGCGCCTTACCGCTCGCACCGGTGCCGAACAGAATCGTCTGGCCGCCGAACACCGCGGAGCTCACCCCGCCGCCCAGCAGCGAGTCCAGCGCATCAAGGCGCTGCACTCGCGTGCTGGACAACGTGGCGGCCACTGATTGCTCATCAGGCAGGTCAGTCACGGGCTGTCCTAGCCGACAGCTTGCTGGAGCTGCTGTGACGAGATGACGCCGACCGTGACGGAGCCCGTCCCGGCTGAGTTACTCGCGACCACGTCGAACGGGCCGTAGGTGTTGTTGTGGTCATTGAAGTCCATTGTCCCGCTGGCACCCTGGTAGTTGATCTGCTTGCCAGCCTTCAGCAGGCTGGAGCAAGTCGCGTAGGTGCTGCACTCCACCCCGGGCGGATTGGACACGACCTTAATGGCCTTCTGAATCGCCAGTCCGTTCGTGCTCTTGGCCTCGTCGATGGCGAGGGCCAGGATGTTGGTGCCGTCGTAGGCGTAGTTGGCGGCAGGGATCGGGGTCTTCTTGCCGAACTGCGCGGTGTAGGCGCTCAGGAAGCCGGGGTCACCGGATGAGCCGCTCGTCGCGCCTACAACGGAAGCGAGGTACTTCGCCGCTACACCCGGCGTGATGGCATGGTAGAAATCCGACCCGGACGTCTGGTCAGTCCCGATCATCGGCGGGACCCCGCCCAGCTGCTCGAGCGCGGTGATCATCACTGAGCCCGTCGTTGGCTCCATCTGGGTGAAAATGACGTCGGGGTGCGCATTCTCCACCCGGACGGCCTCGGAACTGTACGAGCTCTGGCTCGGGGTCAGGTTGACGTCGGCGACGATCCGCCCGCCGAGCTTGCGGAACTCCTGCTCGATCGGCTGTACCAGCGTCTGCGCCGTCGCGATCGCCGAGAACACCATCGCAGCCTTGCGGTAGCCCTTGTTGTACGCGTAGAGCGCGATGGCCGCACCCTCCTGGTCGTCCGACGGTTCAACCCGGAACAGCCACGGGTCGGTGTTGTTGTTGAAGCTCGTCGATCCACCCTCGAACATGATCGGGATGTGCGCCCGGTCCATGATCGGCTCGTCGGCAGCGATTGTCGCGCCGCCCGGGCCGATCATCCCGACGACGTGGTGCACCGCGATCACCTGGTTCAGCGTCGGCACCGAGTCCGCGGGGTCACCAAAGGTGTTGGCGTCGACGTACTCGAACTTGCGGCCGAGAACGCCGCCTGCCTTGTTGATGGCGCCGACTGCCGCCGCGGTGCCGGCGCCGGCTCCCGCGCCGTCGACGGCGTAGACGCCGGTGAACGCCTGCAGGATGCCGATCGCAATCGGGCTGCCGGTGAACCTCTCTCCTGCAGTGCTCTGATTCCCCTGTTGCTGGCCTGTCGACTGCTGACCCGTCGGGGTGCCACCGCCACTACTACCGCAGCCGGCTGCGAGGCCAAGCACAAGCACGCCGACCACGCTCGCGAGCGGGCCTTTCCGCATTGTTCGGTTTGATCTACGCATGACTTTACCTCTTCTAACTCTCTGCTTAGTGGTGCTGAGTCGGCGGGGATTACTCACCGAGGTAGATCGCGGCGAGTTTCTCGATGTTGGCGAGTTCCGGGCCGGTGCCTTCGAGCCGGTTGCGCCCGTTGACGAGCACGTATGCCCGATCGGCGTGCTGGAGCGCCCGGCGCGTGTTCTGCTCGACCACGACCACGGCGACTCCTGCGGCGCGGATTGCGAGGATCCGTTCCCAGACCGCGCCTTCGATCTTCGGCGACAAGCCGGCGGTCGGCTCGTCCAGCAGCAGGGTCTGCGGGTCGAGCATCAGCCCGCCCGCGATAGCCAGCATTGTTCGCTGACCACCGCTCAGCGTGCGCGCCGGACGCCGGCGCGCCGCCTGGAGATCGGGGAACATCTCCATGAGCTCGGCCGCGCGCTCCTTCCTGCCGCCCTTACGCGCGTAGCTGCCCATCTCGAGGTTCTCGGCGATGGTGAGGGACGGGAAGACATTCGCGAGCTGGGGCACGTACGACATGCCGAGCGTCACGAGGCGTTCGGGTGCTTTGCCTGTGACGTCGCTCCCGTTCAGGACGACCCGGCCGCCGGAAGGCCGGAGCACGCCGGCGATCGTCTTCATCAGGGTCGACTTCCCGGCTCCGTTCGGCCCGACCATGACCGTGAGCTGGCCGAGCCTCGCATCGATGCCGACGTCCTCGATGATGGGCGCGCCCCCGTAGCCAGCGATCAGCCCTTCGACATGCAGGATTGGTTCGTCAGACATCGACGTCTCCGAGATAGGCATCGATCACTTCTGGGTGCTGCCGCATCTCGGCCATGCTCCCTGCCGCGATGGTCGTTCCAAGCTGCATGACGTTCACCCGGGCGCAGAGCCGCTCGACGAACGGCAGGTTGTGCTCAACGATGAGCACCGTGATGCCCTTGGAGTTCATCTTCTCGACCGCGTCCGCCATCCGGTCGCCGAGGACGGGGTTGACTCCGGCTTGCGGCTCGTCGAGCAGCACCAGCGTCGGCTCCATGCTGGCAATACGGGCGAACTCGAGCAGCCGTTTCTGACCGCCGCTGAGCGTTCCCGCAAGTTCGTTGCGCATGTGTTCGAGCCCGAATTCCGCGAGCACTTCTCTCGCCCGCGCGCGGGCGTTCTTTTGCCCGCCGCGGATGCTCCTCCAGTTAAAGAAAGTCCGGAAGAATGACTCGTCGGCGATCGGTGTCACGGAGACGAGAACGTTCTCCAGGACCGTGAGGCCCGCCCATACGCGCGCAGCCTGAAAACTGCGCACCAGGCCGATCCGGCTTCGCCGGTGCGGCGGGAGAGACTGGATCTCCTCGCCGCGGAAGCGGATCTTGCCCGCATCCGTCGGCAGGAAGCCGGAGATCATGCTGAGCAGCGTGCTCTTGCCCGCACCGTTCGGGCCGATGAGGCCCGTCACCGAGCCCTCATGCACGACCAGGCTGCAGTCCGAGACCGCCTTCAAGCCGCCGAAGCTCTTGCTCACGGCTTCGACCTCGAGGATCGGTCGTGCGGTCGCGACTGAGCCGACCGGCGCCGCTCCGTCTGAGCTCATGTGCTCCACCCCTCTTGGACAAGCCTTCGCGCTCACTGCTTGCCGCTCTCGGCGAGGCTGTCGCGATCCCGGTTCTCAGCGAGAGTCCCTGGCGACCGCCACCGCAGGTTCCGGCTCTGGGCGGTGCCGTCAAGATCCCTCTTCTCCGGG
This sequence comes from Streptosporangiaceae bacterium, assembly GCA_050698755.1. GTDB lineage: Bacteria > Actinomycetota > Actinomycetes > Streptosporangiales > Streptosporangiaceae > Palsa-504. The sequence continues at coordinate 5,984 of JBOHCK010000022.1, read as the reverse complement.
AGGATGCCCTGTGGCCGCCACCGCAGGACGGCCATGATGAGGAGCGACACGATGATGTACTGGATCGATTCGCTGTCGTCCTGACCGCTCGGGCCGGGCAGTGCCGGGATGTACCGAGTCGCCTCGGTCAGGGCAACCATCACGATGAAGGTGCCCAGCAGGACGCCCTTGGTGTTGGCGATGCCGCCGATCAGGACGGCGCAGAGCAGCAGGAACGTCTCTGACGAACTCCAGGCGAAGGGATTCCAGGTGCCCAGGATCCCGACATACAGCCCGCCGCCGAGCGACGCGAGCATCCCGCCGATCACGTACGCCTTTAGCTTGCTGACGTAAACATTCCGCCCGAACGCCAGCGCCGCCTCCGGATCGTCCCGGATCGCGCGCAGCGAGCGACCGAACGGGCTCCGGTAGATGTGCTGGGTGAAGGCGTACACGACGCCGAGGACCGCGATCGAGAAGACCAGGTAAAAGATGTCGTAAGCGTTCTGGCTCAGCTTCAGCGCTCCCTCGAAGGGCTGGGGCACGCCCGTGACGCCCTGGAAGCTATCGAATAGCGGCAGGAACTGGCTGACGACCGCGTAGACGATCAGCGTGAAGCACAGGCTCCCGATCGCGAAGTAATCGCCACGCAGGCGCCGGAGGGCCAGCATCCCGAACAGGAACGACAGCGCCCCCCCGGCGATCATGGAGGCAAGCAGTGCCACAAGGAACGGCCAGCGCAGCCCGATGATCCACTCGTCAGGAGGCGTCGGCTTGCCGGCGACGAAGACCGCCGTGACGTAGGCCCCGACGGCGATGTAGGAGAACACCGACAGGTCGAGATCGCCAGCCCAGCCCCAGCGTATGTTCAGCGCGATGGTGAAGAACATGAAGACCACGCCGACCTCGAGGAACGACGTCACGTATTGCGTCATGCCTGGACCTCTCGGAACGTCGCGACGAGCCCTTGCGGCCTGAAGGCCAGGGCCAGAAGAAGGATGGCGAAGGCGAGAACTGTCGTGTAGTCGGGGTCGATGTAGAGTGCGCTGACCTCGGTGGCCAGACCGATAATCAGCGCCCCGGCCATGGCGCCATATGGCTTCCCGAGGCCTCCGATGATGACCGCCGCAAACACGGTCAGCAGGAAGTTGAAGCCCAGAGTCGGCGTGATGGCGCCGACGGTCATGCCCAGGATGAAGCCAGCCAGGCCGGCCATCGACCCGGTGATCAGCCACGTGATGGTCACGACTCGCCCGACGCTGATGCCCCTGACCCGGGCGAGGTCCTTGTTGTCGGCGACCGCCCGTTGCGCCTTGCCGAACCTTGTGTACTTCAGCATGACGTGGATCGAGAGCATGGCGAGCACGGCGATCGCGATGATCGCTAGCTGCCGGCCGGTCAGAATCATCGGGCCCACGTGGTGCACCTGACTCAGCGGCAGGTTATAAGCCCGCGTGTCGACTCCCCATACGAGCTGATACACGTTCTGGAGCAGCAGCCCGTAGGCGATCGTGATGACGAAGAGCACGAATCGCTTCGCCCCGGCGCGCGTGAACCAGCGCAGCACCAGGTTCAAGATCAGCGCGAGGATGGCTCCTGACGCCGCCGCGAGCAACGCGCCGACGACCAGATTCGACGTGAAGCTCTGGGCCTCGAGGACCGTGTAGGCGCCGATCGTCATCAGTTCGCCATGCGAGAAGTTCGGCACGTCGGTGACGCTAAATTGCAACGTCAGCGCGACGGCCGAGATTGCGAGCACCGACGCCGTCACAAGACCGAAGCCGACCCCCAGGAAGAACGTGTGCACCGAACAGCCTCCGTTCGCGCCGATCCTCCTGATCAGCCCCGGTGGGATAAAGTGTCAGGTTGTGCGTATCTACGTATGATTTGACATGCGACGGAGCCTAGAGTGACGCTTCGTGGTTGTCAATGGCTGGCTGCGAAACACCGGCGGACTGCCTATGCGCCCGTCAGGGCGGCATTCCTGAAGCCGCTCAGGCCTTCGTCCGCAGTCCGCACGAGGCGCCGCCAGCCGGGCGGCGTGCAGCGCACAACGGCCCGAATCCGTCGGCACGGAGTGCCACACCCGGCCGGCGGGTCCTTACTTTCGCCGTCCTCACAAAGGAGCCAACTCATGAGCAGACTTCCGCGAATCACCACTGGCAGCGAGGTGGCCGAGCGCATCCGGCTGCGGCGGGGCGGCTCGCTGCGCCCGCTCGACGAAATGCTTCTGCACAGCGAGCCGGTCGCAGACGGCTGGAACAGACTGCTCGGCGCCGTCCGCGGCGAGACGACGCTGTCCGACGGGATACGCGAACTCGTGGTCATGCGCGTCGCGGCGCTCAACGGTGCCGAGTACGAGTGGCAGGCCCACAGCGAGGCCGCCGCGGTGGCCGGCCTGTCAGCTGCACAGACCGGTGCACTGCGCCGGGCCGATGCCGGAGACGGCGGATTCGATGACCTGCAGCGCGCCGTACTGGCCCTGACTGACACGATGACGAACGAGATCAAGGTTCCGGCTGAGCTCTTCTCGCAGCTGTCGCTCACCTTCGACAGCCGCCAGCTTCTCGAGCTCGTCGCGATGGTGGCCGCGTACAACATGGTCACCCGGCTTGTCGTTGCCCTGGAGCTTTAGGTCACCCTGCGGCCGTGCCGCGGGAGCGCCAAAATTCCTCTGGTCCGCCGTATGTACGGATGATATGGTCTCTCTTGCCGTAGTTGACGGTGATGAGGTGGGGAGATTCAGAGCAAGGAGGTCATCCGATGCCGGACGGGACATACGCCCGGTCGGATGCCCTCGGATCGGCGGGCAGCGCGGCGCCGGCCGGGTTCGTTGACCGCTACCGTCAGGTGCGGACCTGGATCGCCGAGCGCCTGCCAGCCAACACCCGGCTCGGTGAGGCTGAGCTCCGGGAACTACTCGGCGACCTGATCGAGTTCGGGCCCGCAATCAGTTGCAGGGACGTCAGCGAGGCAGTCCGCGCCGCCGAGACTCTCGGCTTCCCGGTTGTGCTGAAGCTGCTCGAACCTGGCGTGCTCCACAAGACTGAGCTGGGTCTTGTCGAAGTGGAACTTGGCTCGGGTGACGAGCTCGCTCGCGCGGCGGACCGGATGCTCCGGCAGCGGGACCAGGGTGGTCCGGAGCCAGTGTTCAGCGTTCAGGCTCAGCTCACCGGCACTGAAATGGCGATCGGCATCCGGCGGGACGGTCTCGGCGCGGTGTGCATGCTGGGTGCCGGCGGCACGCTCATCGAGGTGCGCCACGACGTAACGTTCCTGATGGCGCCGGTCAGCGAGGCAGAGGCCGCCGGAGCTCTTGCCGAACTGAATATCGCCGAGGTCCTGAATGGCTACCGCGGCCGGGACCGAGCCGACGTGCGGTCGCTGGCCCGCCTGGTCGCGCGGATCAGCCAGCTTGCGCTCGCCATTCCCGAGATCGCCGAACTCGACCTCAACCCTGTGATCGTCGGGCCGTCGGGCTGCGCGGTAGCGGACGCGAGCGCGGTCGTGCGCGCCGTCTCCGGTGAACCGGACCGCCCCGACTTCGCCGACCTTGCGCCCCTGTTGTCCCCGCGCCGCATTGCCGTCATTGGCGCGAGCACCGACACCACGAAAGCGGGCGGATCGATCGTCCGCTACCTGCGCAAGCACGGGTACGCCGGGGACGTCGTCGCAGTCAATCCAAGCGGAGTGTCAGTGGACGGCGCGCCCGCGGTCTCCAGTCTCGGGCAGATCCCCGGGCCAGTCGATCTGGCCTGTCTCGCCGTGCCTGCTCACGCGACGATCGCCGCGCTGCAGGAGTGCGCCGCTGCGCGCGTTCCGGCGGCGATTGTCTACTCAGCGGGCTACGCCGAGACCGGTCCGGACGGGCTGGCAGCGCAGCGGAGACTACTGGAGGCGGCAGGCGGCAAGGTGCGCCTGCTAGGCCCGAACACCATGGGCATCGCGGTACCTGCCGCACGCGTCTTCGCCACCTTCGGCACCGCGCTGGAGGTCGATGATTTCGTCAGCGGTCCAGTCGCCTTCGCATCCCAGAGCGGCGCTCTGGCGAACTCGCTCTTCAGCCGGAGCCACGAGTACGGCATCGGCTTCAGCCACTGGATCAGCGTTGGGAACGAAGCCGACCTGGGCGTGGAAGACTTCCTGGCCTACCTCGCCACCGATGGCTCCTGCCGGGTGATCTGCATGTTCCTGGAGACAATCCGGCGACCCGCCGCCTTTGCCGAGGGAGCGCGACGAGCACGTGCCGCCGGCAAGCCGGTGATCGTGCTGAAGGCCGGGCGGACCGAGGCGGGCAGCGCCTCGGCCGCGTCCCACACCGGCGCGCTGAGCGGCTCCGACGTGAGTTACGCAGCCTTCTTCGACAAGCATCACATTATCCGGGTCACCGATCTCGAGGACTTGTTCATCGCGAGCCAGGGCGCGCTCATGGGTGGTCCCAGCGCCGGCCGCCGGATGGGGATCGTGTCGATGTCAGGGGGCGCCTGCTCTATCCTCGCCGACGCTTGCGTCAGCGCCGGCCTCGAGGTACCCGTCCTGGATGAGCGGACCCAGTCCCTGCTACGCCAGATCGTCCCGAGCTATGGCGGCGTTAGCAATCCGGTGGATGTCACTGCCACGGGCATCTGGCAGCCCAGCCTGGTGCGCTCGGTGGTGTCGGTGCTGCTGGAATGCACCTCGCTCGACGCCGTCCTGGTGCAACTGAGCACCAATGCCGACCCGGGGGCGGAGGCCATGGCATCAGACCTCACTGCGCTGTGGCAGTCCGCCGCCAAGCCACTTCTCGTCGGGCGCATCGGCGCTAATGCGCTTGCGCCCAACGCGATGGAAGTCTATGCCGGAGCCGGCATGCACGTCTTCGCCTGGCCGGAGCAGCTGGTGCGCGCGGCGGTCACATCGGTCGAGTTCGGGCGGCAGTCTGCCTTCGTGCCGCAACAGGGCGGTTCCGCGAGCCCGTAACTCTTCCGGCGAGGTGCCCGGTGCTCGCCCTCGATCAACGGCTTGCTGCAGTTGTTCGCAGGCTCTCGCCAGCTGGCTCATGCACTTCTGTCCTGGCCTTGCGCCTGGAACTAGCCACGCGGGTCACGGCGATACCTTCTGGCGCCGGCCGCGGCGAGGGTCTCGTAGTCAGGATCGGTGATCCACCCGCGGTCAAAAGCCCGCATCACATCGGTGGGGTGGCCGGGAGGAGTCTCACCTCGTGTGGGGTGCCAGAAGTCTGCCTGGCCTGCGGGCTGCAGCGATGCACCAGGGTCAGCAGTAGGCCATGATGATCAGTCGTGCCCATCCCCGTCCCCGGCTGGACTGGGCCGGCCGCCGGTCAGCGCCGGAACGGCAAACCGATGCGACCTGGCGGCAGTTTCTGCGCACGCAAGCCGCGGCGATGCTCGCGACCGGCTTCTTCCACGTGGACTGCGCGGTGACGCTCCAGGGACTGTACTGCTTGTTCGTCATGGAAATCGGCTCCCCTACGTGCACATTCTCGGGGTCACCGCGCACCCGGACGCGCCGTGGACCACCCAGCAGATCCGCAATCTGCTGATGGATCCTGGTGATCGGGCCGCGAATTTTCGGTTCCTGGCCCGTGACCGGGCCCGGGCAGTTCACCGCATCGTTCGATGCGGTCCTGGCCAGCGCCGGCATCCAGGCGGTGAAGATCCCACCCCGCAGCCCGCGCGCGAACGCTTATGCCGAGCGGTTCGTGCTCACCGCCCAGACCGAGGTGACGAATCGGATGCTGATCTTCGGCGAAAGACATCTGCGGTCGGTCCTAGCCGAATATGAGGCTCATGACAACGGGCGACGCCCCCATCGCAGCCGCCAGCTGCGCCCGCCCCGGCCCGACCCGCCCATCGCCGACCTTACCCAGAAGCGGATCAGGCGCCGGGCCGTTCTCGGCGGCCTCATCAACGAATACGAGCGAGCCGCGTAGAAGCCCAGGTCAAGACCGGCGGCCCACTTCTGGAACCCCCACAGGGCACCTGCGAGCCCGTTGCCGTCAGCCG
>JBOHCK010000021.1:0-31484 GCA_050698755.1 Streptosporangiaceae bacterium | reverse complement strand
CTGGCGACGCCGTCTATTCGATGATTCCAAGGGTGGCCGAATGGTGGGTCGAGGCCGCCGGTCTGAGCGAGTGAGCTTGCGGACCCTGAGCGGGTGGCACTGCAGGTTCGTCGATGTCATCGCAGGACGGACAGCAACAGTGCCTTGTGCTGGCGGAGGAGCGCGCGGTCAGTGCTGGCCCATGCGATGAGACGTCAGTGCCAGGACAGGCAAGCTGGCCGGGGGTGTTACCCGGCTCGGGCGGGCGGGCTGTGGCTGTGGAGGACTTTGCTGCGGTCGGGGTTCCAGGCGGTGGTGGTGCCGTCCGCGTTGAGGGTGAGCGTCCAGCCCCAGCGGTGGATGGCGACTTGGTGGTGGAAGAAGCACAGGAGGATGCAGTGGTTGACGCTGGTGGGGCCGCCGTTGGCCTTGTGGCGGACGTGGTGGACCTGGCAGCAGGCGGCGGGCTGGGTGCAGCCGCCGGGCCACCGGCAGTGCTGGTCCCGCAGGGTGACGGCGTGCCGGATCGCGGCCGGGACGGTGTCGCTGTAGCCAATGTCCAGGGGCAGGCTGGGCCCGGCCAGACTGGCGCCGAGCTGGTGGCGGCGCAGGAAGCTGGCGAGCCCGCCCGGGCCGGACAGGAGCTGGACGGCCTGGCCGATGATGGCCCGCTCCAGCGCCTCCCGGGCCAGGGACCCCGGCCTCCCGGGCGTGGCGGCAGGCTGGCGGTCCGCGCCGCCCATATCGGCGCCGCCCGGGTCCGCGTCGCCCGGGTCCGCGTCGCCCGGGTCCATGTCGTCTGGGCTGGTGCCGGGGCCGAGCCGGGCCAGTTCGACGCAGAGCCGGACCAGCCCGTCTAGGGCGCCCGGGTCTACGTCCCCGGTCACGATCGGGCTGATCAGGGCGTCGCATGCGACCGCGGCGGCTGCGGGGCCGTCTAGCCAGGCGGCGCCGTCGCTGCCGCCGGCCGAGGCGGCGGCCCGGTGCCCGGCCCACCGGGCCCGCACCGCGGTGACCCACTGGCCGAGCAGGGCCCCGTCGCCGTCCAGGGCGAGCAGCTCGGCCAAGGTCATATGGACCCAGCCGCGGACCGGCTGCCCGGCCCGCGCCGGGATCAGCCCGGCAGCGAGGAGCCGCTGCATGGCGTCCTGCAGCGCGTCGTGGTACCGCTGCCCGTGGGTCCGCAGGTCCCCGGCCCCGGCGGGAGCCGACAGGGCGTCCAGCACCGCACCGACCACCGCGGCGCATTCGGGCGTCAGATCGCCGCCCAGCACCCCAGCACCCCGGCGCCCTCGAACGTCATCTCCAGCCGGACCGACCGGTCCGCGAACCCGTCGTCTGGCCCGTCGGGGTCCGGCGGCCGGGACCGGGCGTAGATCTCCGCGGCGAGCGACGCTAGATCTTGCAGGGTGGCGCCGGACCGGGCGGCCGCGACCAGGATCGCGTCGGCGGAATCCTGGCAATCCTTGGGGAGGTGGCCGGTCCAGTCGCAGATCTTGCGGCCGAATGACTCTGAGAGGTCCCGGGCGGCCAGCGCGGCGATGACCCGGGGGTGGGCGTCGGCGCGCTTGACCCAGTCGGTACGGGCGGTGGCGGCGGCCTTGGTGATTCCGGTGTGGTTGATCAGCCATGTCCTGGGGCTGTGATCGCCGTCGTGGTGGTAGCCCTGCGTGGTGGTGAACCCGCCCAGGACCCCGGTCCGCGCGGCTGTCTCCAGCGCGTGGGCCTGCTCCAGGAGCTTGAGCAGTTCCGCCTGCTCGCCGGCCGGCAGTTGCGTGGGGTCTAGCGTGGCCAGGTAGCCCAGCCCGGCGCGGACCGCCGCGGCGGCCTCGGCGCGGCTGGCGTATTCCGGGCTGGCAGTCATGGGGGTGCTCACCTCCCCGCGGATGCGTGCGGACTCTGGATCAGGAAGTGTGTTTGCTGTTCCGCATGGTTCTTACGGGATCTTGACCGGACACTCGTCAACGGTGGGATCGTGGAGCATCAACTAGTTCGATTCTAACACTCCGCTAGGACATTTACCCGACACGACACGCTTATCGGGTATGCGTCGAGAATGTAGGGCCCGAGTGGTTTCCACTGGTTAGAGCCCTGGCTCGGTTGCAAACCTGCGCAACCAGATCAGGGACTGCCCGGCCGGGGCACTTTCAGGACAGCACATGGCGCCACCGGGGCCGAACCGCCCAGATACCGGCAAGCCGACAGCGCGGTCAGACCGATCTGGTGCGGGCAGCGCAACCGGACGAACAGGGGTGGCCTGCTACTCCCGAAAACGATCTTCGGCACCTGCAAGTCTGACGTGCACCGCAGCCGCGGGTCACAGCAGAAATGTCGGTCCCGGGTGAGATGATCCCAGCCGCGGCTGGATGCACCCGACGGATCGGCGGAGAGGGTATGGCGGCGAGGCAAGAACTAGGGCCAGCGGCGCAGCCGGAGGATCTCGGCGCGCTGTTCCTCGAGCGGGCCAACGCGGGCGACGTCGACGGGGTGGTCGCGCTGTACGAGCCGGGCGCCGTGCTGGCCTTCCCGGCGGGACGGTTGGCCACCGGGCACGAGGAAATCCGCGCGGTGTACGCCGAGCTCCTTTCCGGCCGCCCTCGGTTCGCCTCGGCGGGCCAGCAGCCGACCATCAGGAACGGCGACCTGGCGCTCACCTCGACCCGGCTGCCGGGCGGCGGGGCCACGGTAGAGGTGGCCAGGAGGCAGGCGGACGGCAGCTGGCGCTGGGTCATCGATCAGCCGGCCGTGCTGCCCTGAACGGACCGGTCAGGCGCCCGACCAGGGGAACGGCGCGAGGTCGGGCTCGACCCAGCCGCTCCGGGCGGCCGGGGCGGCCAGCGTGGACGACCGGTAGTGCCGGCTGAGCAGGCGCTTGTCGAGGAGGGCCGAATTGCGGGCGGCGAAGTCCTCGAAGTCGTCGCACCCCGGGTCCTCGGCGACGTGGTGCGCGACCGCCTCCACCCAAGCCCGGGAGACCGTGTGGTGGTACTTCTGCGGTGCCCGCTCGTACGCCGCGATCTGCCGGATCCAGGTGCAGATCGTGCCGATGGCGTCCGGCATGCCGTACCGCCGCACCGCGTAGTACGCCAGGTTGATGTGCTGGCGGTGGCGGAACTGCCCGGCGGGCCCGGTGATCACCGGCAAGATCGCCGCGAGCTCGGGATCCGGCGACCCGTGTGGCCCTGGGGAGGAGTGAAGACCGGGGGAGGCGTCCGGACCAGGTACCGCGTGGCCGAATGGGGCATGTGGCTCCCCGGCCCCGATAGGCGGGGCTTGTGGGTCACGCGCCCCGAACGGGGCGTCCCGATCGAATGGGGCTCGTGGGCCACGACCACCGATAGGCGGGGCTTGTGGGTCACGGACCCCACACGGAGCGTCGTGGTGGGGTATCAGCTGGCCTCCTGCAGCGCGGTTATGACGGCGTGGAACCCGGCGATCTGGTGGGCCGACAGGCCGGCCAGGGCGTTGCGCTCGAGGTCCGCGACCGCCGCGTGCACCCGAGCGGCGACGACCTGGCCGGCCTCGGTCAGCGGCAGCCGGAAGGCCCGGCGGTCGGCGGTATCCAGCTCCCGGGTGAGGTAGCCCCGGTTCTCCAGCCGGTCGAGCACCCCGGTCAACGTGGAGGCCCTGGTGCCGGTCCTGTCGCTGAGCTCGCGGACGCTGTGCACGCCGGCATCTGCGAGGTTAGCCAGCACGTTGATCTCCGCGGCGGTCAGGTTCAGCCCGGCGAGCGCCGTGCTCAGCGCGTGCAGCGTGTGGTGCGTGGCCCGGTGCAGCGCGAGCACCGGCCCGGGTAGTCCAGTTTCGGATATCACGGAAATGGATTATACTGAATCGGTGGATTAGGCGGCAAGTCCAGGGGCAAGTCCAGGGGCAAGCCAGGGTGCGAGCCAGGGTGCGAGCCAGGGAAACGCGACCCGGCGCACAATGGCCCCATGGCTGAGTCATGGATGATCGACGAGCTGGCGCACGCAGGGGCGGAACACCTGGACCCGGCCTTCGTGGCGGCCTACGACCGCAAGCAGGGCTATCCGGACCCGGCCGCGGACCTGGCCACCTTCGAGGCGAACGGCCTGGACGGGACCTCCGCCGTGGTGGACCTCGGCGCGGGCTCCGGGCAGTTCGCGCTCCCGGCCGCCCGCCGGTTCGGGCACGTCACGGCGGTGGACGTCTCCCCGGCCATGGTCTCGCTGGTCCGCGAGCGCGCGGCCGCCGCGGGGCTGGCGAACCTGGACTGCGTGCGGGCGGGATTCCTCAGCTACGAGCACTCCGGCGCGCCCGCGGACGGCGTTTACACCCGCAACGCCCTGCATCAGCTGCCCGACTTCTGGAAGGCCCTCGCCCTGGACCGCATCGCGCAGATGCTGCGGCCCGGCGGCGTGCTCCGGCTGCGCGACCTGATCTACGATTTCCGCCCGGACCAGGCCGTCGCGGTGTTCCGCCGCTGGCTGGCCAACGCCGCTGACGACCCCGCCGCCGGGTACACCGCTGAGGACTACGCGGTGCACATCCGCACCGAGTTCAGCACGTTCCGCTGGCTGCTCGAGCCGATGCTGGCCGCGGCCGGTTTCGAGATCGTCACCGCGGAGTTCGACAGAAGGCTCTACGGCGCCTACACCTGCATCAGGTCTACGTCACCCGGCTAGCCGCAGCCTGCGGGCGCGCGGGACGAAGGCCGGGCTACCCATGCCCGTCCGAGGTCAGCCGGGAGTACACCTCCTGGTAGCGCGCCTGCGTGGCCGCCACGACGTCCGGCGGGATCGCGGGTCCCGGCGGTGTGCGGTCCCAGTCCAGGCCGGTCGACCAGTCGCGGACGAACTGCTTGTCGAGCGACCGTTGCGGACGGCCCGGATGCCACGAGGCGGCCGGCCAGAACCTGGACGAATCGGGCGTCAGCACCTCGTCGGCGAGCGTGAGCGTCCCGTCGCCGTTCAGCCCGAACTCCAGCTTGGTATCGGCGATGATGATGCCTCGCGACGCGGCCAGCTCGGCGCCGCGCCGGTACACCTCGAGCGTGGCCCGCTGCAGCTCGTCGGCCACGCCCGGGCCGACGAGCGCCGCCAGCTCGGCGTGCGTCATCGGCTCGTCATGACCGGCGGCGGCCTTCGTCGTGGGCGTGAACACCGGCTCGGGGAGCCGCGAACCCTCACCGAGGCCGGGCGGCAGCGGTACGCCCGAGATGGCGCCGGCTTCACGGTAGGAGGCCAGGCCGAGGCCGGCCAGGTAGCCGCGCGCGATGCACTCGACCGGCAGCATCGCCAGCCTGCGGCATCTGATCGCCCGCCCGGCCCACGGAGCGGGCACGTCCTCGCCGGAGATCACGTGGTTAGGGACCACCCCCGCGAGCTGCCCGAACCACCACAGCGACAGCTGGGTCAGCACCGTGCCCTTGCCCGGTATCGGCGTGGGCAGGATGACGTCGTAGACGCTGATCCGGTCGGAGGCGACCATGATGATGTCGTCGCCGTCCGCGTACAGATCGCGGACCTTGCCGGAATGCACCAGTTCCACACGCCCTCCGCCCTGCTCGTAGCGCGCCGATGCTCGGACCAGCGTAGTGGCGCGCGGTGAGCGTACGATCAGGTGCCATGGCGGACCTCGAGGTGCAGTACCTCCAGGTGCAGACGACGACCGATTCGCGCGCGGAGGCGATGGAGCTCTCGCGCGCCGCGGTCGAGGCGAGGCTGGCCGCGTGCGGTCAGGTGGCCGGGCCGGTGGCGTCGGTCTACTGGTGGGATGGCGGGCTGGAGCGGGCCGAGGAATGGCTCGTGCTGCTCAAGCTGCCGGCCGACCGCTTCGACGAGCTGGCCGCCTTCCTCGCCGAACGGCACAGCTACGATGAGCCCGAGATCGTCGCCCTGCCCATCGTGACGGGGTCGGCCGCGTACCTGAGCTGGGTGCGGGAGGAGACCCGCCCCGCGGAGGGAGCATAACTATGCGCGGACAGATAGGACTCCGCGGACTCGGCATCTTGTTGATCGCCGGGCTCATCGGGCTCGCCCTGGCCATCGTCGGCTGGTCTCAGCGCGACAACGGACTGGTCGCCCCTAGCGTGAGCAGGCTGACCGTGTCGGTCACGCGCCAGGCGGACGGCATCGCGGTGCGGGCCGGGGTAGCCGGGCAGCCGCTGCCTCCCGCGCAGTTCTACGAGGGCGGCGGGAAGGTGTACATGCTCGAGAGCAACCTCGGCGATGACGGCGGCAACCTCGACTACGACCTGGGCGACGACGCCCTGATCGTGACGAACCTGCAGGGACGGATCGTGCTGTGAGCCAGCGGAGCAGGCCCGGGGGCGGGAAGGACCGGGGCGCGAACGGCGGATGGGCCCGGGGTCGGCCCCTGTCCCCGGCCGACCTGGCCGCGAAGCCCTCAGACCCGGAGCCCCAGGGCCCGGTGGGGGATGCGGCCCCCGCGGTCAGCAGCCCGCGGGGCGGCCTGGACCTGGCCAGCGCCCTGACCGCGGAGTGGGCCCCCACTCTGGGCCGGGTCCTGCTCGGCCTGGTCCTGTTCTGGTTCGGTTACCACGAGCTGCTCCTGCCCGGCGAGTGGACCGGGTACGTGCCCGTGATATCGGAGACCTCGTCGCTGGCCATCATCCTGGTGCTGGCCCACGGCTGGGTGCTGCTCGTCCTGTCCGCCGCACTGCTGGGGGGGGTCGTGCCGCGCGCCGCGGCCGCGATCGCCAGCCTGCTCTTGCTGGAGATCGTCATCTCGCTGGCGGTCACCGGTCTGTCCGACACGGCCCTGCGCGACGTCGGCGTGCTGGGCCTGGCGATCTGCCTGACCGGCTGCAGGAACCAGCGCTTCGTGCTGCGAACCTGAGGTCAGGGGTTAGGCGGCACGTTCCAGGACAAGATGATCGGCTCGTCGTGCTCCGCGCCCAGCGTGCTGATTGTCCCGGTGTCCAGCCAGAACAGCCGCCCCCCGTCCGGGGGGAGCGCCAGGTAACGCGCGGTGAGGACCCGCAGCACGTGGCCGTGCGCGACCAGCGCGACGTCGCCGTCGGCCAGCAGCGGCGTGACGCGGCCGAGCACCCGGTCCACCCGGGCGCTCACCTGCTGCAGCGTCTCGCCGGGGTGCGCGGCGTCGCCGGGGATGACGCCGTCCCGCCACAGGTACCAGCCTGGGCACTCCTCCTGGATCTGCGGCGTGGTCAGGCCCTCGTAGCCGCCGTAATCCCATTCCCACAGGTCCGGGTCCGGCTTGGCGTCGGCCAGCCCCGCCAGCTCGGCGGTCCGCGCCGCCCGCTGCGCGGGGGAGGCGAAGGCGGCCACGATATCGCGCTTGGCCAGCAGCGGGGCCAGCGCGGCGGCGGCGGCCTCGCCACGCGGGGTGAGCGGGACGTCCGTCCGCCCGGTGTGCCGACCGGCCAGGCTCCACTCGGTCTCGCCGTGCCTCAGCAGGATCAGGTCGCCCATTACAGGAGCCGGCGCAGCGCCAGCAGGTCGCGCAGGCTGGCCTGGATCTTCACCCGCCCGGACATCCACATGCGGGCGATGTTGGCCGGGGTGGCGGCGAGCGCGACCGTATCGTCGCTGTTCGCGGTCAGCCGGATGTCGGCCGGCGGCTCGTCGGGTCCGGCCTCCTTGACCGGCTCCGCCCCGCTCTCGGTGATCCTGGTAATGAACGTTATGCCCAGATCCGTCACGTGACAGCTGAACGTGCGGTTGCTGAAGAAGCTGGCCCGATCCTGGGGGCTCATCTCGCCCAGTCGGGCGGTGAGGGTCTGCAGCGCCTCGCGGCACTCTTCGGCTGTCGCCATATGCGCCTCGCTCTTGTCAGCATCGGACGGTAGCGTTCCAGCCGGAGGGTAGCGCACATGGACGAGGAATACGGAGACCAGGGCACCGCGGGTGAAGATCAAGACCTTGATCCCGAACGAGCGTTTGCTGGAGCCCCGCCAACCGGCGACGCCCGGGTGGATGCCGCCGTCGCCGGGCTGGGCCGCCTGCCCGGCACACCAGCGGAGGACCACGTGGCCATCTTGGAAGAGGTGCACGGGCGGCTCAGGGACATCCTGGGCGAGCTGGCCGAGGATTCCGCGACCTTGCCGGGCCAGCCTTGACCCCACCGCGGGTCAGGCTTGACGCGGAACTGGTCAGGCGGGGCCTGGCCAGGTCACGGGAACAGGCGGGCGAGCTGGTCGCGGCCGGGCTGGTGGCCGTGGCCGGGCAGCAGGCGGCCAAGCCCGCCACCCAGGTGACCAGGGACGCGCCGATCACGGTGGCGGACCCCGGCGAGCCCCGCTACGTGTCGCGCGGCGGGTACAAGCTGGCCGGGGCGCTGGCCGCCTTCGGCAACCTGTCCGTAGCGGGACGGTCGTGCCTGGACGCGGGCGCCTCCACCGGCGGCTTCACCGACGTGCTGCTGCGGGCGGGTGCCGCGCACGTGGTGGCGGCCGATGTGGGGTACGGCCAGCTGGCCTGGTCGCTGCGCACCGACCCGCGGGTCACCGTCATGGACCGGGTCAACGTGCGAACGCTCGAGCGCGTGACCCCGGTGCCGGACCTGGTGGTCGCCGACCTGTCGTTCATCTCGCTCACGCTCGTGCTCCCGGCGCTGGTCACCTGCGCCACGCCGGACGCGGACTTCGTCCTGCTGGTGAAGCCCCAATTCGAGGTAGGCAAGGAACGCGTGGGAGCCGGTGGCGTGGTCAGAGATACCAACGATCGTTCGGCAGCGATTAAGAAGGTATGCGACGCGGCGGGTGAGCTTGGCCTCGGGGTCAGGGGGGTTACGGCGAGCCCGCTGCCGGGACCCGCGGGGAACGTGGAGTACTTCGTGTGGCTGCACCGGGGCGCGCCGCCGCTGCAGGAGGAAGAGCTCAGCCGGGCAATCGAGGAGGGACCGCACTAGTGGCAGACCGGACTGTCCTGGTGACGGCGCACACGGGGAAGCAGACCGCGCTGCGCGCCGCCCGGCGGGTGGCGGAGCGGCTGATCGCCGCCGACATCGCCGTCCGCACGCTGGCGGGTGAGTTCAGCTCACCGGGCGCCGGTGAGGTACCTGCCGCCGCGGACGCGGCCCACGGCGCCGAGCTGATCATCGTCCTGGGCGGCGACGGCGCCCTGCTGCGCGCCGCCGAGCTGGCCCGTCCGGCCGGGGTCCCGCTCATCGGGGTGAACGTCGGCCACGTCGGGTTCCTCGCCGAGGCCGAACCCGACGGCCTGGCCGACCTGGTCGAGCGGGTGGTGGCGCGGCAGTACGTCGTCGAGGAGCGGATGACGATCGACGTGGCCGTGCGCGCTAACGGCTCGGCGATCGTGTCGACCTGGGCGCTGAACGAGGCCACGGTGGAGAAGGCGGCGCGGGAGCGGATGATCGAGCTGATCATCGAGGTCGACGGGCGCCCGCTGTCCCGCTGGGGGTGCGACGGGGTGGTGTGCTCGACCCCCACCGGGTCGACGGCGTACGCCTTCTCCGCGGGCGGCCCGATCGTCTGGCCCGAGGTGGAGGCGCTGCTCATGGTCCCGATCAGCGCGCACGCGCTGTTCGCCCCGCCGATGGTGGTGTCCCCGGAGTCGGTCTTGGCGGTGGAGCTGATCGTGGCGCCCGAGACATCGGGTGCGGTTTTGTGGTGCGATGGTCGGCGTAAGGTCGACTTGCCGCCTGGCGCCCGGGTGGAGGTCCGCCGGGGCGCGCGGCCGGTGCTGCTCGCGCGGCTTCCGGCCCCCGGGGCGCGGGGCGGCCGGTTCACCGACCGGCTAGTAGCCAAGTTCGGCCTGCCCGTGGCCGGCTGGCGCGGCCGTAGCTGGGAGGACGCTGGAGAGCATGCTTGAGGAAGTCCGCATCAACGGACTTGGCGTCATCGACGAGGCGGTGCTTGAGCTCTCGTCGGGCTTCACCGTGCTCACCGGCGAGACCGGGGCAGGCAAGACCATGGTGGTGACGGCGCTGGCGCTGCTGTTCGGCGGCCGGGCCGATCCGGCGCGGGTACGCCCCGGCGCGGGGCGCGCGGCGGTGGAGGGACGGCTGCTGGTCTCGCCGGAGGTGGCGCGCGAGGTCGAGGACGCCGGGGGAGATCTCGACGACGGCGGGACCGCGCTGGTGCTCAGCCGCTCGGTAACGACCGAAGGCCGGTCGCGCGCGTTCGCGGGCGGCCGCGCCGTACCGGTCTCCCTCCTCCAGGTGCTGGCCGACGACCTGGTGGCCGTGCACGGCCAGTCCGACCAGCAGCAACTGCTTAAGCCCGGGCGCCAGCGGGACGCGCTGGACAGGTTCGGCGGGCCCGAGGTAGCCGTCGCCCTGTCGGACTACCGGCGGGTGTTCGCGCGGCACCGGGCGGTCCGCGAGGAGCTGGAGGCCCTGACCCTCGCGGAGCGGGAGCGTGCTGCTGAGGCGGATACGCTGCGGCGCGGCCTGGCCGAGATTGACGCAGTGCGGCCGACGGCGGGCGAGGACGCGGTGCTGCTCGCCGAGGACGAGCGGCTCTCGAACTCCGACGAACTCCACGCGGCGGCCACGACCGCGCACGAGGCGCTGCTTGGTGACCCGGCGTCGGGCTCCGCGGAAGGCTCGGACGCCCTGACCCTCCTCGGGATCGCGGGCCGCGCGCTGGAGGCGGTCCGCGCGCACGACCCGCTCCTGGCCGGGCTCGCGGCCCGGCTGACCGAGGCGACCTACCTCCTGTCCGACGTGGCCGCGGAGCTCGCGTCGTACACCGACGCGCTGGACGCCGACCCGGCCAGGCTCGCCGTGGTCCAGGAACGCCGCGCGGCGCTGGGCCGGCTGGCCCGGGCGTACGGTGGCGTGAGCGGTGACGTCGCGGGCGTGCTCGACTGGGCCGAACAAGCCGGCCTGCGGCTAGCCGAGCTCGAGGGGGCCGACGACAAGATCGCGGCGCTGGCCGCGGAGGAGTCGGCGCTGGCGAAGGAGGTGACCTCGCTCGCCGCCCGCCTGACGGCGCTGCGGTCGGCCGCCGCGGCGCGGTTCGCGGCGGCGGTGACGGCCGAGCTGACCGACCTGGCCATGCCGCACGCGTCGCTGACCGCCGTGGTCACCGACCTGGACGCGCCCGGCCCTAACGGCGCCGATGACGTGGAGATCAGGCTCGCCGCGCACCCGGGGGCGCCGCCGCTCCCGCTGCACAAGGGCGCCTCAGGCGGTGAGCTGTCCCGTGTCATGCTCGCCATCGAGGTGGTGTTCGCTGGCGCGGACCCGGTGCCGACGTTCGTGTTCGACGAGGTGGACGCCGGGGTGGGCGGCAAGGCCGCGGTCGAGGTCGGCCGGCGGCTGGCCCGGCTGGCGCGTTCGGCGCAGGTGATCGCCGTCACGCACCTGCCGCAGGTCGCGGCGTTCGCCGACAATCACCTGGTGGTGGAGAAGTCGGGCGACGGCCTGGTCACCGCCAGCGGGGTGGTGCGGCTGGGCCAGCAGGCCAGGGTCCGGGAGCTGTCCCGGATGCTGGCCGGCCTGGAGGACTCCGAGTTCGGCCAGGCGCACGCCGAGGAACTCCTCATCCTCGCGGCGCGGGAGCGCGAGGCACTGGAGGCGGCCGGTGGCCGCTGAGGACGCGGGAGTGCCGGGCCCCCCGGCCGCCGTCGTCGACGAGCCGCTCCCGGGCGGGACCAGCGCGGGCCGGGCCGCGGGCCAGGACGGTACCGGCTGGGCCAGCCCGGGCAGGCTGGCCTGGATCGCCGCGTTCGCGGTCGCCGGCGTCGCCTTGTTCTTGTGCTACCTGCGCGTGTCGGCCACCCAGGCGGTCGCGCCCGACGGCGCGTCCAACGCCCTCGAGGCCTGGTCCATGCTGCACGGCAACCCCTTGCTGCGCGGCTGGACCCTTACCGACGTCTCGTTCTACACCACCGAGCTACCCGAGTACGTGGCCGTGGAGCTGATCCGCGGCCTGGGCCCGGAGGTGGTGCATACCGCAGCCGCGTTCACCTACGCGCTGCTGACGCTGCTGGCCGGGCTGGTCGCCAAGGGCAGGGCCACGGGCCGGGAGGGGGTGGCGAGGGCCCTGATCGGGTCGGGCCTCATGCTGGCACCGCAGCTCGGCAGCAGCGTCTACATCCTGCTCGGGTCACCCGACCACGTCGGCACCGGCGTCCCGCTGCTGGTGACGTTCCTGGTGCTCGACCGCGCGCCGCGGCGCTGGTGGACGCCGCTGGTCATCGCACTGATGCTCACCTGGGCGATGATCGGCGACTCGCTGACGCTCTTCGCAGCAGTCATCCCGCTGGCGGTCGTGTGCGCCATCCGGCTGTACCGAGGGCTGGTGGTAGGGGGCAAGGCGCTGGCGGCCCAGTGGTTCGAGGTGTCACTGATCGTGGCGTGCCTCGCGGCCGCGGGCCTCTCGGCGCTGGTCCTGCGGGTGATCGGGCGCCTCGGCGGGTTCGCGCTCCTGCCGCGGGCCAAGCGCCTCTCCGGCACGGCCGCTATCCCCGGGCATCTGTGGCTGGCCGCGAAGGGTGTCCTCGCGCTGTTCGGGGCCGACATGTTCGGCCGCCCGCAGGGGGCGGAGGCGGTCATTGTCTGGTTTCACCTGGTCGGCGTGGGCCTGGTGGCCTGGGCCGCGTGCCGCGCCTTGCGGCGCTTCTTCAGCGGTGATGACCTGCTGGTCCAGGTTCTGGTGGTGGCCATCGTCGTCAACTTGGCCGCCTACGTGATCAGCACCCTGCCCGTCGCCCTCGTCGACACCAGGGAGATCGCCCCGATCCTGCCGTTCGGCGCCGTGCTGGCCGGCCGGTTGCTGGCCGGCGAGGCGGTCAAGGCCAGGCTGCGCCCGATTGCCCCGGCCGCAGCAGTAGTCCTGGCCTGTTACGTGGCCGCCCTGGGCTTCGCGACCGCGCAGCCCGGCGCGCCCGCGGGGCGCAACGAGGTCCTCGCCGACTGGCTGGTCGCCCATCACCTGGACACCGGGCTCGGTGTCTACACCGAGGACAACATCACGACGCTCGACAGCGGGGGGCGCCTCCTGCTCATCACGGCGTCCTGGGAACCGACCGGGGCGGCCCCGCGCGCCTACCAGTCGGAGGCGTCCTGGTATGACCCGCGACTTCGGTATGCGGACTTCGTCGTGAACACGTCCGTCGACGGCCCGCGCTCCGACATCCCTTACCGTGACCTGCGAGCGGCGTTCGGTCGCCCGGCCGTCACCTACCACGTCGGTCCGTTTTACATCATGGTGTGGCACAAGAACCTGCTCGACGACCTTCGCGGGCGGCCCGTGCACAACTCCGGCAACCTGTGACTTCGGTCGGCCGTCAGCCCGCCGTGACGGTCGTTTCGGTTGGCTCTTTCGATTCGGCCAGCTCGGCCGGGCGGCGACGGGCCCGCAGGTTGCGGTTCTTGAGCCGGTTACCGCACGAGGCCATGTCGCACCAGGCGCCCTGGCGGCTGTGCGACCGGTCGTAGAACGCCCACTGGCAATCCGGGTTGCTGCACAGCTTGAGCCGGTCCCAGCTGCCGTCGGCCTGCGCGTCCCTGATGATCAGCAGCAGCCCGAGGATGCCGTCGGCCAGGCTAACGGGCGGTGCGCCCGCCGTCAGCAGGACTCTGCCCTCGGCGGTCACGTCCAGCCGCAGCTGGGCCTCGCGCAGCACGGTCTCCAGCGGCTCGAGCTGGTCCGGCGTGAGCGGCCCGCTCGCGGCGTCGTGCCCGATCAGCGCCCGGATGCTCTCCCTGGCCTCGCGGGCCAGCCGGAGGTCGGCCCGGAAGTCCGGACCCGACTCGCGCAGCCCCGCGTCGGCCAGCCACGCGCGCGCCTCCCCGAGGTCGGCCAGGATGTCTCTGCGCAGGTCCAGGTCGAGGGTGTCGACGAAGGCCTGCACGCGCAGCAGCGGCATTGGCGCCGCCTTGAAGTCGACGTGGGAAGCCCACGAAGGCAGCGTCATGGCGTCGAGACTAGCCGTCATGACCTGACCTCCCGAATAGCTTCCTGCCTGACCGCCGCTGGCGTCCTGATCCTGCCGCTCCGCCGGGCGGCATTCTGATCCTGCCGCATCCGCCTGGCTCCCTCATTGGCCTTTCGATCCTGCCGCCTCATTGGCCTTTCGATCCTGCCGCATTCGCCCTGGGCTCCCGCATGACCTGCGGATCTCGCCGCCTCAGCCCTGGCTCCATCCATGACCCGCCGCTCCTCTCTGCCTGTCCATGACCTCTTAAATAACTTTACAGGTCATGCATGACTAGTATAATTATTTTGTAGGTCACGAGATTCCCTGAGAGGTGCGCGATGTACGTCCTGATCGACGATGATCGAGCCGGTCTGGCGCTCCGGCGCCTGCGGCCGTGGCACCGGTTCCTGGCGCACTGCCAGGCGGGGCGGCTGGGTCGGGCCTGGGTCAGCCGGCGATGGCCTGCATGTGACCGGCTTCTCGATCCTCGAGGCCGACTCGTCGGACGCGGTCAACGCCATCCTGGACGGGCACCCGCACCTGGCCTGGGGCGGGTCGGTCGAGGTGCTCGAGTTCATGGCCATGGGCGGCATGTCCATGCCCTGACGGTGACCCGCCTCGCGGCGCGATCCGCACCGCGAGGTCTGACGTGCGGCGGTCGGCTGCCTACGGTCGGCCGCGGCGCCACTGCGGCTTGCGCTTGCCCAGGAACGCCCGCATCCCTTCCCGCGCGTCGGGTAGCTGGCTGGTCGCGGCCATGACCTCGATGGCGTAGGCGTAGGCCTTGGGCTGGTCCAGGTCGATCTGCGCGTACAGCGCCTGCTTCCCGATGCCCTTGCTTTCCGCGGATCCGCGGGTGACCCGCTCGAGCAGGTCCTGGACGGCGGTGTCGAGCTGGGAGGCGGGCACGACCTTGTTGACCAGCCCCCAGTCCAGGGCGGTCCGCGCGTCGATGACATCGCCCGACATGGCCATCTCCGCCGCCCGTTTGCGCCCGATGTTCCGGGCGATGGCCACCATCGGGGTATGGCAGAACCAGCCGCCCTTGCCGCCGGGCGCCGCGAAGCCCGCCTCCTCGCTGGCCACCGCCAGGTCCGCGCTCGCCACTAGCTGGCACCCGGCCGCCGTGGCCAGCCCGTGTACCCGCGCCACCACCGGCTGGGGCACCTGCTGGATCAAGGTCATCAGCTCTGTGCACGTCATCAGCAGCGAGCGGATCTGCGCCAGGTCCCCCTCGACGACATCGGCGAAGTCATGCCCGGCGGAGAACACCGGGCCATTCCCCGCCAGCACGATGCCCAGGGCATCGCTGTTTCCGAGGTCGGCGAATGCCGCGATCAGCTCGCGCATGTGGTCGAGCGACAAGGCGTTGCGGCGCTGCGGCCGGTTCATCGTGACGGTGGCGAACTCGCCGGAACGCTCTACCAGGATGTGTTCGAAGCCCATCCTCTCTCCCTTCCCGACGGTCTGGCCGTCTAAGCTCAGCGCACATGCCGAGATTGCTGATCGTCCATCACACGCCGTCTCCGGCCCTGCAGGAATTGTTCGAGGCAGCGGTCAGCGGGGCACGGACCGACCAGGTCGACGGCGTCGAGGTCATTATCAGGCCAGCCCTCACTGCGGCCGCGGTCGATGTACTGGAAGCCGACGGCTACCTGCTCGGCACCCCGGCCAACATCGGCTACATGAGCGGCGCGCTCAAGCACTTCTTCGACGGCATCTACTACCCGTGCCTGGAAGCGACCCGGCGCCGTCCCTACGGCCTGTACGTGCACGGCGCCTCGGACACCGGCGGCGCGGTGCGGGCGGTGGAATCGATCACCGCGGGCCTGCAGTGGCGGGCGGTCCGGCCGCCGGTCTGCGTCACGGGTACCCCCGCCCGGCCCGACCTGGAGGCCTGTTGGGAGCTGGGCGCGCTGCTGGCGGCCGAGCTGGCAGGGTGAACAGCAAGAATTGCGCTACCGCGGCTCGGGGTGGATCTTTCGATCGTGACCGGTGGGCGGGATACTCGGGAGGGAGCACGGGCCGCTGGGCGCGGTGAGGTGGGGGTGGGGTCATGAGTACGGATGCGGTGAGCGGGCACGCTGATGCGCTCAGGCAGGCCGCCGAGGCCGGCGACCCGGAGGCGATGTGGGGGTACGCCCTGCGGCTCCTCGGCCTGACGGTGGCCCCGGCCGGGCCCGCTGACAATCTGTTCCCGCAGCTCCACGCGGTGGCCGGCGCGCTGGAGGACCGTCGCCATCATGACGCGCGGGAGTGGGTCAAGCGGGCGGCCGACGCGGGCCACCTCCAGGCGATGGTGGTCGAGGCGGTCCTGACGGAGCGCCCGGATCGCCAGCGCGCCGAGCGGCTGGCCGGGCAGGCCGCCGACCGGGGCGACACCGCCGCCATGCTGTACCTGGGCAAGCTGCTGGCCGGCGACGGGAACCGCGCGGGGGCCAGGGACTGGTACGCCAGGCTGGCCGACCTGGGCGACCATACGGGCATGGCCCTGCTGGGTGAGCTGCTGCTCGACGAGGATCCGCAGGCGGCCAGGAACTGGCTGCACCAGGCCGCGGACCTCGGGAACCTGCGGGCGCGCAACGAACTGGCCCTGCTGGCTGCCCAGGACTCCGGGCAGCCGCTGGACCCCGCCCACCCGCCGGCCAAGGACCCCCGGGAGACCGGGTTGTTCGGCCCGCAGGCCCCGGTGTCGCGGCGGGAGCGGATCATCGCGGACTGCGCCCACGACGGCAGGAAGACCATCCAGGACGTCTACGAGGTCATCGTGGGGGCATGGCTCGGCCCGACCGCGAGGCTGCCCATGCCCGAACGGAGCACGGCGGGCAAGATCGGCAGGCGGATGCGGTTCACCTCCTGCACCGTGTGCGGGTGCCTGTTCCCCGCCGACGATCGGGCCAGGCGCTACGTGCAAGCCAGGGGCGGTCAGTTCCTCAACCCCGCCAAGCTCAGCCCGCAGCAGCGGGCCAGGGGCGCACGATTCATGCACCCCAGGCTGGCCGGCGGCGCGAGCGTCCTGGCTTTCGTCCTCGGCATCGCGGCCTTCTTCGCCGCACCCGTGGTGTGGGGAGTCCTCGGCATCCTGCTGGGCGTCACGGCGTACCGGGGGCGGCAGAAGCTCGGAGCGGTCGCGGCGGGCGTGGCGGCGCTGGGCCTCGTGGTGGGACTCGTGCTCCACTACCATCATCCGTTCGGCTACGGCTGAACAAGACGCACGCGCTACCACCCGCAGGCACCGTAACCCGATATGTAAAAAATTATTGACACCGCGGTCACGCTGATCATGGACGCGGTCGGCCAGCCCGGGCTCACGGTATCCCGTCAGCGGCTGTCGGCTGTCGACGCGAGCGTCACCGTCCGCCTCGGCTTCGACGGCGTCCTGATCCCCGAGGAGCGTGTCGCGGGCCAGTCGCCCTTCGATCCCGCCGTCAGCACTCAGCCCGAAGGTCTCCGGGTAAACGGATCGCTCGCCCTGGGAGTAGCGGGCCGGTGCTGCAGGCTGCTCGGCCCCGGGCCGCTCGATGACGAACTGGCCGCGTGCCGCGAACGGCTCGATGAGGCACTGGACGGCGATGCGGCCGCCATGGCCACGGCCCGCGCGGCCGCCTGCGAGCTGGCCGTCCGGGCGACGGCCGCCCTGGCCGTCAGGGACGGGAGCAGTTCGATCATGGTGGACCACCACGCCCAGCGGCTCGCCCGCGAGGCGGTGTTCCTCCTCGTGTTCGGGTCCCGCCCGGCGATCAAGAGCACCCTGCTCCACCAGCTCCGCGCCACGGATCCCGGTTGACCACAGGCCCGCGGAACCCCGGAGGCCGGATGGCTACTTGCGCGGGCAGGCCTGGCCCCGGACCGGCCCGCAAGCCACGCTGGAAGCCCCACCCGTCCCGCCAGTCGCTTGATTCGCTTAAAATTTCGCTAAAGGACAATCCGTTCTCAATGGTTGTGACACCCTAGCGAAAAGAACCGTTAGGGTGCCACAACCATTGACAGGTACGGCTCGCTCCATCTTGACTCAGGTGCAGACCAGGCAGCCGCTATGGGTGGTGTCGAGGAAGGTGGCACTGGGGCCGCTCGGCAGCCTGCTCACCACCGCGCTGACCAGGGCTTCGGGATCGCCGAGCCGTGAGGCGAGCGACATGCTTCGCACGTAGGCCGCCACCGGTTCCCGGCCAGGGATGACAAGCTGCCCGCGGAACTCGTGCCTGACCACGGTGGGGAACAACCGGCGCAGCAGGACGTCGCCCTCATCCAGGCCGAACTGTTCGCCGACCATCGGCCCGGCCCGGTGACCGAGATCGGCGAGTCCCGCCCGGATGAGCGCGCGCAGTTCCCGGTGGTGATCGGTTCCGTTGAGGCCGACGACCAGCCGGCCGCCCGGGCGGGTGACCCTGCGCAGCTCGCGCAGCGCGACCCCCGGTTCCGGAACGTGGTACAGCATGTGCATGGCCAGGGTCAGGTCGGCGCAGGAGTCGCGGAGCGGCAGGGCCGCCACGTCGCCCGCGACCAGGGCCGGACCGGGCAGCCCGGCCTGCCGGATTCGCTGCCAGGCCGCGCGCAGCATGCCCGGCGACAGGTCCGCCCCGATCAGCCGCCGCCCGTGCCCGCGGCGGGCCAGTTCGGCCAGGTAGACGCCGTTGCCGCAGCCGACGTCGGCCACTACCCCGGCCCCGCCTACACTGGCCGGAAGCGTCAGGTCCAGCACCTGGCCGGGCAGGTCCACCGGCGGCTGCTGGTACGCGTAGATGGACTGGCGCGCGGCCAGGTTAGCGTCCGTCTGAAACTGGACATCGCGCAGGAACGACCGGTCCGACCAGAGCGACATACTCCGAACCCCTCAGCCCGAGGATCCGCGGTCGGCGGGCACCGTCATGGCGTTGATCTTCACCACGGTCATGCCCCGATCTTGCCAAACGGTACGCTGCCATCCCGCCGGCCCCGCGCTACTAGGGGCCCGCGCCGCGCTCGTTCGGTAAAAATGCCTCGCCGAAATGCGCTGGCCTGCCACCGGGCCGAACCCGGATGATAGATGGCATGCACGTCGAGGCGATCAACATCGGTCCGAGCGACGCGATCGGCCCGGTCGGGTCTGTCCGCGCGGTGGCGGGAAAGGGCCTGGAGGGCGACCGTTACTTCTTCGCCGACGGGGCCGGGTCGGGCGAGGCGCTGACCGTGATCGAGGCCGAGGTCCTGGAGGAAGTCGGCCTGACCGGGCCGCAGTCCCGCCGCCAGGTCATGGTGCGCGGCGTCCGCGTCAACGACCTCGTCGGCAAGCGCTTCAGGATCGGCGAGGTCGAGTGCCTGGGCACCGAACTCTGCGAGCCGTGCCTGCACCTGCAGCAGATGACCCGCCCCGGCACCATCAAGGAGCTCATCCACCGCGCCGGCCTCCGGGCGGACATCTTGTCCGGAGGAACGATCAGCGTGGGCGACCGTGTTTTCGAGGAACAATCTTTGCCCGAACGAGCGGTTGAGCCCTCACGCGGATAGCCGGGCGGCCTGGAGGGCCAGGTAGCGGCGTTCGGGCAGACTGGTTGTCCGCCGGGCGGCCTCCAGGTAATCCGCAGCGGCCGCGCCGGGGTCGCCGGCCAGTTCGCGCAGGTGCGCGCGGGTGGCGAGCAGGCGGTGGTGGCGCGCCATGCGCTTGTCCCCGGCCAGGCCGGCCAGTACCGCGAGCCCGGCGTCGGGCCCGCGCACCATGGCCACGGCCACCGCGCGGTTGAGCGCGGTGAACGGGTTGGGCGCGGCCAGTTCCAGCAGGTCATACAGCGCGAGGATCTGCGGCCAGTCGGTGTCGGCCATGGTCGCGGCCTCGTCGTGGACGGCGGCGATCGCCGCCTGCAGCTGGTAGGGGCCGACTTCCCCTTCCGGCAGCGCCGCGGTGATCAGCGCGATGCCCTCGGCGATCTGCGCCGGGTCCCACAGGGCCCGGTCCTGGTCGGCCAGCGGCACCATGGACCCGTCGGGCCGCGTCCTGGCCGCGCGCCGCGCGTCGGTCAGCAGCATCAGCGCCAGCAGGCCGGTGACCTCGCCGTCCCGCGGGAGCAGCCGGTGCAGCCAGCGGGTCAGCCGGATCGCCTCGCGCGACAGTTCGGGCACGGTGAGCTCGTCACCGCCGGTGGCGGTGTAGCCCTCGTTGAAGACCAGGTACAGCACGTGGAGCACGGCCCGCAACCGCTCGGTCCGCTCGGTCCCGCCCGGCAGGCTGAAGTCGAACCCGGTGTCCCCGATGGTCTGCTTGGCCCGGCTGATCCGCTGCGCCATCGTGGCCTCCGGTACGCCGAACGCCGCCGCGATCTGCGCCGTCGACAGCCCGCCCACCGCGCGCAGGGTCAGCGCGATCTGGCTGGGCGGGGACAGGTCCGGGTGGCAGCAGCCGAACAGCAGCGCCAGCGAGTCGTCCGCGTCCCCGGGCCCGGCGTCGGCCGGGGGACCGAGCAGTTCGGACTGCGGGGTGGCGACTGCGATCAGTTCCTCGCGGTTCCGCCGGGACTGCTCGCTGCGCAGCTGGTCCATCAGCCGGCGGGAGGCGACCGTGATCAGCCATCCGCGCGGGTTTGCAGGCAGTGCTTCCTTTGGCCACTGCAGGGCGGCGGCCAGCAGCGCCTCCTGGGTGGCGTCCTCGCAGAGGTGGAACTGCCCGTGCCGGCGCACCAGCGCGCCGAGGACCTGCGGCGCCAGGTCGCGCAGCAGGTCCTCGACGCCGCCAGGCCCGTCCGTGACCGGACCGCCGCCCGGGCCTGGTCCGCCGGTCACAGGTCGGGCTTGGCCTCGTGCAGGATCGGCCAGAACTCGACGGGCTCCTCGTCCGCCCAGGGCATGTCCGCCGCGATCTGCAGCGCGCGCTCCTCGCTCTCGCAGTCGAGCAGGTAGAAGCTCGCGATGTACTCCTTGGTCTCCTGGTACGGCCCGTCGGTCACGGCCGGGACGCCGTTCTCCCTGCGCACCAGCTTGGCCAGCATCGTGTCGCTCAGCCCGTAGGCGCCGATCAGCTCGCCGGTCGCCTGGTACTTGCGGTTGAACGCGTCTTGCCTCGCGATGGCCTCCGGCCAGGCCTCGGCCGGGATAGATGCCCACTTCTCCTGGTTGCCGTAGATCAGCAGCAAGTACTTCATCTGGGTAACCCCTTCAGTGCCGCGTGCCCCGTCGGCCCGCTCTCACCCCTGAGTCGGAGCCCCGGGCCCGTTCTCGACATCGCCGTTCGACGCTACCTCGCCGTGCGCTACCTGGCGCGTCCATTAGCTTCGGACGAACGCATCGCCGATGGAGTCCCCGGCCGCGCAGAACACGGCGGAAACGCAGGACACCGACATAAGGAAGATGAGGACCGGTCCGCTGACCGACCTGGCGGCCTTCGGGTCGATGTTGACGGGCGCGGTCCAGCCGCTGCCGTCGAAGGTGACCACGTTCCCGCCGCCGCCGTCGACGACGGCGCAGAAGTTGCTGGTCGGGCACGACACCACCGGCCAGGAGATGCCGCCCTCACCCATGGTGAGACCGTTCGGATCGGCGTTGACGGGCGCGCTCCAGGTGCGGCCGTTGAACGTGAACGCGTTCCCTTTGCGATCAATGGCCACGCAGAAGCTGGCCGATGCGCAGGACACCGCCTGCAGGTAGCTGCCCGGGTCGATGGCGGACGGTTTACTCCAGGAGGTGCCGTTGAAGGTGACCACGTTCGGGCCGTAGTCGACGGCGGCGCAGAAGTCGGCGTTCGGACAAGACACCGTGCTCAGTTCGTGGCCGGGATCTATGGCCGTGGCGGGGCTCCAGGAGGTCCCGTTGAACGTGAACGCGTTGGAGCCGTTGTCCACGGCGGCGCAGAAGCTCGGTGACGGGCACGATACCGACGCCATGCCCCTTTGGGTGCCCGGGACAGGATCGCTGAGGCCAGGAGCAGAACTCCACGTGCTGCCGTTGAACGCAAAGGCGGAGGAGTCCCGCGCGTCTACGGCCAGGCAGAAGCTGACGGTCGGGCATGACACGGAATCGGGCTCGCCGCCGGGGTCAGAAAGCCGCGTGGGCTTGCTCCACCTGGTTCCGTCGTAGACAGCCGCGTAGCCCGATCCGAGCACGGCCATGCAGAAGCGCGCGGATGGGCACGACACCGACGTCGGGTCTTCGCCGCCCTGGCCGTAGTCGAGGTTTGTCGCTGCTCCCCACCCGGGCGCAGCGCTGGAGGGCTGGCCGCCTGCGGGGGAGCTGGCTTCAGGCCCGGGTGGTGCTGACGACCCGCTGCACCCGGTAGCTGCGCCTATGAGCAGGCCGGATACGCAAGCAACGGCCAGCCGCAGCCGGCCCGTTATCTGTGTTGCCACCACCGGTGAAACCCTCTCCGTTCCGTTATCAGGCCTCGGCAGCGACGGTAGTTGGTAGCGAGGGCTCGTGCCATGGCCCGCGTTAGGGTGGCTTTCATGGCCGAACCGAGGTACACCGTGAAGGCGCTGGATCAGTCGACGTGGGCCGCGTTCGCCGCGCTGGTGGAGCGCAACAACGGTATCTTCGGCGGCTGCTGGTGCATGGGGTTCCACCCCGAGGAGTCCCGGATCGATGGGGTGCAGGAACGCGTTGGGCAAAACCGTGCCGCCAAGGAACAGCGAGTCCGCGAGGGCAGGGCTCACGCCGCGCTCGTCTTCGAGGGGGAGGACTGCGTCGGCTGGTGCCAGTTCGGCGCGCCCGGCGAGGTGCCCAGGATCAAGAGCCGGGCGGCGTACGAAAAGGGCCGGACGATCTCGCCGGACTGGCGGATCGCGTGCTGCTACGTCGGTAAGGGGCACCGGCGGCAGGGCGTGGCCACCGCCGCGCTGGCCGGCGCGCTCGATCTCATCGCGGGCCTGGGCGGCGGGAGCGTCGAGGGATACCCGGAGAACGCCGGCTCCGTGCCGGCCGGCTTCCTCTTCAACGGCGCCCTGTCCACCTACGAGCAGCTCGGTTTCACCCGTGACCGCCAGATCGGCAAGCACCGCTGGGTCATGACCAGGGTCGTCGACCCGAGGCCGTAGATGTGGGGTCGCCGGTTAGGCGGCGATGGCGGCGCTAGCCTGGCTGGTCGGCGAGGCGGGCCAGTCGCGGACCAGCTGCCTGATCCACCGCATGCGGTCCATCGCAGCCTCGGGGTGGTCGCCGAACTCCTGGGCCATCAACCCGACACATCCGCGTACGCCAAACTGCCGCACGGCCCGGCTGGCGGCCTTCGCCACCGCGTCACCGTTCGGGCCATCCGATCGCTGCAGCCCGGATACGAACAAGGCTGCGCACCGCGCGTCGTTCATGGTCAAGCTGGTCATGGCAATCCTCCACGCTTTACGGGATTTACTCGCTACAGAGTCGCGCGGGGGCGGGGGTGATACGCCGGGGGTCGGGGGGAAATACCGGGGGAACGCGTAAGACTGGCCAGTCCAACGGGACCGATGCGGCCCGAGTTACTCGCTCATCCGGCACAGGTAGGCGGATTTTACGCGCGAACCCGGCCACCCGGCCGCGGCGCAGGACGCGTCAGACCGTAACAGGCTCCGGTCAGACCGGGACGGACAGCGAGAGGCCGAACTGCCCGGCCGCATCCGTCCACCAGGTCCGCATCGCGAACCCCGCCGCGGCTAGCTCGGCCTCGACGCCCTGGCGGCGGAACTTGGCGGACACCTCGGTCCGCATCTCCTCCCCGGCGGCGAAACGCACGGTGAGCCCGATCCCGGGCAGGTGTACCTCCTGGTCGGACAGCGAGCGCAGCCGCATCTCGATCCACTCGGCCTCGGCGTCCCATACCGCCACGTGCTCGAACTCGTCACGGTCGAAGTCCGCGCCGAGTTCGGCGTTCAGCACCGCCAGGACGTTCTTGTTGAACTCGGCGGTGACCCCGGCCTCGTCGTCGTAGGCGGCCACCAGCGTGGCCGGGTCGACGAGCGTCCGCGCCCCCGTCTGCGAGGCGACCAGGCCCGCGGTGGCGTGGAGTATCTCCCGCTCGGCGCGGGTCGGGTAGTACTCGGGCAACTCGGTGATCTTCTCGAACAGCGCGCTGCCCTGCGCGTCGTAGAACCACTTGGGCGGCAGCGACTTCGGGACCGACGTCAGCCCGCCGCGCGCGTCCTCGCGCAGCGACTCGGCGAGGAAACCGGGCGGCAGTCGGCGGTCTAGTGAGGTCAAAGGATCGTGATCCTTCCGTCAGGGGTGACTGAGAAGTCCGAAGTGGCGGGCAGCGGAGTGACGCTGACCTGAGCGGGGACCGCGGTGACGAGCGAACCACCGGGGACCACGATCCAGCCCGGGTCGTCGTCCGCAGGCTCGGAGGCGACGGTGACGCCGCCGTCGGCCTCGCGGTAGTACAGCGTGTGACCCGCCGCGGTGGCGGCGATCACGCGGCCGTCGGTCAGCAGGAAGTTGAAATTCCCGGTCACGCCCGCGGCGTTCAGCGCCCCGATGGTGTCGGCGAGCGCCACGTCCGGCGCGAGGCCGGCGCGGAGCCGGTGCAGGACCAGCGCCCAGGCCAGCGCGGAATCGACGCGGGCCTCCAGCTCGAGCAGCGAAACGGTCGGCAGCGTGGCGGCGACCCCCGCGGTAGACGATGGCCATCCGTCGAGCACGCCGTTGTGGCTGAACAGCCAGCGCTCGTGACGGAACGGCCCGACCGCTGCCGGGCCATGGCTGGTACCCGGCGTCGCGTTGCGGACCGTCGCCAGCAGCGCGCCTGTCCTGGTCACCCGGGCCAGGTCGGCAAAGGACTCATCGGCCCAGATGGGAATCGCCTGCCGGTACCTGGCCGGCTGAGGGTCGTCGCGATCGGAGCAGTACCAGCCCACGCCGAACCCGTCCGCGTTGACCGCTCCTGGCCGCTGGTAACGCGGCGCCCACGCCTGCCTGTACAGGCCGTGCGGCGGGTCGATGATCGCCGAACGCAGCGTGACCGGCGGCCCGAGGTAGGCCAGGTGCCTGCACATCAGGCGGCGGCCGTCCTGGCGGTGCGGAAACCGGAGAAGATCTGCCGGCGGATCGGGTAGTCCCAGTTCCGGAACGTGCCGCGGCAGGCCACCGCGCTGACCGCGAACGACCCGCCGCGGAGCACCTTGTACTCGGGCCCGAAGAACACCTCCGAGTACTCCCGGTAGGGCCAGGCGACAAACCCCGGATAGGGCAGGAAGTCCGAGCTCGTCCATTCCCAGACGTCCCCGATCAGCTGCCGGGCGCCGCACGGCGCCGCGCCGGCCGGGTACGAGCCCGCGGGCGCGTCGATCACGCGCACCTCCATGTGCCCGCGCGGGCGGACCGGCGGGAACAAGGTGGACAGGTGATAGTCCAGGTCTTCCTGGGTGGGCGCGCGTAGCACGCCCGAACCGCCGGCCCGCAGCCACTCGCGGAAGGTCACCCCGGGGGGCGCGCTCCAGTCGGCCGACTCGGGCTCCCGCACGCACATGAGCTCGGCGTCCAGCGCGTAGGCGGTCCACGCGTCGCGGGGGTCACCGTCGTCCGCCGGCGGGGCCGGGGCCCGCGTCCGGCCCGGGTTCATGTTCGACCACACCTGCTGCCTGGCCGAGCGCCAGCCCGTCGGCTGCCCGCGCCGGATCGGGGAGTTGGCGAACGCCGCCACGAGCACCGGACCGATCGCGTGCAGCAGCCGCCAGCGCGCACGGTAGCCGGACTCGCCCGGGCCCTCGTCGCCGGAGTCCACGCAGACCTGGACCGACGCGGTGCCGCACATCATCTGCCGGCCCCACGGGCCTTCGCGGTCGAAGAATTTCTCCATCGCCGCGTAACGCGGCAGGTCCAGCACGCGCCGTGGCGGTCGCAGCGGATCGAGTCCGTAGCCGCAGAGTTCGAGACCGACGGCCGCCGCCGCGTCCCGCAGGGCGGCCAGATCACGCCCGGTTACCTCGATGAGCTCACCGAGCGTAACCGCGGGAGCCGAGCTGAGCTCAAGCTGCCCGCCTGGCTCCACCGTCAGGCAGGAACCAGATGAAAGAGAAATACCTTGATGCCGAACGGCGTCGCGTGACTCTCCCGGAACTGTGCCAGCCCCGGAGGGCGACCTCCCGGCATCTCCCCGATCTTCGGGGGGAGTCTTTCCCCCCAAAGCCCCTAGGCCCCCGAACTGGGCCAATGTGGCGGCGACCTGCTCCGCCTCACTGGCCGGGCTGGATCGCGGCGATCGCGGACCAGCCATTCGAGTTCGACGCCTACGCGTTCCGGTGGGCCGGTCTTGAAGCAGATACCGTGGATGTGCGCTTCGGCGTCAGCTTCAGTGAAGCGCGCCCCCCTGATCACGATTTACACCCTACCCGATAGGTTTGTCCGGTCCCGGGACCGGGGCCGTGTCTCGGCGCCGGACTACCCTCCATGACACGCCGTAATCACCAACCTGGCCTGCGCTGTTGGAATGCTCTGGCAGGATGGAAGGCGATGAAGGTTCCGCCCGTGAGGATGCCGCTGCCGTTCCGGGGGAAGGCTGGGGAGCCGCCCGGGATCGTTGCCGTGGCCCGCGTGG
This sequence comes from Streptosporangiaceae bacterium, assembly GCA_050698755.1. GTDB lineage: Bacteria > Actinomycetota > Actinomycetes > Streptosporangiales > Streptosporangiaceae > Palsa-504. Next base: position 5,201 of record JBOHCK010000021.1, on the reverse strand, counting down.
ACCGGAAGACCAAGAGCATCTCGCGGCGGCTGAACCCGGGCGAGATCGCCATCATCGATCACTCCGACCTGGACCGGGTGAGCGCCGAGGAGCTGATCAGGCGCAAGGTGTCGGCCGTGGTCAACGTCTCGGTGAGCATGACCGGGCGCTACCCGAACCTCGGGCCGCAGCTGCTGCTCAACGCGGACATCCCCGTCCTGGACGACGTCGGCCCCGACGTGCTCGTCCGCGTTTCCGACGGCACGGTGGTCCGGCTGGACCAGGAGACCCTGTACCTCGGCGACACCGTCGTCGCGAAGGGAACGCCGCTGACGCAGGAGTCGCTGGACGCGGCGATGACCGAGGCCAGGGCCATGGTGCCGGTCCAGATCGAGTCGTTCGCCGCCAACACCCTGGAGTTCCTCCGGCGTGAGCACGAGCTGCTGACCGACGGCGTCCACGCGCCCGAGCTGGACACGGACATGGAAGGGCGGCACGTCCTGGTCGTGGTGCGCGGCTACCACTACCGGGAGGACCTCGCCGCCCTGCGCGCCTACATCCGCGAGTACAAGCCGGTCATGCTGGCCGTGGACGGCGGCGCGGACGCCCTGCTGGAGGTCGGGTACGAGCCTGACGTCATCCTCGGGGACATGGACTCGGTGTCCGACGAGGCGCTGTGCTGCGGCGCCGAACTCGTCGTGCACGCCTACGCCGACGGCCGCGCTCCGGGGCTGTCTCGCGTCCGTGAGCTGGGCCTGGACGGGGTGACCTGCCCGGCCCCCGGGACGAGCGAGGACATCGCCCTGCTCCTGGCCGACGCCAAGGGAGCCAGCCTGATCGTGGTCGTCGGCACGCACCACACCCTCGAGGAATTCCTCGACAAGGGCCGGGCCGGCATGTCGAGCACCTTCATCACGCACCTGCGGGTCGCCGGGAAGCTGATCAACGCCCGGGGCGTGCACCAGCTCTACCAGAGCCGCATCTCCGGCTGGTCGCTGCTCGCACTGGTCCTGGCCGCGGCCGTGACCGTGCTGGTGGCCGTGCTGTTCTCGCCCGCCGAACCCGTCCTGGCCAGGTACTTCGAAGTGACCTGGCACTCCTTCACCCTCTGGCTGACCGGAAAACTCTAGTGATTGACTTTCGCTATCACCTCGTCTCCATCGTGGCGGTGTTCCTCGCGCTCGCGATCGGGATCGTGCTCGGCTCCACCGAGCTGCAGGGACCCACGTACAACCTGCTGAACCAAACGACCGGCCGGCTGCAGACCGAGGTGAACCAGCTGACCGGCGAGCGGAACACGGCGCAGGCGCAGGCCGACCTCGGCGAGTCGTACGCCCAGGCGGTCGAGCCCGCCGTGCTGCATAACCTGCTGGCGGGCCAGCGGCTGCTGATCGTCACCGAGCCCGGCGCCTCGCCGTCGGTGGTGACCGCGATCAGCGACGCCGCCACGCAGTTCGCGGGGGCCACGGTCACCGGCGAGATCGCCCTGCAGCCCAAGTTCTTCGACACCAGCGACACCACGCAGGACTACCTGAACCAGACCAACCTGGTCCTGGCCCAGTCCGACGGGATCACGCTGGAAAGCGGGACGACCTACCAGCAGCAGGCCGCGCACATCATCGCCAGCGAGATCCTCGCCAAGGCCCCGGGCTCTTCGGGCAGCCAGGCCACCACGAGCCCGTCGGCCACGCCGTCCGCCAGCCTGTCATCCGGCACCGGGTCATCCGGCACCGGGTCGTCAGGCACCGGGTCATCCGGCACGGGGTCGTCGGGCTCCGGGTCACCCGGCTCCGGGTCGGACACCAACGCGGCCACCATGCTCACCGCCTACGCGAACTCCGGGTTCCTGACCACCACGGGGCAGCCGTCCACCCCGGCCACGCTGGCGGTGATCGTCACCCCGCAGACCGCGCCGAGCGACGGTAGCGCGGACCCGCTGGACCAGATGCTGGTCGCGCTGGCCGAGGAACTGGCCGCGAAGAGCTCGGCCACCGTGGTGGCCGGGTCGTCCACCGGTTCGGGCCCCGGCAGCCCGATCGCGGTCCTGCGGTCGAGCAACGTCGCCAACCAGGTATCCACGGTGGACGACGCCGACTTCACCTCCGGGCAGAGCGTGGTCATCCAGGCGCTGGCGGTGCTGCTGGCAGGCGGGAAGCCGGGCGCCTACGGGATGACGGGCAACGGCGCGAGCACCGTCGGCCCGAGCCCCGCGCCCACGGCGAGCCCCAGCCCCACCGCGAGCGCGAGCACGTCATCCGGCGTGACCGGAGCCCGGTCGGGCAAGAAGGCGAAGAAGTGAGCCTCAGCCGCTCGCCCGGCCGGGCCGGGCACCGGCTGATCGCCTCGGCCGCGGGTACCGGGATATCGGGGCTGGCCGCCGCCGGGGCCGCCCGGCTGGCCTACTCCGTCTTGAACCGTTACCCGCCCGGCGGGCCGAAGGCGTGGTCGCGGACCAACCACCGCGGCGAGCCCGTGACGCTCCTCGAGGGCCCGGCGGCCGCCGTCGGCGCGATCGCGGGCGCGCTGGCCCAGGCCGCGCTGCAGTCCGCGGCCGGGCGTTCCGAAGGCCGTGCGGCCTGGCGGGCCGCCGCCGCGATCACGATCGCCGGGGCGGGGGGAGCGGTGTTCGGGGCCTTCGACGATCTGGCCGGGTCGTCAGACCGGCGCGGGTTCCGCGGCCACCTGGGCGCGCTGGCGCAGGGCGAGGTGACCACGGGGGCCGTGAAACTGGCTGGCATCGGTGCCACCGGGATGGCTAGCGCCGCCCTGAGCGGAGGCAACGCCGCCGATTTCGTCATCAACACCGGGCTGGTGGCCGGGTTCGCCAACCTGCTCAACCTGTTCGACCTGCGGCCGGGACGGGCCATCAAGGCGGCGGCCGCATCCGGCGCGCTGGTCGTCCTGGGCGGGTCCCTCGGCCGGGCCGCCCGGGACAACCCGGGTCCCGCGGGAACGGCCGTGGTGCCGTCGCTGGCGGCCGCGCTGGCCCTGCTGCCGCAGGACCTGGGCGAGCAGGCGATGCTGGGCGACGCAGGCGCGAACGCCCTGGGCGCCATGATCGGCGCCGCCGCGTGCGGCCTGCCCCGGCCGGCCAGGCTGGCGCTGCTGGCCGGGACGGCCTGGCTGAACGTGGCGAGTGAGAAGGTCAGCTTCACCGCGGTCATCGAGCGGACGCCGGCCCTGCGCCGGGTGGATCTGATCGGCCGCAGGCCCCCGAGCCTGCCGCCGCCGATCGTGATCCCGGTCCAGCGCGGCGCGGACCAGGCCGCGGACCATGACATAGCGCCGCCCCGGGAGTGACCGTTCCCGTGGCCGAGCGGGGGAGTGCTCGGCAGCGGAGCCAGGGGATCGGCCGCGCCGCGGTCCTGATCGGGACGATCACGATGCTGGCGCGCGTGATCGGTTTCGGCCGCCAGGTCGTGTTCGCGCACACGGTCCAGGCGCTGTGCCTCGGCACCGCCTACACCACCGCGAACATGGTGCCGAACATCATCTACGACGTCGTCCTGGGCGGCGCGCTCACCGCCGTGGTGGTGCCGGTCCTCGCCGGCCCCGTGAACGACAGGGAACAGGTGCGCCAGACCGCCTCCGCCCTGCTCACCTGGACGGTCCTGCTGCTCGTCCCGGTCAGCCTGCTGATCGCGGTCGCCGCCCGGCCGCTCGTATCGCTGCTGCTCGACGGGGCACCCGGGTGCCCGCGGGCCAGCATGATCGCCCTGGGCACACGTATGCTCGCAGTGTTCGCGCCGCAGATCCTGCTCTACGGCCTCGCCGTGGTTCTGTACGGCATCTTGCAGGCGCGCCGCAGGTTCGCCGCTCCGGCACTGGCCCCGGTGCTGTCCAGCCTGGTCGTCATCGGGGCGTACTTCTGGTTCGGCGTGGTCGGCCACGGATACCAGAACATGGCCAGGCCGGTGCCCACGGCGGCCTGGGTCATCCTGGCCGCCGGGACCACCGCCGGGGTCGCGGCCCTGGTGGCGACCCCATTCATCCCGGCCACGCGGCTGCGGCTGGCGCTGCGTCCCACGCTGAGGTTCCCGGCCGGAGTGGGCCCGCGGGTCAGGTCGCTGGCGGCGGCGGGCATCGCCACGCTCATCGCCCAGGACGCCTCGGTGGCGGTGGTGATCGTGCTGGCCAACTCGCGCGGCGGCGGCGGCTCGCTCGTCCTGTACAGCTTCGCCTGGGCGGTCTTCTTCGTCCCCTACGCCGTGCTCGCGGTGCCGACCGCGACCAGCGCCTTTCCCGAGCTGTCCGCGCGCACCGAAGACTTCGACGCGACCTGCGCCGCTTCCACCCGCGCGGTGACGGTGGCGTCCTGGCTGGGCGTGGCGGCGATGGCCGGGACGTGCATCCCGCTGGCCCGGGTCTTCCAGTCCCACCTCACCCAGGCGGCGGACGCCAGGCACCTGGCGATCGCGCTGGCCGCGTTCGCGCCGGGTCTGGTCGGGTACGGCCTGACCGCGAACCTGTCCCGGGTGCTCTACGCGATCGGGCGCAGCGGCGCCTCCGCCGCTGCGGTCAGCGGCGGGTGGCTGCTCGTGATCGTGGCGGACCTGCTCATCGTGCCGTTCGCGCCGAGGTCCGCGGTGGTGGGATGGCTCGGGGCCGGCACCACGATCGGGCTCACCGGGTCGGGTGCCGTCCTGATCATGCTGGTCCGGCGCTTCCGCGGGGCTCAGGCGCTGCGCGGGAGCATGCGGGCCGCCCTGGCCGGCCTGGGCGGCGCGGTGGCCGGGGGCGCCGCCGGGCTGGGCGTGACCCTGGCCGTCCCCGCCCACGGCTTCCTGCCGAACGTGGCGCTCACCCTGATGGCCAGCGCCGCCGTCCTCGCGGCCTTCCTGACCGTAGTGGTCCTGGCCGACGGCGGTGACCTGCGCGCGGCGGTGCGCCGGGTGGTCCGCGCATGAAGATCGCGTTCGTGCTGGGCACCAGCGCGGGCGGCACCGGGCGGCACGTCAAGATGCTCGCGGTCGGCTGCGCCGCCCGAGGCATGCCCGTGGAAGTGTTCGGCCCCGCGCCCACCGATCGCGCCTTCGGCTTCACCACCGGCGAAACCCCACCGCGCGCCTCGCCCCCTACCCCCGCCAGCCCCCCCACCCTCGCCTCACCACCAACCTCCATCTCACCCCCCACCTCTACTTCACCTCCCACCTTCGCCTCACCCTCAATTCTCGCCTCACCTCCCACCCCCGCCTCACCCCCCACCCCGATCAGGTTCGCGG
>JBOHCK010000020.1:0-32346 GCA_050698755.1 Streptosporangiaceae bacterium | reverse complement strand
TGGGCTCCGGCCGGGTCCGCGTGTTCGTCAGGATCACGCTCGGTCAGGCCAAGGGCGCCATCGCAGGCGGCTGCCTGCTGGTCGCGCTGGTCCTGCTGGCCGAGTACGGGGCGTTCGAGATCCTCGGCTACCAGACCTTCACGACCGAGATCTTTACCGAGCTCAACGCGTACAGCTTCGCAGCCTCCTGCGCGCTCTCGCTGGTGCTGGTGCTGCTCAGCCTGCTCGTCCTGGCCGCCGATGGCGTCCTGCCCGGCCGGGGCCGGGTCGCCAGGCTGGGCCCGCTGACCCAGCGGGTCAGCCCGCCCCAGCACCTGGGCCGGGCGCGCTGGCCCGTGCTGGCCCTGTTCGCCGCGCTGGTCCTGCTCGCGCTCGGCGTCCCGGTCGGGGCGGCCCTGTACTGGATGGCGGACGGCCTCCCCCCGGCGCTGTCCGGCGGGGCCAACGTCTCGCTGCTTGATGCCGCGGGGCACACGGCAGCCTACGGCGCGGCGGCGGCGGCGCTGGGCACGGTGATGGCGTTCCCGGTCGCCCTGCTCGCCATCCGGCACAGCGGGCGGATGCGGCATTTCCTCGAACGCAGTACGTACCTGGTCCTGGGCATGCCGGGGGTGGTCATCGCCTTCGCCCTGTCCTACTTCACCGAGCGGTACGCGGCCGGGTTCGGCTACGGGACGTCGCTGCTGCTGATCGCCTGCTACGCGATCATGTTCTTCCCCCTGGCGCTGGTCGGAGTCAAGGCGTCGCTGGTCAGGGCGCCGGTCAGCCTCGACGAAGTGGCCAGGTCCCTGGGCCAGCGCAAACTGGCCGTGCTGTGCCGGGTCACCCTGAGGCTGGCCGGGCCAGGCCTGCCGCGGCGTTCTGCCTGGTGTTCCTGTCCGCGGTCACCGAGCTCACCGCCACCCTGCCTGACGGTGCAGGCCAACGTCGGTTTCGGCCTGCCCGCCCGGGAACGCAGGGACGGTGCCAAGGCCGAGGGCCTGCTGGAGCTGGTGGGCCTGGGCGGGCTCGGCCAGCGGTACCCCCACGAGCTTTCCGGCGGCCAGCAGCAGCGGGTCGCGCTGGCCCGGGCCACGCGATTAGCCGAAGGAGCCCTCCCGGCTCCTTCCGGCGCGTTTGCCATGGCGTGCCGGAACTGGAAGGCTTGCGCCTGTTGTCTGGTCGGCTAGGCGACGGGGGTTCCCATGACGGCGCGTGCTCGGCGGCCGGCGGTCCACCTGGCCAGCTTCGTCGGCGCGACCGTCATGCTCGCGTGCACCGCCCTGGCGGTCACCGCGCCCTCGTCGGCCGCGAGCGTCGCCCGGTCACCGGCGCGCACGATCATCGCCGGCCCGGGCGACGTGCAGGCCCAGGCGGCCGCCATCGCCGAGGCCTCCGACGGCCGGGTGCTGTGGAGCCGCGACCTGAACACCGAACGCCCGATCGGCAGCATCACCAAGGTCATGACCGCGGTCGTGGTGATCGAGGCGGGAGACCTGGACCGGCCGATCACCGTCCCCGCCGCGGTGGTGGGCTACGTAGCCAGCAACGACGCGAGCACCGCGGGCCTGCGCCCGGGGGACACCCTGACGGCCACGCAACTCCTAGCCGCGCTCCTGCTTCCGTCGGGCAGCGACGCCGCGTACACCCTGGCCACCGCTTACGGCCCCGGCATCCCCGCCTTTGTCGCCAAGATGAACGCCACCGCCGCGGCGCTGGGCCTGACCCGCACGCGCTTCAGCAACTTCGACGGGCTGCCCTACCCGTCCGAGGGCTCGAATTACTCGACCGCGGCCGACCTGATCACGCTGGGCCGCTTCGCGATGCTGTCGGCGGTCTTCCGCTCGATCGTGGACCAGCGCACCTACCGGGTCGCCGCCGGGGCCGGGCACCATTCCTACGTGTGGCACAACACCGACCCGTTGCTCGGCGTCTACCCGGGTGCCATCGGCATCAAGACCGGGTACACCCAGACCGCCGGCCACTGCCTGCTGTTCGAGGCGACGCGGGACGGTCGCTCCTTTATCGGCGTCACGCTCGACAGCCCCGGCGTCGGCACCACCGTCAACGGAATCGACCCCACCCGCCTCCTGAACTGGGCCTTCGGCCTCCCCAGCGGATAGGCCTCAGCCCCGCTGCCAGAGGTAGACGCTGCCGTTCGTGTCGGCGGCCGCCAGCATCTCGCCGTTGGGGCTGAACGCGACCGAGTTCGCCGCCTTGGCCCCGGGGTCGGTCAGGGTGGCGGCCAGTCCAGAGATCGGTATAACTGCTGGCCGCAGCCAGCATGGCCCCGGAGGGGCTGAACGCCACCGACGTCACGTCACCACTGGCCGAGTTCGGATCATCCAACAGGGTGACCCGGCTGAAACTCTGGAATGCCGTGGCTCCTGCCGACGCCGTGGCTCCTGCCGACGCCGTGGACGTCCCCGACGCCGTGGACCCTCCGGACGTCGTGGCCCCTCCCGACCGCGGGGAACCGGCCAGCTCCAGGGGAACGACGACTCCCGCGGCGACGATGACCGCGGCCGCCAGGCCGATCGCGAGCAGGCGATGGCGCCGGCCCCGAGGCCTGTTCGTAAGCTCTGGGCCGGTTAGCAGCACGTTCGCCGTGCTGGCCATGCCCCCTGCTGCGGGCGCCGTGGCCGGGACCTCGCCCACGCGTGACAGGAAAAGTGGGGTATTCGTCATTGCTGCCATCAGAGCCGCCGGACAGACTGGGTGCATGCGCACCGTGCTGATCGTCGTGTTCGACGGGGTGCAGAGCCTGGACGTAACCGGGCCGCTGGAAGTGTTCACGGGGGCCAACTCCGGCCGAACCAGGCCCGGCAGCAGTTCCCCCTGCTACGACATCCGGATCGCCAGCCTCGGCGGTCGTCCGGTGCGGACCTCCAGCGGGCTGCGCCTGGCTCCCGACTGGGATTTGCGCGACGCCAGCCAACCGGACCCGCCTGACCTGCTGATCGTGCCCGGCGGAGAAGGCACGAGGCGGGCGGATCCGGAGCTCGTCACCTGGCTGCGGGAGCACGGCCGCGATGCAGCCCGGCTGGTTTCGGTGTGCACGGGCGCGTTCCTGCTCGCCGAGGCGGGCCTGCTGGACGGGCGCCGGGTGACCACCCACTGGGCCTTCTGCCCGACGCTGGCGGCCAGGTTCCCCGGGCTCACCGTGGACCCGGACCCCATCTTCGTCAGGGACGGGAACGTCCTCACCTCCGCGGGGGTCACGGCCGGGATCGATCTCGCGCTGGCCCTGGTGGAGGAGGACCTAGGCCGGGACGCGGCGCTGGAGATCGCGAGGCACCTGGTGGTGTTCCTGCGCCGCCCGGGCAACCAGGCCCAGTTCAGCGCCCAGCTCTCCGCGCAGCTGGCCAACCGCGAACCGCTGCGCGAGGTGCAGCGCTGGATCGCCGACCACCCGGACGCGGACCTGACGGTGGAGACGCTGGCCAGCCGGGCCCGGCTGTCCCCGCGTCAGTTCGCGCGCGCCTTCGCCGCCGAAGTCGGTATGCCGCCAGGTCGCTATGTCGACCGCGTCCGCCTCGAACTCGCCAGGCACCGCATGGAGGACACCGCCGACGGCGTGGAGCAGACCGCCCGCTTCTGCGGCTACGGCACACCCGAGGCGATGCGCCGCGCCTTCATCCGCACCCTCGGCGTCAGCCCGGACGAGTACCGCCACCGTTTCCACCCCGCCCGCCACCTCTGATACCCACCCGCCACTAGCACCCACCTGCGCCACCTCCGAGGAGAACCATGCAGATCGCCATCGTCCTGTACGACCGGTTCACCGTGCTGGACGCCATCGGCCCCTACCAGATCCTCACGAACCTGCCCGGCGCGGAAGTGACCTTCGTGGCCGAGCGGCCCGGACTCATCGCCGACGAGGAAGGCATACTGAAGCTCGAGGTCGAAGCCTCCCTCGCCGACGTCCCGCATCCGGATGTCGTGCTGGTGCCGGGCGGCCCCGGGCAGAACGACCAGATGGAGGACGGTCCGCTGCACGCGTGGCTTCGAGCCGCCGACGAGACGACCACCTGGACCACGTCGGTGTGCACCGGCTCGCTCATCCTGGCCGCGGCCGGGCTGCTGACCGGTCGCCGCGCCACGTCGTACTGGCTGGCCCTGGGCGAGCTCGGGCGATACGGCGCGACTCCCGTGACCCAGCGGGTGGTCTTCGACGAGAAGTACGTGACCGCGGCGGGCGTGTCCTCCGGAATCGACATGGCCCTGGCCCTGGCCGGCCGGATCGCGGGCGACCGCACCGCCCAGGCCATCCAGCTGGGCATCGAATACGACCCCCAGCCGCCCTACGACGCGGGCTCCCCGGACCGCGCCCCCGCCGAGCTCGTGAGCGCCATGCGCGCCCGCGCTCGCTTCCCCGGCCCCGCTGATGAGGTTGACTAACGATGTGAGCAACGACGATCCCGGGGAAACCACGCACGCTCCGCTGCGCGAGGCAGCTCGTCACCTCTACGGCAGCGATCCTGCTGGCTACGCCGAGGGCCGCCCCGACTATCCCGAGGAGGCCTACGACGTCCTGAGCGGTCGGTGCGGCCTTCACCCTGGATCCGAGGTCGTGGAGATCGGCCCAGGCACCGGACTCGTGACCAAGTGGCTTCTTGCCCAAGGCGCCCAGGTGGTCGCGGTCGAGCCCGACCCGGGCATGGCGAACTTCCTCGCCAGCACCCTGAGCCATCCTGGCCTCAAGGTCGTGGGCGAGACCTTCGAGCAGGCCGCTCTGCCCGGTGCCGCCTTCGACCTGGCGGTCGCGGCAACCTCATTCCACTGGGTCGACCAGGCGGCTGGGCTACCGAAGCTCGGCCGGATTGTGCGGCCAGGCGGATGGGTGGCGGTGTGGTGGACGATCTTCGATGACCCCGACCGGCCTGACCCATTCCGGGACGCAACTACCCGCTTGCTCGGCGACGCGGACCCGAGCCACCAGCGGCGGCGTTCGTCGTTCCAGCTCGATACGGCGCAGCGTCGCCGTGACCTGGAACACCTTGGTGGCTTCGAAGATGTGCGCAGCCAGCTGATCCGGTCCGCCGTACGGTTCACGTCCTCGCAGATCTACGCGTTCTACGGATCGATGATCGAGGTCCGCCTGCGCCCAGAACCTGAACGGCGCCTGCTCCTTGACAGGATTCAGACGATCGCAGAACGCGACTTCGGCGGCGAAGTCACCCGCCCGTTCGTGACGGCGCTCTACACCGGCCAGCGCCCAAGGGCGCAGAGGCCGCTCTAGCCGCGACCGGGCAGACCCTGGTACTGATCAAGCCCCCAAGGCACCGCGAAGTCATCAACCGAGCACACCTAGAGGTCGGCGAAGACGCCTTCGCGGCGCGAGTAGTCGTAATGGTAGATCTCCCGGCCGTCGATGAACGCCCGCTCGGCGCGGCTCATCACGTCCAGCGGGTCGTCTGACCACACCACCACGTTGGCGTCCTTCCCCGCCGCGAGCGACCCGATCCGGTCGGCGCAGCCGATGATCTTGGCCGGGTTGATGGTGACGGACTCGAGCGCCGTGACCGGGTCGAGGCCTTCCTTGACCGCGAGCGTGGCCTGGTGGATGAGGAAGTGGATCGGCACCACCGGGTGGTCGGTGGTGATGGCGATCATCACCCCGGCCGCGGCCAGCCGGCCGGGGTTGGCCAGCGACCGGTTCCGCAACTCCACCTTGGACCGGCTGGTGAACAGCGGCCCGATGATCACCGGGATCGACGCGGCCGCGATCTGGTCGGCCAGCAGGTAGGCCTCGGTTCCGTGATCGATCACCAGGTCATACCCGAACTCCCTCGCCATCCGCATCGCGGTGGCGATGTCATCCGCGCGATGGCAATGCTGCCGCCAAGGGATCTCCCTGCGAAGGACGCGGCTCAATGCCTCAAGCTTGAGGTCACGCTCTACCACCGCTCGTTCGGGCGATGGGTTATTCTCCGCCGCGGCCAGTTTCGCCTGGTAGTTCAGGGCGGCCACGAACGCGCTGCGGATCACAGCCGCGGTGCCTAGCCGCGTAGAAGGCAGAACGTTCCGTTCCCCGTAGACCCGCTTGGGGTTCTCGCCGAGCGCGGACTTCAGGCCGGCCGGCTCGCGCAGCACCATCTCGTCGACCGTGCGGCCCCAGCACTTGATCGCCACGGTCTGGCCGCCGATCGGGTTGGCCGAGCCGGGGTTGACGTTGACGGCGAGCACGCCGCCCATGATGGCGTCGCGGAAGCCCAGGTCGGCCGGGTTGATCGCGTCGATCGCGCGGACCTGCGCGGTGACCGGTTCGGTCCGCTCGTTCGTGTCCTGGCCGGCCCAGCCCTCGGCCTCCTCGTGCACGCCGGCGTGGGCGTGCGCGTCGATGAACCCGGGCAGCACCCACTTGCCCGTCGCGTCCACCACGTCCACACCCGACGGCACGGAGAAGCCGGGCCCCTCGACCGCGGCGATCTTCCCGTCCCGCAGCAGGACGACCCCGCCGTCCAGTGGCTCGCCCTCGATCGGGACGACCCGGCCGCCGACTATAGCGGTTCCAGCAGTTCCAGCGGTGCCCGTCTCGCCCACGCTTCGCCCTCCGCGGCTCGCCCCAGATTAACCCGGTTCATCTTAGACGCCGGGCCCCCAGGGGCGCAGAGCCGCGGACCGGTCAATCCAACCGCGTCACGCCGTCGCCCGCCGGACCTCCGGCGAAGCAGGACTTGCCTCAGGTACCGGGCTGGGGCCGGCCGCCATGCGCTCAGTCTTCTTCTTCTGCAGCGCGCCGTATCCGATCGTCCACGCCACCATGGTGCCCGCGAACACGAACGGCGTGACCGTGGAGATCGCCAGCGCCGTCCCGGTCGAGGTGCTGTAGACGATGACGACGCGCAGTGCGGCTTCGAGGAGAAAGGCCGCACCCCATACGGCCGTGATCACCCGGAAGCTGCGCCGGAAGCCCTCGTGGTGCCAGAACAGGACCATCTCCTGGCCCTTGGCGGTGTCCGGCCCGACGAACTCCAGGGCCAGGCTGTACACCAGCGGGCGCTGCGCCCCCAGCGAGGCCAGGCATGCCACGGCGAACACGGCGGTGGGCACCGACCCTTCGACCAGCACCAGCCGGGCGCTGTGACTGACCAGGCCGAGTACCGTGCCCACGATGATCCCGGCCAGGACGACGGCCCCGACCACGTCAAGCCGCCGGTGCCAGACGGCGCGGATGGCCAGGCCCAGGGCCGGGAACACCCCGCTCGCCAGCAGGGCGGTCACGGGCGTCAGGCCTTCCGAGCGCAGCACCTTGTAGGCCACCAGCGGGCCAGCTACGTCGAAGATCACGATCATCGCGATCGAGCGGAGCCGACCGCCCCTCGTCGCCGAACTCCCGGCGGCTTCCCGGGCCTCATCGCTGGTGTTCACCTGGGGTGACCTTTCGTGATGGAGTGAACACCGCGCCGACCCGCGGCCTGATTCCCGCCGTCGGCCGGATGCTCTGATCGCTCGCCATCAGGCCGCTTCTCCCAGGAGCATAGGTCGTTTCGACCTATGCAGCAAGGGTAAGGTCCTGACATGGCCGGACGCCAGCTCACCTCGTTCGAGCACATCCTGCTCGGTCAGATCTGCCTGGTGCCTTCGTCCGGCTACGGCCTGAAGCGGATCTTTGCCGCCACGCCGATGGGCCTCTACCAGCCCAGTTCCGGAGCGCTTTATCCGGCGCTGCACCGCCTGGAGCTGCGCGGGCTAGCCCAGGCTCAGGCCCCACCCGGCCCCGATGGCCACGCGGCCCGGCATTGCCGCGTCTACGAGCCGACCGAGGCCGGCCAGGCCGCCCACGCGAACTGGCTGCGCACACCCATAGAGACGGCCACGGTCGCGCGTGACCTGGGCCTGCACCTCATGCGTTTCGCCATGATGGAATACCTGTTCCCGCCCCACGAAGTGCTGGCCTTCTTGCAGGACCTCGCTGACGCCCTCACGGAGTTCACCGCGAAACTGGAGCACTATACGGCGGCCGCCGATCTGGGCGGCCGCCACCCGCGCCTCGCCCTCGGCCACGGGCTGGCCGTCTACCGCGCCAGCCTCCGATGGGCCGAACACGCCATCGCGGAACTGTCCGCCGTTCCCGCACCCTCCCGCTAGCCCACCCGCGGACCGCTACGAGCCCTTGCTTATCGCGGCGATCTCGTCGGGGCTCAGCTCCATGGCCGCGGCGGCGATGTTCTCCTCGGCGTGCAAAACGGAGCCGGTGCCGGGAATCGGGAGGATCGAAGGCGAGCTGGCCAGCATCCAGGCGAGCACGACCTGGCGCTCGCTCACGCCGTGCCGCTGGGCCGCCTCGGCCACCGCCGTGTTCCTGTCGGCCTCCTGGACCGGCGCCCAGGGCAGGAACGTCAGCTGTTCCTGCTCGCACAGGTCGACCATCGACGCGGACCGCCGGTCGGTCGCGTTGAACCTGTTCTGCACCGACACGATCGGCACGATCCGCTGCGCCTCGCGGAGCTCGTCCTCCGTCACGTTGGAGATGCCGACGTGGCGGATCTTGCCCTCGTCCTTCAGCGAGGCGATCTCGCCGATCGACTCGGCCAGCGGCACGCGCGGGTCCGGGCGGTGGAACTGGTACAGCGGGATCTGCTCGAGCCTGAGCCGGCGCAGGCTGCCCTCGCAGGCCTCCCGCAGGTGCGCGGGGCGCCCGTCCGGCTCCCAGCGGTTCGGGCCGGGCCGAACCAGCCCGCCCTTGGTCGCGAGAACCAGGTCTTCCGGGTACGGGAAAAGCGCCGCGGCGATCAGCTCCTCGCTCACCGAGGGCCCGTAGGAGTCGGCGGTGTCGATGAAGTTCACGCCGAGCTCGATCACCCGTCGCAAAGTCAAGATGGCCTGGTCACGGCTGGGCGGATCGCCCCAGATCCCCCGCCCGGTGATCCGCATGGCGCCGAATCCGAGACGGTTCACGGTCAGATCGCCGCCGACGTCGATCGTCCCCGCCGCAGCGGCAGACGGCTGCGTGCTCATCGCGGTACCTCCTTCTCGTCGGTCGTCACCGCCAGCCTCTCATGATCTCCCCCCGTGCCCCCTTGCCGGGGGGAGACCATGACTAAGGCCCACAAAATGCGGCCGACGCGAAGGCTCAGGAGAGAATCGCTTCGTTATCCCCCGATAGATGAAGCTGATTCCCGATTAATGAACCCCCCGCAATCCCAGGCTGACACAACGATTACTCTGTGTCACGGATGCTGAGCGTTCTAAAACCGTCGTGTCCGCGCGTCATCAATGGTCAGGAGCCGATTTTCACCCTGGCCGCCGCCAGCTTGACGGCCTTTGTCAGGGTTTCGATGTCGTAGGCGCCGTAATGCCTTTTGCCATTGACGAAAAAGGTCGGTGTACCCGATACGCCGGAAAGGTCGGCGGAATCGGTGTCCTGCCTGACGCGGTCGGCCCCCGCGTGCCCGCGCAGATCCGCGAAGAAGCGCGAAGTGTCAAGGCGCAGTGAGCCCGCGTACCCGCCCAGGTCGCGGACGCTCAGCGCGCCCTGATGGTCGAGCAGCAGGTCGTGCATCTCCCAGAACGCGCCCTGCGCTGCGGCCGCCTCCGCGGCCTCTGCAGCCAGCTGCGCGTGCGGATGGACGTCGGTCAGTGGCAGATGCCGCCACACGTACCGCACGTCGCCGCCGAACTCCCGCAGCAGCGACCGGACCGCCGGCTCGGCCTGGCCGCAGTACGGGCACTCGAAGTCCGCGTACTCGACCACCGTGACCAGGGCGTTCGCCGGTCCCCGCACGTGGTCTCGCTCGGGGTCAACCGGCACCACCAGGTCGGTGATGACCTCGGCCGTGCCGAGCAGCGCGCGCAGCCTCGGCCGCACGGGCAGCCGGTTCACCAGCCGGAAGACGATCCAGGTCAGGCCGGTGGCGGCCACCACCGCCGACAGGATGCCGACCTTCGCCTCCGCCAGTGACACCCCGTGCAGCGCCAGTGACGCGATCAGCAGCGAGACCGTGAACCCGATCCCGGCGACCGTTCCGGCGCCGAGGACCGCGCCCCACCCCACCGGCGGCCGCACCCGCCCGCGGGTGACCCGCGACACCAGCCACGCGACACCAGCCGTCCCGATCGGCTTGCCAATCACGTAACCAAGCAGGATCCCGAGCGTGACCGGCGAGGTGTACGCGCGGGCCAGGAACCCCGCGTTGAGCACGACCCCGGCGTTGGCCAGGGCGAACAGCGGCACGATGACGTAACTCGACCACGGGTGGAAGGTCTGCGCCAGCCGGTCGTTTGGCGAGATCGCCGCCCCCACCACCTCGCGGGCGGACGCCGCGAGCTCCGCTGTGGGCTGCTCGCGGAACTCCCTGAAGGCCTCGTACGCCTGCTCCAGCGAGGCGCGTCTGGCCGGGTAGGCGTACGTGAGCAGCCCGAACACCAGCCCCACGACGATCGGATCCACGCCGGACTTGAAGAATGCCACCCAGGCCGCGATCCCGATCAGCGGGTACAGCGCCCCGTACCGCACGCCCCCCACCCTGATCGCGACCGCGGCGGCCAGGAGCCCCACCCCGGCCAGCAGCGGCGCCACGTGGATCCGCCCGCTGTAGGCGATCGCGATGACCGCGATCCCGGCCAGGTCGTCGACCACGGAGAAGGTGAGCAGGTAGGTGCGGACCCGATCGGGCAGCCTGCGCCCGACCAGCGCCAGCGCGCCGAGCGCGAACGCGGTGTCCGTCGACATCGACATGCCCCAGGCCGAAGCGGAGGGCCGCCCGGCGTTCGCGATCAGGTAGATGCCGATCGGCACGATCATCCCGCCGAGCCCGGCCAGCAGCGGCAGCGCCAGCCTGCTCCGCACCCGCAGCTCGCCCATGTCGAACTCGCGCCGCGCCTCCAGCCCGACCACCAGGAAGAACAGCGCCATCAGCCCCGAGTTCACGAACTCGCGCAGGTCAAGCGCCACGCCCGCGCGGCCGACGGAAACCGCCAGCCTGGTCGCCCACACCCGGTCATAGGACGAGGCGCTGACGTTCGCCCAGATCAGGGCGATAACAGTGGCGCCGGCCAGCACCGTGGCGCTGCCCGTCTCCGTTCGCAGGAAGGCGCGCAGCGGGGTATCCATCCGCCGGATCCACGCGGTCCGGGCCGAGAACGCCGATCCGGCCTCCTCCGCGGCAGCGGGTTCCGCCGCCGAAGGATCGCTCACGCCCGCCTCACAGCCGTCCGGCATCGACGATGCGGCGCAGGAAACGCCTGGTCCGCTCGTCGGAAGGCTCGCTGAACAGCGTGGCGGGCGGTGCCTGCTCGACGATCTGCCCGTCCTCAAGGAAGCACACCCGGCTGGCGATGTCGCGCGCGAACCCCATCTCATGGGTCGCGATCAGCATCGTCATCCCTCCGGCGGCCAGCTCCCTGATCACGTCGAGCACCTCGGCCACTAGCTCGGGATCGAGGGCACTGGTTACCTCGTCGAGCAGCATGAGCCGAGGCCGCATGGCCAGCGCCCGGACGATCGCGACCCGCTGCTGCTGCCCGCCGGACAACCGATCCGGATAATCGGAACGCTTCTCGGCCAGGCCGAACCGGTCAAGCAGCACCCGCGCCTGCTCGGCGGCATCAGCACGGGAAAGGCCGAGTACCTTCAAAGGCGCCAGCGTCACGTTCCGCTCCACCGTCATGTGCGGGAACAGGTTGAACGACTGGAACACGATGCCGATGTGCCGCCGCACCAGGTTCTGGTTCACGCCCGGACCCGTGATCGGCTGTCCGTCCAGCCAGATCGTCCCCGCGTTGACCCGCTCGAGCAGGTTCACGCAGCGCAGTAGCGTCGACTTCCCCGACCCCGACGCCCCGATGAGGCAGACGACCTCGTGTGCCGCCACCGAAAGGTCGATGCCGCGCAGCACCTGGTTCGCGCCGAACGCCTTCCACAGGCCCTCGATCCGCAGCGCGTCCGGTCCGCCGACCCCGCCATCCTCACCCTGGGAGCCGGACATTACTCGACCGCCCCGGCCAGGCGGCGGGCCCGGTCACGCGCGATCAGGTGGTCGGTGAACCGAGCCAGCGGGATGGTCAGCAGCAGGAACAGGATCGCGGCCACCACGTAGCTCGAGTAGTTGAACGTGGTGTCGCTGTACAGCTCGGCCGCCTTGTTGGCCTCGATTGAGCCGAGGACTCCGACCAGCGCGGTGTCCTTCTGCAGGCTGATGAAGTCGTTAAGCAGCGGCGGGATGATGTTCCTGACGGCCTGCGGCAAGATCACGTGCCGCAGCGAGGTCCACTCAGAAAGCCCGAGCGAGCGGGCCGCGGCCACCTGGCTGCGGTGCACGGAGTTGAGCCCGGCCCGGTAGACCTCGGACACGTAGGCCGAATACGAGATGACCAGCGCGGCCACGCCGTAGACCGCCGCCGACTGGTACGAGATCACCTTCAGCTCGAGGGCCGGCGCGCCGAACCCGATCGCGAAGATCAGCAGGATCAGCGGCACGCCCCGGCAGACGTCGACGTAGATGGTGGACACGACCCGCAGCGGCAGCAGGACCGGCCCGGTGGACTGGCGGATCACGGCCACGACCAGCGCCACGATGAGGATCAGCACCTCGGCGGCCAGGAACATCCGGATGTTCAGCCAGATGGCCGCGCCGACCGAGTAGTAGCCCTGCCGCGGGTTGCCGATGAACGCCCGCCACATGTTGGTCGGGTTGAAGAACGTGTGCCTGACCGCCGCGCTGCCCGGTGCGACCAGGAAGAGGGCCACCAGCGCGGCCAGCACGATGACCGTGCTGGCGGTGGACAGCGCCAGGCCGCGCCGGCCGCCCTCGCCCAGCATCTTGGACCGCCGGGCGGATAGGTCGGGCAGCCCGCTGGCCTCCACGGAACTCAGGGCTGGATGGTCGGGATGCTGGTGTAGAGCTGCAGGTACTCGTCTTGCAGATGAGCCAGCGTGCCGTTGGAGGTCAGCGTGGTCAGCGCCTTGTTGACGCAGCCGACCAGCGGGTTGCCCTTGGCGAACAACAGGCCGTAATGCTCACCGGTGGACGGGAACTGCGCGACCATGATCGTCCCGGGGATCTCCGAGGAGGAGATGTACTGCGCGGTCGGCGTGTCGGTGACGAAGGCGGCGATCTGCTTGTCCTGCAGGGCCGACTTCACGTCGTTCAGGGTCTCGAATATCTTCGGCGTCTGGGTCGGCTGGATCTGGCTGTTGATGAAGGCCAGGCTGGTGGTGCCGATCTGGTCGCCGTATTCGTAGGTCTTCAGCTCCGCCGGGGTGTGCTTGGCCACGATCGGGCTGGTCTTGTACGCGACCAGCGCCTGCTGGACCGCGTAGTAGCTGATGGAGAAGGTCACGACCTGGGCCCGCGCCGCGGTGTAGGAGATCTCGTTGATGTCGAAGTCGAACTTCTTCGGCCCCGGCGCGAAGGAGTCGTTGAACGGCTCGTAGACCCAATTGACCTGCGACTTGGAGAAACCGAGCTGGGCGGCCACCGCGTAGGTCACCGCGCTCTCGTACCCCTTGCCGTTGCTCGGCTGGTTGTTCTCGAACCAGGGCGGGTACGCCGGCTGGTCGGTGGCCACGGTGAGCATGCCCTTGGTGTACAGCTCGCCCTGGATGGCGGAGTTCGAGCACGGGGCGCTTGCGGTGGTGCTTCCGGTGCTCGTGCTCGCGCTCGAGCTGGTACTGCTGCTGGCGCAGGCTGACAGCGCAACGCCAGCGGCCAGCGCGGTAAAGGCGGCCAGGGTGGCCGTGGTGATGTGTCGCATCCGGGTGCTCCTCAATAAGGCCAGGCCAGCTTACTCCCGCAGGCGCCGAGCGCGACTGGACCCGACCAAGCCCCTTGTCCGCAGCCCTCCCGGAGTCTAGACTGAACGTTCAGTCAATACCTTTGGAGTCATTGTGGCCGTCCAGTACAGGGCAGAGCGCACGCAGTCAGGCCCCGCGCCCAACGGAGCCAATCTCGCCCGGATCATCGCGGAACAAGAGGAGATCTTCGTCCGCCGCCAGCCCGAATCGGCTCGGCTGGCTGCGGAAGCGAAGGGGCGCCTGGCCGGGGGAGTCACCTCCAGCTGGCAGATCACAGCGCCCCAGCCGGTGTGGCTGAGCCACGGCGTCGGCTCGAAGGTCTATGACGTCGACGGCCACGAGTACGTTGACCTGCACGGCGGTTACGGCGCGATGATGGCCGGGCACGCGCACCCGGCCATCGTCGAAGCAGTCCGGGCCCAGGTGGGCCGCGGCACACACTTCGCGCAGCCGACCCCCGACTCGGTCGTCGTCGCCAATGAACTCGCCCGCCGCTGGGGCCTGCCGCGCTGGCGGTTCGGCAACTCGGGCACCGAGGCTACCATGGACGCCATCCACCTGATGCGCGCGATCACCGGCCGGGACCTGATCATCAAGATCGAGGGCTGCTACCACGGCCACCACGACTCGGTCCAGGTGTCCGTCCTGCCCATGCCAGAAGACGCCGGCCCGGCCGAAAAGCCCGCGCAGGTACCCTCGTCCTCGGGCATCCCCCAGGCCATCATCGACCTGACCCTGATCGCCACGTTCAACGACCTGGACAGCGTGGCCCGCCTCCTCGACGAGCACCCGGGCGAGGTCGCCGGGATGATCATCGAGCCGGTCATGATGAACGCCGGGATCATCCCGCCCGAGCCGGGCTACCTGGCCGGCCTCAGGGACCTCCTGCACTCTCGCGGTGCGCTGCTCACCTTCGACGAGGTCAAGACCGGGCTTACCACCGGCCCGGGCGGCATCACCCAGCTCAGCGGCGTCCAGCCCGACCTGGTCTGCCTGGCCAAGTCGCTCGGCGGCGGCGTGGCGGTCGCCGCGATCGGCGGCACGGAATTCGTCATGGACCACATCGCCACCGGCCGGTACGACCAGGTGGGCACCTTCAACGGGAACCCGCTGGCCATGGCGGCCGCCCGGGCCATGCTGACCGAGGTGGCCACACCCGAGGCCTACCAGCGGATCGAACGGCTCCGCGCCCGCGCGGCCGAAGGCATCGAGCAGGCCATCAAGGACACGGGCCTGACCGCGCACGTGGTCACCGCGGGCGCCAAGGGCTGCGTGGTATTCGCCGCCGAACCGATCCGCAACTACCGGGACTTCCTCGGTACGGACGACAGGTACAGTCACGCTCACTGGCTGTACCAGCACAACGGCGGGGTCTTCCTGCCGCCCTGGGGCAAGACCGAACAATGGCTGATATCGGTGCAGCACGACGAGGCCGACATCGACCGTCTGGTCGGGAACTTCGGCGCCTTCGCCCGCGCCGTGGCCCGGCAGCCGGTGTACGAACCGTTACCTGCAACGTCTTGCAGGCTACGCCCGAGCGAGACTACCTGTTATTGACGGACTGTTCAGTAGCGAGCCGCTGACGGCCGCCGGGAGAGAGGTGACCCGGGATGCACCCGCACGAAGGATGGACCGAAGACAGACGAGGGGAGCTGTGGTCCCGCCGCGGCTTCCTCAAGCGGAGCGCGGCCGCCGGACTGGTGGTCGGCGGGGCCGGCTCGCTCCTGGACGCGTGCAGCTCGGGGGGGAAGACCTCGGTACCTGGCGCCTCCTCCTCCAGCGGCGGGATCCCGCTGCCCAGGCCGAACGCCCCGGTGACCTGGCCGCTGGAGGCCAACAACACGGCGATCGCCAGCCGCCTGGCTCCGGAGACGGGTGCCACGCTGAAGCTTTTCAACTGGGTCGCCTACATCAACCCCCAGTGCCTGACCGACTTCGGCAAGAAATACAACTGCAAGGTCGAGGTCACCACGTTCGAGAACATGGACGACGCGCTGGCCAAGCTGACCAGCGGGCAGCACCTCGGCTTCGACGTGTTCTTCCCGACCATCGACGTCATGGGCGAACTGGTCTACGGGAAGATCATCCAGCCGCTCAACCACAGCTACATCCCGAACATCTCCCAGGCCTGGACCGACTTCACCAACCCGTTCTACGACGGCAAGTGGCAGTACACGGTGCCCTACACCATCTACACGACCGGCATCGCCTGGCGCAAGGACCACGTCGACGAGAACCCGTACGCGATGGCGAACCCGTGGGCGATGCCCTGGCAGGCCAAGTACAAGGACAAGGTCGCGATCCTCGACGACGCGCGCGAGTCGATCAGCCTGGGCCTGATGAAGAACGGAATCTTCAACCTCAACACCACGGACCCGGCCCAGATCACCGCGGCCGGGCAGCAGCTTCAGGATCTGGCCCGCCTGACCAACGTCCACATCGACAACAACGATTACACCGAGGTCCCGAGCGGCCAGATCTGGATCCACCACGCCTGGTCAGGCGACATCGCCACGGCGGCTTCCTACATGCCAAAGGGCGTGAACGTCGACGTTGTCGGCTACTGGTTCCCGCCCGACGGCAAGGGCCCGGTCGGGAACGACACGATGACGGTCCTGCGCGGCTCGCCGAACCCGGTGCTCGCCCACCTGTTCCTCAACTACATGCTGGACGTCAACAACGTGCTGACGAACATCAGCTACAACGGCTACATGCAGCCCATCAACGGCATTACCCAGCAGCGCCTGGTGTCCGAGCAGTTGCTGCCGCCCAGCCTGGTCTCCACCGTGGTTCTGCCCTCGTACTTCAGACGCGGAGTCGAGGAACTGCAGATCCCGACCGCGACGAACGCCCTGTGGGAGCAGGCGTGGCTCCAGGCCAAGAGCGCTTAGGGTGGCGGGGGAGTCAGGGCAGCCGGGAACCGCGCACGGATCCCCGCGGCGCTCGCGCGGCCCCAGCCAGCACCGCCTGTTCTGGGCCGCGCTGGCCGCGCCCGGCATCATCTGGCTGACGCTCCTGTTCATCGTGCCCTTCTACGCGATCCTCGCCATCTCCGGCGGCCAGCTGGACATCTTCGGGAACCCGCTGGCGCAGTGGAACCCGCTCCGCTGGACCGGAGGGAACTTCACCGGGGCGTGGCACGACCTCGTCGGGTCGTCGTCCTTCGTCGGCCCGATCCTGCTCAGGACGCTGTGGTACGTGGCCGCGGCCTCGCTGATCTCGCTGGTCATCGCGTACCCGGCGGCGTACTTCGTGGCTAGGTTCTCCGGCAAGCGCAAGGCGCTGTTCCTGATCCTGCTCATCGCGCCGTTCTGGATCAGTTACATGATGCGCATGCTGGCCTGGATCGACCTGCTGCAGACCGACGGGTACGTGAACAAGGTTCTGACCTCCTTGCACCTGATCAGCCAGCCGGTCGATTGGCTGGGCGGCCTCCCGATCACGGTGATCCTCGGCTTGGTCTACGGCTATATCCCCTACCTGATCCTGGTCCTGTTCGCCGGCCTCGACCGCATCGACCCGGCGCTGATCGAGGCGGGTCGCGACCTCGGCCTGGGCCGGGTCCGCACCTTCCTGCGGGTCACCCTGCCGATGTCCAGGCAG
The DNA here is from genome assembly GCA_050698755.1 of Streptosporangiaceae bacterium. GTDB lineage: Bacteria > Actinomycetota > Actinomycetes > Streptosporangiales > Streptosporangiaceae > Palsa-504. The sequence goes on along the minus strand of JBOHCK010000020.1, from coordinate 15,023 downwards.
CCGATCCTGACGGGGATGCTGATCACCGTGCTCCCGATGCTGGGCGACTACTTCACCAACCAGTTGCTGTCCGGCACCACGGGAACCACGATGTTCGGCAACGTGATCGACGATCAGCTGACCTCGGGCGGGGGAGTGCTCGAGGGACAGGGCGCGGTCTTCTCGCTGCTCTTCCTGCTCGTGCTCGTCGCCCCGATGATCTACTACGTGGTAGCCACCAACCGCTCGTCACGGGCGGCGACATGACCGCCGCCACGAAACCGGCGACCGGCACCGGGCAGGCCACCGGCGGGACCACGGCCCGCACCGGGCTCGGCAGGCTGCGGCCGCGCCGCAACCCGTGGCGGCACGCCTGGTTCCTCGAGGGGTTCACCTGGATCTACCTGATCTGGTCGCTGGTGCCGGTGGCGCTCGCGGTCCTGTTCTCCTTCAACAACGGGAAGTCCCAGAGCGTCTGGCAGGGCTTCTCCTGGCGCTGGTACTACCAAGACCCGGTCAACTCGGTCCTGCACGATCCGGACCTGCACGCCGCCGTGATCACCACCATCCGCCTGTCGATCTACGTGACCCTGATCACCGTGCCGCTCGGCGTCGCGTTCGCGATCGGGATCAACCGGTGGCGCGGCTACATCCCCTCGACCTTCAACTTCGTGATGATCCTGTCCTTCGTGATCCCGGAGCTCATCTTCGGCGTCGCGATGTTCTTCGTGTTCACGCGGCTGTTCACCCCGATCGGCCTGGGCTCGCTGGCGGAGGTCCTAGCCCTGGTCACCTGGAACCTTAGCTGGCCTGCGCTCATCGTGCAGGCCAGGCTGGTGACCATGGGCAGACAGTACGAGGAGGCGGCGGCGGACCTCGGCGCCACCCCGTGGCAGGTCACCTACCAGGTCATGGTGCGCATGCTCACCCCGGCCATCTTCGCGAGCGCGGTCCTGGTCTTCTCCGGCGTCGTCGACGACTTCGTGCTCGTCGACCTGCTGAGCTCTAACTCGAGCAACACACCGATGTCGGTGTACATCTACTCCCAGCAGCACGGCGGCAACGGCGGCCCGGCGCTCAACGCGCTCGGCACGATCATGCTGGCCCTGTCGTTCGCCGTCGCGATCCTCGGCTACCTCGGCTACCGCTGGCTCACCCGCGGCGAGCGCGGCACCAACAGCATCTCCGCCCTCAGGGGCATCGGGGCGCTGGACTGACCCGCCGCACCCCCGCCCGTCCTTTCCTTTATCCCGAACGGCGTTTGGTTCCCGCCCCGCTACCCGATGAGTCGCCGGCCGTCGGCGCGTCTACCGAGCATGACCGACGAAACCTGCGCCCCCGTCTCGGTATCAAAGACGATCGGCGCCCCGGCCGGCAAGCTGTTCGGCATCCTGGCCCACCCGGCCAGCCACCCGCTCATCGACGGCTCTGGCATGCTCCGCGAAGCGACGTCGGATGCGGTCCTGACCAGCGTCGGCGACGTCTTCACGATGACGATGCACAACGACGAGATGGGCGACTACGAGATGTCCAACTACGTCGTCCAGTACGAGCTCAACCGCCAGATCGGCTGGGAGCCGGCCCTGAAGACCGCCTCCCGCGAGGAGGACCAGGAGGCCATCGGCGACCGGGCCGAGCACCGCTGGGCCTTCGATCTGGTCCCACTCGACGCGGGTTCCACCCTGGTCACCGAGACCTACGACTGCTCGCGCGCGCCCGCGTGGCTGCGCAGGGCGGTGCGAGGCGGCGAACGGTGGCGCGAGAGCATGACGATCACCCTGGAGAAGCTGGACGTCCTCAGCCGCGCCTGAGTGACGCGCATCACATCCGTCCAGGTGTTACATCGGGCCGATCTGTTCCGTCAGTGAGGTGTAACCCACGCAACGGTAAGGGGATCACGATGGAAGCCCGTCTCAACTACATCGCCAACGACGCTGCCGCGAAGTTCGTGAAGTACCTCAACTCGGCAGGCCAGGTCATGCACGGTTCGACCGTCCCGGCCGCGACGCAGGAACTGGTGAAGATCCGGGCCAGCCAGATCAACGGCTGCGCCGTCTGCACCGACATGCACACCAAGGACGCCGCGCACGCCGGGGAAACCCAGCAGCGGCTCAACCTGGTCGCCGTCTGGCGCGAAGCGAAGGTCTTCACCGAAGCCGAACGAGCGGCCCTGGAGCTCGCCGAGCAGGGCACCCGCATCGCCGACGTCCCCGGGGGCGTGTCCGACGAGGCCTGGGAGAATGCGGCCAAGCACTACGACGACGACCAGCTCGCCGCGCTGGTGTGCCTCATCGCCGGTATCAACGCCTGGAACCGGCTGAACGTCATCACCCGCCAGCCCGCCGGCGACTACGTCTCCGGCCAGTGGGGATGATCCGACCAAAGCCCAGTCGGCGGCTGGCTAAGCCTCGCGCTTGAGCTTGCACCAGCCGCCGGCGCGGTTGTTCGCGATGATCTGCTTGAACATGGCTAGCAGGGCGGGCGCCTTGACGGCCTCACCTCGGCGGAAGGCGACGGTGCGGGCGGTCTTGTTGTCGTGACCAGCGGTGATGATCCCGTCGGGGTCGGGGACGATGCCGCCGTCGTACAGGAACACGTTGACGTGATCCCTGGCCGCGAGCAGCGCGCAGATGTTGCCCTGCAGCACGAAGTACGGCTGCCGGGTCCGCTTGATGGTCTCCGACACTTCGGGGTCGGCGGCGTGCACCAGGTCGCGGACCTCACGGCAGATGGCCTGCTGCCAGTCCGGCAGTGCGTCGATGTAGGCGTCGACGCGCTCGTCAGCGTCGTAGGTCATGATCGGTGAACCATATACGACCCTCCGGTCCTCGATGTCGGCACCACGCTGCGTGGTACGCCCTCACCCGCAGCGGCCCACGATGCGTAGTCAAATCTGTCGAAAATGTAATTCCGGCCCGGTCTTACGTGCGCCTGAGGCAGCCTGGTGGATTAATAGCACCCAGGGTGCGGCACCCGCCATCACCCGGTGATAGCTGAGCGCGTTCGCCGCTCCCGACCGAAGGCACCATTTGTCCAGGACGACCGCCGGGCACCGCAAGCCGCCGCGATCCTCACGCACCGGCCCCGGCGCGGCCTCCCGGCCCCCGAAGTTTTCGGGGATCGTGCCTTGGTTCAAGGACAAGCCTGCCCTGATCGCGGCCGTTGCCGTGGCGGGAGTGCTGGCCCTGGTCTCCGCCTGGCCGGCCGCGGCCCACTGGATGGCAGGAGCCGCGAACACGGCGTGGTCGGATGAGGCAGATGCGCTCGGCCTGCAGGCTGCGGTGAAGCTGGGCGCACAAGCCAGCCAGCAGCCCGAGATCATCAGCACCGGCATCGCCGTCACGCCGCACTACCTCAACCCGCTCCGTGATGTCGCTGGCCTGGTTCTTGAGCGCGTCGACCAGGGCGTCGATTTCAGCGGGACAGGCCCGGTCTACGCCCTCGGCGACGGTATCGTCACCAGCTCGATCGCGTATGACGGCGGCTGGAGCGGAGGGTGGCTCACCTACCAGCTCACCGACGGCCCCGCTCAGGGGCTGGAGGTCTACGTGGCCGAGGACGTCACGCCCACGGTCCAGGTCGGCCAGGCCGTGACGGCCTATACCGTGGTCGGCAACATGTACGACGGCTCCGAGGGCATCGAGACCGGCTGGGCGCAGCCAGGGGGTGCGAACGCGGAATCGCAGCTTGTCGCGGCCGGGGGTCTCGGCGGGCTCGGACCGTTCCCGACCTGTGTCGGTACTAGCTTCGACGAACTGCTCCAATCGGTGGGCGTCTCACCCGCGCCCAACTTCGGCCAGACCTGTTTCGGGATCCTTCCCGAGAACTACCCCGCGGCCTGGGGCTAGCCTCTCCCCGCGGCCCGGCCAACGCGCAGTACACTCACCTCCGCCAAACTCCCCGGGAAAGGCTGAGCGATGACCGAGCTGCCGAGCTACGCTGACCTGCCGGCCGCCCCGCACGGCGGCCGGTCGGCGTGGGGCCTGTTCGGCCCGGACGACAACCTCGGCCTGGTCAACCTGATGACGCCGGAGCGGATCGCCGCGGCGGCCCACCTGGTCAGGCGGGGCCAGATCTTCTGCTTGGACCTGCCGCTGGGCAGCATCTCTCCGGCGCTGGCCGCCTTCCGCGGGACGCCGCGGCATGACGTGCTGCACGCGCCGGGGACGACCGGCTTCGACGACGTCTACGACAACTTCTACCCGCAGGCCGGCAGCCAGTGGGACTCGCTGGCCCACGTCGGATACGCGCCGGACCAGATGTACAACGGCGCCACCGAACGGGAGATCCTGGCCGGGACCAGGAACACCATCGAGCACTGGGCCCGGCACGGGATGGCGGGCCGCGCGGTCCTCCTGGATGCCGAGCACGCGCTGCAGGACGCCGGGCGGCCCTACAACCCGGGCGTCAACGTCGAGTTCGACGTCGAGGACCTGGAGCTAGCGCGGCGCCAGGCCGGCGTGGAGTTCGCGCCCGGGGACATCATCCTGCTGCACACCGGGTTCGCCGCCTGGTACTTCCAGCAGCCCAGCGAGATCAAGAGCCGGCTGCACGGCAACGTCGCCGCGCCCGGCGTCGCGCATACCGAGGCGATGTGCGAGTACCTGTGGAACAGCCACGCGGCAGCCATCGCCTCCGACACCTTCGCCGTCGAAGCCTTCCCCGCGGACCGGAGCGCGCAGACCCACCCGTTCGGCTTCCTGCACAATATGCTCATCGGCCAGCTCGGCATGGCGCTGGGCGAGCTGTGGTGGCTCGCCGACCTGGCCCAAGACTGTGCCGCCGACGGCGTCTACGAGATGTTCCTGGTCAGCGCGCCGATGAACGCGCCCGGCGGGATCGGCTCACCCGCCAACGCCGTAGCCATCAAGTAGCCGAACGGCGCTACCCGGGCTCCTCCTCACTGGCCTGGATCAAGGTGTCCAGGATCCTGCTCGCCGCCGATGGCCCATGCCCTTAGCCTCCAGGTAGGGAGGCGGTATGGAATACGGAGCAGCCGTCATCATCGGCGAGCTTGGGTCACTGGAGCTGAAGGCACCGTCCCCCGGTGCCGCGGCCGTGTACGACCAGCCGATCGGCCTGCGGCTGCTGTACGAAGACCCGGGCGGCGGGGAGGAGCACTACGTGGTCCGGTACCCGGCCGGGCTCAGGGGCCGCCCCCACCAGCACACGGCCGCGCATACGATCATCGTCCTTGACGGGCAGCTCGACGCGAACGGCCGCGTCATCGGCCCCGGATCGTACGCCCATTTCCCCGCCGGGGAAGTGATGCGCCATCAGGCGGCGGGGGATGGGCCCTGCCTGTTCGTCCTGCTCTTCCACGGCCCGTTTGACGTGCGGCTCGCCGATGAACCTCACGATTAGCCCGCTGACCCTGGAGCATTGGCCCGCGCTGGAAGACCTGTTCGGCCGGGCCGGAGCCTCCAACGGGTGCTGGTGCATGTACTGGCGCATCGGCCCGCGCTATCACGAAAGGCCGCGGGAGGAAAAACAAGCACGATCTCAGGCAGCTCGCGGCATCCAGCCCGTCACCCGGCCTGTTCGCCTTCGACGATGGGATCGCCGTGGGCTGGTGCGAGCTTGCCCCGCGGGCTGACCTGGGCTGGCTCGCGCACACCAGGCATCTGCAGCCGGTAGATGACCTGCCGGTGTGGTCCGTCCCCTGCTTTTACGTGCGTCGTACGCACCGCCGCCGCGGCGTCATGGACGCGCTGATCGAGGCCGCCTCCACATCAGCGGCCTCCGCTGGCGCCCCGGCCCTGGAGGCCTACCCCGTCGATACGGCGGTGCCAGCTCACACCGGCAACCTGTTCCCCGGGACCGTGGCGGCCTCCGCCCCGCCACGGCTTCCAGGTCGTGGCCAGGCGCAAGCCAGACCGCCCGGTCATGCGCCGGACCCTCGGGTCAGGATCGGAGCCCGTTGGCGATGCCGGTCAGCTCTGCGGCGGATAGCAGCCGCTGCCCGGAGCGGACCATGACGGTGTACACGACGAAGGCGTAGCCGCCGGCGCGCCAGGTGATCGCCCGCCCGAACACCTGCCCGCCGCTGGTAAGCACGCTCAGCTCGGCCCTCCGGCCTCCGACCTTGACCTGGGCGGTCACCGGCCAGGACGGCGCGACGGCAGCGTTTCCCGGGACCTGCTCGACGTCCACCGGGGCGGTGGCGCGGCCTGGTGCGACGAACTCCCGTTCCCAGGCCGTGACCGCCGGGGCTGGGTAAGGCACGTAGGCCGAGAACCGGTACCCGGGCGGCAGGTACGTGACGCGCAGCAGCCGCCGTACGCCACGCGCTGCCACCTGGTCCAGCCGGCCTACGGCACCGCCATGTCCCTCAGCCATCGGGTCCTCCCCGTCACACCGGCCGCCATTGCGCCCGTCCAGGACATTCGACGTAACGGGGCCCGCCGCCGGTTGCATAAGGCGGCCACCGCCGCCCACCTTTCCTCAGGCGGTCAGGACCGGCCGGGCCATACCCGAGGTCAGCAGGCCATCGGTGTAGGTGACCGAGTTGGTCCGCAGCGCCGGGACCCGCGGGCCGGGCAGGACGATCCCGGCCAGGTTCAACGGGTCCGCGCCCGACAAGGTGACCGTCTCGCCGTTCCTCGGCCGCTTCCTGGTCTCGCGCAGCAGGCCCACCGCGTCCGGGTGGGCGAACTGCTCGCCGCTGAACCCATTGACGAACCGCCCGCCGGCCACGGTGCCCCTGGCCTCCAGCCGCCGGAACGCCCACAGCACCTCGCGCCAGGGCACGGCGATGTTCTCCCGGGCCAGCAGGTCGCGGAACACCACGCCCCAGCGAACAGCAAGCTGCTCCGCGACGGCCTCGGCCAGCTCGTCCGGGTCGCAGTCGGACACCGGCTCGGGCAGCAGCGACCACCGCCCCGCGGTCCGCGAGGTGAGCTGGCTGCCGCGCCGCAGCCGGTGCCTCCCGAGCGCGGTCTGGGCCTGAGCGCGCTGCGTGAACAACGACCGCACGGCCCGGAACCCGTCCCCCGTGAGTAGCCCGCGGGCCACGCCATCCCACAGCGCCTCCTCGACCTCGCCCGGCAGTCGCCCGGCCCGTGCGGCCAGGTCTGCCTGGAACAGCGCGCCGCGTTCGCGTAGCGCATCGAGTACGTCCCTGGTGCTCCCCGGCCCGGGTTCGGCCGGCCGGTGCTCGCCGCGGGCCGCCCGCAGCAGCCAGGGCAGGTCGTCGCGGATGGTCAGCGTGATCGGGGTGGCCCGCGACGGGGTCAGCCCGCTGCGGCGGACCGGCTGGTCCGACTCCTCGCGCACCGACAGCCGTCCCCAGCAGACGCCGCCGTCGAGGCACACCTCGTCCAGCCATTCCCTGCGGTAGCCGGTCACCCGCGCGGGCAAGATGGCCTTCTCCCAGGCCCCGGCGGCCAGCTCGAACCCCTGGAGCTGCTCGACGACCGCGAGCACTCCGCGGCTGCCCTCCCGCCTGGTATCGGGCGTGACGTGCTGCCAGCGCAGCAGGAACCGCATGAAGTCCTGCGGTGCGACCGGGTCGATCTCGCGCCGCTTCCGCTCTCGCGTGTACGCGTGGATCCTGGTCAGCACCCGTCGCGCGCAGAACTCCTCGGGCCCGTCCGGGTCGGTGAACCGTCCCCGCAGCGCGAACCCCTCGGTCTCCAGCCGGACCAGCGCCAGGGAAACCTCCGGCAACCCCACCGCCGTGACCCGGGCCAGTTCGTTAGCGGTGCACGGCCCCGACACATCCAGGTGCCCGCGCAGCATCTCCGCGGCCACCTCTTCCGGCTCCATCGCCTTCAACCCGGGAACCGGCGAAGTTGCGGTCGCCCAGTCAGGGAACAGCGGAGCGAGGACCATCGACCGTTCGGCCGCACACCACAGCACCCCGTGAGGGCCGCAGATTTCCACCGCCCGCCCGGCCGCCGCCAGTTCGCCGAACATCGGGACCCAGTCAGGTTCCGGCCGCGTCACGAACAGCGTCATCAGCAGGTCGTGCAGTTCATCGGCGTCACGCGGCTGCGGCCGCACCTGCTCCCGCAGCCGCTCGATCGCGGCCGGATCGAGCCGGGCCAGGTCCCGCGCCTCGACCGGCAGCCCGCGGGGTATCTTCACCTGCCTGCTGCGGCGGTTCGCAAACTCGGTCTCGTCGTCCAGGTAGGTGAACGGCATCCCGTTCAGGATCTCGTGCGCGAGCACCGAAGGCTCAGTGGTATCCCGCGTGATCACCCTGATCCGGCCTGCCTCGATCCCGGCCACGAGCTCGCGCAGCCCATCGATGTCCATCGCCTCGTGCAGGCAGTCCTCCAGCGTCTGCCTGACCAGCGGGTGGTCGGGGATCTCGATCGGCCCGGGCGCCACGTTCTCCTGGCACGCGGCCAGCGTCGGGAACACCGCCGCCATCAGGTCGTCGGCTTCCATCCGCTGGATCGCGGGCGGGTTCTTGCGCCCGCCCCGCATCCGCAGCACGGTCAGCGAGGTGTTGAGGTTCCACCGCCAGCGCGCCCGGAACAGCGGTGAAGTGAGGACCGCCTGCCGCACCACCTGCTCGACGGTCGGCGACGCCAGGAACTTCGGCACCTTGTCGAGCGGGAAGCTGTGCTGCGGCCCGAGCGAGAGCAAGATCGCGTTGTCGCTTGCCGCCGCCTGCAGCTCGAAGTCGAAGGTCACGCAGAACCGCTTGCGCAGCGCCAGCCCGAACGCGCGGTTCACCCGCGCCCCGAACGGCGCGTGCCCGATGAGCTGCATCCCGCCTGCCTCATCGAAGAACCGCTCGAGGATGATGGCGTCCATGGTCGGCACCGCCCCGAGCTCGGCCAGCCCCGTGTGCAGGTACGCCACGATCGTCTCGGCCGCGGGCCGCCCGAGACCGCACTCGGCCTCCAGCCACTTCCGCGCCTCCTCCGGCGCGCGGTCGGCCACCGCCTGTCGCAGCGAGGAGACCTCCTGGGACAGCTCCCTAGTTCGCCCGGGCGCCTCGCCCTGCCAGTGCGGCACCGAAGGCGGCGCCCCGTGCGCGTCGACCACCCGGACCGTCCCCGGCTCCACCCGGCGGATCCGCCAGGAGTGCGTGCCGAGCAGGAAGACGTCGCCCGGCCTGCTCTCGACCGCCCACTCCTCGTGGACCGACCCGACCTGCGCCTCGTCGGGCTCGACGATGACCCGGAAGTCGCCCAGCTCGGGAATGGCTCCGCCGGAGGTGAGCGCGGCCAGCCGGGCCCCGCGCCGGCCCTTGACGGTCCCGTTCACCTGATCGCGGTGCAGGTAGTACGCCCGGCGGCCGCGCCCCGTGCGGATCCCCTCGGCGAGCAGCTCGGTGACGTCGTCGAAATCCTCCTGGGTCAGGTCGCGGAACGGCGCCGCACGCCGGGCCAGCTCGAGCAGTGAACCTTCGGCCCACTGCTCGGCGGCGGACTCGGCCACCATCTGCTGTGCCAGGATGTCCAGCGGTTGGCGCGGTACCACAATGGCGTCCAGCCGCCCGCTCTGGACCCCGCGTATCAGGGCGGCACACTCCACCAGCTCATCCCGCGTCGTCGGGTACAGCTTCCCGGCGGGCGTCCCGCTCCGCGTGTGATTGGACCGCCCCACCCGCTGCAGGAAGGTGGCGATGCTGCGCGGCGAGCCGATCTGGCAGACCAGCTCGACCGGCCCGATGTCGATCCCGAGCTCAAGCGAGGCCGTCGCCACTAGGGCCCGCAGATCCCCGGCGCGCAGCCGCGCCTCGACCCTCTGCCTGCGCCCCTTCGACAGCGACCCGTGATGCGCCGCCACGTGCGCGCCCAGCTCCTCACCGAGCCGCTCCCCGAGCTGGTGCGCGATCCGCTCGGCCATGCTCCTGGTGTTGACGAACACCAGCGTCGTCCGGTGCTGGCTGATGTGCCCCGTGATCCGGTCCAGGATCTGCGTCATCTGCGCCCCGGTGGGCACCGCGCCGAGCTCGTCGTCGGGGATCTCCAGCGCGAGATCCAGCTGCCTGCGGTGCCCGGAATCCACGATCGCGCATCGCGGGGACCCGTCCGGGTTGTCGCGATCCTCGCCCGAACCAACCAGGAGCCTCGCGATCGTCTCGATCGGCCGCACGGTCGCGGACAGGCCCACGCGCTGCAGCGGCCCCTCCGCGACGTGCGCCAGCCGCTCCAGCGTGAGGGCCAGGTGCGAGCCGCGCTTGTTCGAGGCCACGGCGTGGATCTCATCCACGATGACCGTCCGGGTACTGCGCAGCATGGCCCTGCTCCGCTCCGCGGTGACCAGCAGGTACAGCGACTCCGGCGTCGTGATGAGGATGTCCGGCGGGTTCTTGAGCATGGCGGCGCGCTCCGCGGCGGCCGTGTCACCCGTCCTGACCGCCACCCTGATCTTCGGTGCGGCCAGCCCGAGCTCACTGGCCACCGCCGCGATCTCCTTCAGCGGCCCCTCGAGGTTCTGGTGGATGTCCGTCGCCAGCGCCTTCAGCGGCGACACGTAAACCACCTGCGGGCCGCCCGGCGCATCCCCCTCCGCCTGCGCCCCGCCCGCCGCGTCCTCCTCCGCCCGGTAGAGCCGGTCGATGCACACCAGGAACGCCGCTAGCGTCTTGCCCGAGCCGGTGGGCGCCGCGATCAGCGTGTGCCCGCCTCCCGCGATCTCCCGCCACCCGCCGACCTGCGGGTCGGTCGGGCCGGCCGGGAACCTGCGCCCGAACCAGACGCGGACCGCGGGGTGGAACGAGTCAAGCACCCGCCCACGGTACCTCGGGCGGCCGACATTTCCTGGTCTGATGAACAGGGTGTAGTGGTGTAGGGAGCGACAAGCTGATCGAGGATGGGGGCCAGTTGCTCAAGCTCGTCGAGGTGGGCGGCGGCTAGCTGGTTGAGCCGCCGCTCGCCGTCAGCGGTGAGCCGGACGCGGGTGAGACGGCCGTCAGCGCTGTCGCCCCATCGTTCCACCAGGCCACCCGCCTCGGCCCGGTCAACGAGCTCGACCGTGCTGTTCGGCCGCAGCAGCAGGTAGGCGGCCAGGTCACCGATGGCCGGGCTATGTTGTCCGCGGTGGCCCTTGATGGCCAGCAGCAGCTGGTGCCGGGCCGGAGTCAGGCCGACCCCGCGTGCCTGGGTCTGGGACCAGTGCTGGAAGCGGCGCAGGGCGACCCGGAAGGCGAGCAGGTTCTCGTAGTCTTCGCGGGTTAGCCGGTGCATTAACGTACCTTCCGATGGGGCCGAGCTCATGACTGCGACGAGCCCTGGTGTCCGTGCTCGGGTTGATGCCAGCGCCTGAGTCGGCCGGGAGGTCACAATAGCCGTTGGCTGGGATGGGAATTCACTCGTCCGCGGGCGGCGCTTAGCCGGCCGTGGTGTTGTGCGCCAGGCTGGAGGAGTGAACGGACACCACACCCGGGCACGCCGTCGACAAGGTTCTGACGCACGCCTTTCCGCTCCCGCCATGGCTGACCGCCAGCGCGACCGCGACCAGTGCGATCCCGATCACGAGCCACAACACCAGTGCGACCCGCTTGAAGCCCGCGCGCTCGTACATCCGGCGAGCGCGCCTGAGGGCATTCCACCGGACCACCCGGACCTTCTCCCGGGCAGGCATCTCCTCGCCTGACGTCAGCTTGCTGAACGTGGCTAGGAGCGAGGCCAGTCGGGGGTCAGAATGAGCGAGCCCGGATGCGATGCCGTCCAGGGCTTGCTGCTCGTGTGCGCTGAGGCTCATCACGGCCACCTCCATCACTGCGCCGTGACTTCGAGTCCGCCGACGGCAATGCCGTCATCCGATGGCTCGCAGGCACTGTTGTCTGTTCCTGAATAACTATATCGTGACACGATATATCTAGACGGTCGAGTTGGTGGGGAGAGGCGTGCCGCGCCGCTCGGGCGCGAGGCCGGAGGCCGGGCCGGGCATGCGTTCGGCAGCATGCCCGGACCCAGGCCTTCCCGGCCGTGGTCTCTAGGTGACCGGCGCGGCGGCGTTGCCACGGCAGGTCAGTTGAGCGGCCAGGTCGGGATGAGCTCCCTGCCGAAGGTGGCGTTGGTGACGTGGGCGAAGGCGACGTACCAGGCGGCAACGCCGCAGGTGATGCCGACGTACCCGCCGATGGGCACCAGGTCCGACGGGTCGATGCCGAGATTGGCCAGGGTCAGCAGCAGGTAGGTCGCCGCCAGGGTGATGAACACCCACAGCACCGCGGCGTTGGTCTTCAGCGCGGCGATCGTCATATAGAAGGTGAAGATCAGCCACCCGAGCAGGTACAGGCCGACCGCTTGGCCGGCCACCGAAGGGGCCAGGTGCGGGGCGATGTAGCGGACCAGGAAGAAGTACGACAGCCAGAAGCCGCCGCCGTAGGAGCAGAACGCTACGGCCACGAACGTCTCGCCCCGGGCGAAGGCCCATAGCCCGGCCAGCAGCTGGACCACCCCGCCGTAGAAGATGGCCAGGCCCAGGACCACGGACGTGCCCGCGGTGCCGCCGAAGAACCCGGCATTTACGCAGGACAAGACGAAGGTGGTCATGGCGAAGCCGGCGATCCCGACCGGAACCGGATCAGCGATGCCCGGCGCGCGGGCCGAATATTGGGCCGTTCTGCCTGCCGTCGTGGGAGTTTCTGAAAGATCGCTTGCAGACATCGGGTTCTCCCTTCACGCGTTCCCGACGATTTATATCGTACCACGATATAAATCACCGGGAACCTTGATCGTGCAGTAAGTTCCGGCCCGCGATTCGCTGGCCGCGTCGGAGGACGCGGCCTCGGTTACCGTGGGCATCGCGCAATGTGAAGGGGTAGGTCAGGCGTTGGCCGCTGCCGCGATGGCCAGCAGTCCGCCGAGGCGTTCGAGGTCGTCGGCCGAACTCAGGTGAAGCTCGATCCAGTCCCGGCGGGCAGGATCGTGCCTGACCGCCGGATCGCCGCCGAACTCGTCCCGAGCCCGCAACCAGCCGGCCCGCGTGATCCGCAGATCGATCACGCCGGGTGCCTCGCAGTGGGCGATCTCCCGACTCCCGCTGAACAAGGCCGGCTTTTCGCCGTAGCGGGACTGGCGTTCCGTGGCGTGACCTACCGCGAGCATGGCCGCGACGAACGCCTCCCACCGCGGATCATCCAAGTCGTCGCTCACAATCCGACCAGCACGCCTTCTTCCTGAGCGTAGACGAGGCGTCGCCGAGATACCTGTGGCGCCAGCGATGCATGTGAACTGTGAAGTGCGTCCGGCCACGCGATCAGTATTATCGGAAAAATAATCGAATAGATGCCGTGTGCCAGCCCGAAAATGTCGGAGGCAGCTGTTAGAGTCAGACTAGAAAACAGCATCGAACATGCCGGAAGGATCATCAATACAGATCTAAATATTTACCCGAACGGCGCTTCGGGGAGGTGAGACAAGGACATGGGCACGGTAGCGGTCCCGGCCAGCGCGGCCGAGGCGGTGGAGATGTGGCAGGTCCTGGCGGGCTACCTGGCGGATCTGGATGCGACTGAGCTGCCGGCGGCGGTGCTGGCTGCGTGCCTGCAAGGGATGGGGCAGGCCGACGCAGTGACCACGGTGGCCTGGGCCCGGATGCTGGCCGCGTACGACAACCAGGACGGGCACCTGGCCGACGGGCAGCGGAGCTTGGGGGCCTGGCTGGTGCACATGCTGCGGGTTACCCGGGGCCAGGCCGCCCAGTACAAGGCGATGCGATCCATGCCCCGCGACCACCAGCCGCTGCTGGCCGGGCTGCGCACCAGGGCGCTCACTACGTCCGAGGCGCTGCAGTTGGCCCGGTGGACCCGGGCGATCCCGGCCGAGTTCCGCGGCCAGGCCGAGGAGATCCTCGTCGCGGCGGCCCGGGCCGGGGCGGACCTGCGGGCGCTGGCGCAGATCTGCGCGGAGATCTTGTCCCGGACCGTCCCGCCCGACCCTGACGGCAATGACCCGGCCCTGGACCGGGCCGTGTTCGTGGACACGACCCTGGACGGGGCCGGGGTCCTGCGCGGCGATCTCACCCCGGAGTGCGCCGCGATGGTGCAGGCGGTCCTGGATGCCCTGTCCGCTCCGGCCGGTGCGGGGGATCTGCGGACCCGGCCGCAGCGCTACCATGACGCGCTGGCCGAGGCGATGAAGCGGCTGCTGGCCTCCGGGCTGCTGCCGCGGCGGGCCGGTCAGCCGGTCAAGGCGCTGGTGCACGTGTCGTTCGCGGAGCTGTGTGACCTGGATGTGGATTCCAAGCTGCAGGAGGCGTGGATCGGCGAGTACCGGGCCCGGTGGGCGGCGCAGCGGGCGGCCGCGTCGGTCCGCACCGGTGACGGCGGGGCCTGGCTGGAGGGCGGCGCGGCCCGCCGGGTGGCGTGTGACGCGATGCTGGTCCCCGTGGTCACGTGTGACCTGGACCTGGGCGCGGTGGAGCAGCTGGTCGGCCTGTGCGTGCAGTATGACCACCTGCGCAGGCAGGCACCGGACCGTACCGGCGGCCCGGCGAGCCCGGACGGCCCGGCGAGCCCGGCCGGCCCGGCCGGCCCGCAACCTCCTCGGCCAGGGCCTGAACGGCCCGAGCCTGCCGCTGGACGTCGGCCAGCCCAACGACATCCCCGTCCACCTCCGCCGCCTGGTAGCCCTGCGGGACCAGAGATGCCAGTTCCCCGGCGGATACTTCCTCTAAACACGCATCAGCTCGATTGGTTGGGCGCGCCGGACCGTCAAGAGCCCTTCCGTGGGGGTTGCCGCAGGAGCCGAGGGCTACTTAATGATCCGCCACCACGACGCCGGCTAACGTGCCTTCGGCTTAGCGCGGTCTGCAGGGCGGCGGATGTGTATCTCACCGGAGCTGAAATCGGCAGGGTCCCACGTAAGGATCTGCTCCTGGATCAGGACCGATAGGTGGACGGCGAGGTCATGGTAGCGGGAGCCGTTCCATTCCCGATTGATCGATGTGTTGTCTCGCAAGTCAGGGAAGTCACCGGCATCGATGATCGCTGTCACTGTCTTGCCGTAAGTATTCGGAAGTCCCGTGAATGGGCATGCCGGTGGCCGGCGTGGCAGTTTCGCGGGGCCGCGCCGGTGCTTGTTCGCGGGGGTGTTATCCGGGCTGCAGGGGTGGCTGCGCCCAGGTGCGGA
>JBOHCK010000019.1:0-32454 GCA_050698755.1 Streptosporangiaceae bacterium | reverse complement strand
GGGTAGGCGCCGGCCGCGACCGCGGCGTGAATGGCCGAGCCGAGGGCCGGAGCCTGCTCGGAGGCGACCAGGCTCAGCGGCCGGCGGGTCACATCGGCGTAGATCTGCATGAGCAGCTCGTTGCTCGTCAGCCCGCCGGCGATGATCACTTCGGTGACCGGGAGGTCCGCCGCCTTGAACGCGTCGATGATGACCCTGGTACCGAACGCGGTCGCCTCGAGCAGCGCCCGGTATATCTCCGGTGCCCGGCTGGCCAGCGTCAGGCCGACGATGGCACCGGAGAGGTGGTGGTCGACCAGTACGCTGCGGTTCCCGTTGACCCAGTCCAGGGCGATGAGACCAGTCGCGCCTGCAGGCTGCGCGGCGGCCTCGGCGCTCAGCAGCTCATGGATCGTGAGCCCGCGGCGGCGGGCGGCGGCGTGGTACTCGGCTGGCACCAGATGCTCGGCGAACCAGGTGAAGATGTCGCCGACTCCGCTCTGGCCGGCCTCGTAGCCCCACGATCCGGCCACGATCCCGCCGTCGACCACGCCGCACATGCCCGGCACCTCGGCCAGCGTCTGGCCGTTCATGACGTGGCACGTCGAGGTGCCCATGATCGCGACCAGCTGGCCTGGCGCGATCGCGCTGGCCGCGGGCGGGGTCACGTGCGCGTCCACGTTGCCGACGGCCACGGCGATGCCCGCGGGCAGCTGGGTCCAGGCCGCGGCGGTTGGGGTAAGCGAGCCGGCCCGGCCGCCGAGGGCGGAGACCGGATGGGCCAGCTTGTCGGCGGCGAACCCGGCGAAACCCGGGTGCAGGGCGGCCAGGAACTCGCGCGACGGGTACCGGCCGTCCTGCCAGATGCCCTTGTACCCGGCGGTGCAGGCGTTCCTGGTCTCGCTGCCGGTCAGCTGCCAGATGATCCAGTCGGCGGCCTCGATCCACCGGCTGGCGAGCCGGTAGGTGTCAGGGTCCTCCTCCAGCAGTTGGAGCCCCTTGGCAAACTGCCACTCGGCCGAGATCTTGCCGCCGTAACGGGCGAGCCACGGCTCGCCGCGCGTGTGCGCCAGCTCGGTGATCCTGTCCGCCTGCGGCTGGCTGGCGTGATGCTTCCAGAGCTTCGGGTAGGCGTGCGGACGGTCCCGCAGCTCCGAGAACTCGCAGAGCGGGGTTCCGTCGGGCAGGACCGGCAGGACCGTGCAGGCCGTGAAGTCGGTGCCGATGCCGATCACCTGCTCCGGGTCGACGCCGGCGGCGGCGACCGCAGCCGGGACGGCCTGGCGCAGCACGTCCCGGTAGTCCTCTGGGTCTTGCAGCGCCCAGTCGGGCGGGAGAGGCCTGCCCGAGCAAGCCAGCACGGTATCCATCACGCCGTGCCGGTACTCGTGCACGGCGGTACCGAGTTCAGCGCCATCGGCCACGCGGACCACCAGGGCGCGACCGGACAGGGTGCCGAAGTCGACGCCGACCACGTAACCGCTCGGTCCGTTGTTAACGCTCACAACCTTATTCTGGCGTAACGGGCCCGCCGGGGCGAGCCTGATCGCAGGACCCGTCAGTTCGCGGTGACCTCGGCACAGGACCCGTCAGTTCGCGGTGACCTCGGCACAGGACCCGTCAGTTCGCGGTGACCTCGGCGCGGGACCGGTCAGTTCGCAGTGACCTCAGCGCGGGACCCGTCGGTGCGCGGGACGGTCAGCGGGGCCTGCGGCCACCGGCCGGGCCTGCGCTCGCCCGCACCACAAGTTCCGGTTCTATCGGCCGGGTCGGCCGGGGCGCGTGCTCGCCGGAGATGCGGTCCAGGAGCAGGTGCAGGGCGCGCTTGCCTAGCTCGCCGAAATCCTGGCGGACCGTCGTCAGCGGCGGCAGGAAGAATGCGGCCTCGGGAACATCGTCGAATCCCACCACGCTGACGTCGCCGGGAACGCCGCGGCCGCACTCGGCCAGGGCGCGGAGCAGGCCGAGGGCCATCGGGTCGTTACCGCACAGCACCGCGGTCACCTCGCGCATGGTGGCCAGCCGGTGGCCGACCTCGTAGCCAGAGCGCGCCGACCAGTCACCGCGGAGCAGGTCAGGTTCGGGGGCGCCCGCCGAGCGCAGGGTCTTCCGCCAGCCTTCCACTCGTTCCTGGGCGTCCAGCCAGCTGTCTGGGCCGCCGATATGGTGCACGGTCTCATGCCCCAGGTCGAGCAGGTGCTGCGTGGCTTGCGCCGCCCCGGACAGGTTGTCGATGGCTACCGAGGGAAGGCGGGCGCGTGTCCCGCAGCCCACGGCGACCAGCGGCATGTCGCCGGCCAGTCCGGTGAGGGCCTCCACCGCGGCGGTCTCTGGCGCGATGACGATGATGCCGTCGACGCCCTGGCCGAGGAACCGCTCCACCGCCTCGTCCAGCGACCGGCGGTCAAAGCGGGCCAGGCTGGCGATCGCCACCGAGTAGCCGGGATGGGCGGCCCGCTCGAGGCCGTACAGCATCGACGCCGGCCCGTAGAGCGTGGTGTCAAAGCTGATCACGCCCAGCACGTTGGTGCGGCCTGTGACGAGCGACCGGGCGGCGGCGTTCGGACGATAGCCCAGGTCGCGGATGGCGGCGAGGACGGTGGCCCTGGTCTTCCCGCTGACGTTCGGGTGGCCGTTGAGCACGCGCGAGACCGTCTGATGCGAGACGCCGGCCTGGCGCGCGACATCGGCCATGACCGGCTTGGCGGACGGGCGGCTCACAGCAGACATCACGCAGTCATCTCTTTAGTCCTGGCCAGCCGTCCACCTGCGGTGCCGCCGTGGCTGGGAACGCTCACATGCAACAAGGCCGTGCCCAGTATAGTCCAGGTCGCCGGACTTCCCAGCTCAGAGCCGGGGTCCTCGCCGTTCCCCGGCGGCAGACGGCACAATGGCCACAAGAACATCGGGATGCGTGTCCCGTCGGCGAACTCATGGAGGTCCGATGCCCGCTCAGCCCACGCCCGCCGACCGTTTCACATTCGGGCTCTGGACCGTCGGCTGGCCAGCCCGCGACCCGTTCGGCGACCCCACCCGAGCACCGCTCGACCCGGTGGAGGCGGTGCACGAACTGGCCCGGCTTGGCGTGTACGGCGTCACCTTCCACGACGATGACCTGATCCCGTTCGGCAGCGACGACGCGGCCCGCGCCCGCCACATCGACCGGTTCACCGCCGCCCTGAAGGAGACGGGCCTGGTGGTGCCGATGATGACGACGAACCTGTTCACCCACCCGGTGTTCAAGGATGGGGGTTTCACCAGCAACGACCGTGCGGTGCGCCGGTTCGCGCTGCGCAAGGTGATGCGCAACATCGACCTGGCCGCGCAGCTGGGCGCGCACACCTACGTGATGTGGGGCGGGCGCGAGGGCAGTGAGTACGACAGCGCGAAGGACGTGCGGGCGGCGCTCGACCGCTACCGGGAGGCCGTCGACATGCTGGCCGGCTACGTGCAGGACCACGATTACGGCATCCGGTTCGCGCTGGAACCGAAGCCGAACGAGCCGCGCGGGGACATCCTGCTGCCGACCGTCGGGCACGCCCTGGCGTTTATCGCGAGCCTGGAACACCACGAGATGGTCGGGCTCAACCCCGAGGTCGGCCACGAGCAGATGGCCGGGCTGAACTTCACCCACGGCGTGGCCCAGGCCCTGTGGCACGGCAAGCTGTTCCACATTGACCTGAACGGCCAGCGGGGCATCAAGTTCGATCAGGATCTGGTCTTCGGTCACGGGGACCTGGCGAACGCCTTCTCGCTAGTCCACCTCCTGGAGTTCGGCGGGATCGGCGGCGGGCCTGCTTACGACGGACCGCGGCATTTCGACTACAAGCCCTCGCGGACCGAGGACAAGGCGGGCGTGTGGACCTCGGCGGCGGCGAACATGCGCATGTACCTGCTGCTCAAGGAGCGGGCGGCGGCGTTCCGCGCTGACCCGGACGTGATCGAGGCCCAGGCCGCGTGCCGGGTGGCGGAACTCGGCACGCCGACGCTGGCGCCCGGCGAGACCTATGCCGGGCTGCTGGCCGACCGCAGTGCCTTCGAGGACTTCGACGCCGACGCCGCCGGGGCTCCCGGCTACGGGTTCGTTCGGCTTAATCAGCTGGCGATCGAGCACTTGCTGCGCGCCCGGTGAGCGCGCTGGTCGCGGGGATTGACTCGTCCACGCAGGCCTGCAAGGTAGTAATCCGCGAGGCGAGCACCGGGGTCCTGGTGCGCGAGGGACGGGCGGCGCACCCGCCCGGCACGGAGGTCGACCCCGCCGACTGGTGGCGTGCGCTGCAGGAGGCCCTGGCCGGAGCGGGCGGCCTGGACGGCGTCGCAGCCGTCTCGGTGGCCGGGCAGCAGCACGGCATGGTCTGCCTTGATGAGCACGGGGGCGTCGTCAGGCCGGCGCTGCTGTGGAATGACACCCGGTCGGCGGGCGCGGCGGCGGAACTGGTCGCTGAGCTCGGCGCGGGTGACGCGGCGCGCGGCGCCGCCGAGTGGGCGGATGCGGTCGGCAGCGTGCCTGTCGCCTCGTTTACCGTGACGAAGTTGCGGTGGCTCGCGGAGCACGAACCGGCCGCGATGGCGCGCACGGCCGCCGTCTGCCTGCCGCACGACTGGCTCACGTGGAGACTGGCCGGTGGGCGGGTCGGTGGCGACCTTGACCGGCTGCGGACCGACCGCAGTGACGCCAGCGGCACCGGCTACTGGTCCCCCGCGTCCGGCGCCTACCGGCCTGACCTGCTACGGCGCGCCTGCGGACGCGAACCAGCCGTCCCGCGGGTGCTCGGTCCCGCCGAGCCGACGGGAGAGGTGAAGGTAGGCGGGCGGCTTGGTCCCGCCGAGCCGACGGGAGAGGTGGCGGCAGACGGGTGCGCCGCTGGCCTGGTCCCGCACGGCCAGGAACCGATCCGGCTCGGCCCGGGTGCTGGCGATAACGCGGCCGCCGCGCTCGGCCTCGGCGCTGCGGCCGGCGACGTGGTGATTTCCGTGGGCACCTCCGGCACGGTCTTCGCGGTGAGCGCTACGCCCACGGCGGACGCGAGCGGCACGATCGCCGGCTTCGCGGATGCCACCGGGCGCTTCCTGCCGCTGGTTGCCACGCTGAATGCGGCCAGGGTGCTCGAGGCGGTCGCGGTCATCCTCGGTACCAGCCTGGACGGACTCTCCCGGCTGGCGCTCTCGGCCGGGCCCGGGGCCGACGGGCTGGTCATGCTGCCCTACCTCGAGGGCGAGCGAACTCCGAACCGGCCGGACGCCACCGGCACGCTGCAGGGTTTGACCGGGGAGAATGCCCGGCCGGAGAACCTCGCCAGGGCCGCCGTGGAGGGGATGCTCTGCGGGCTCGCCGACGGGCTCGATGCGATCCGGGCGGCGGGCATCGAAGTCCGGCGCGTCTTGCTGATCGGGGGCGGCGCACGGTCAGAAGCGGTGCGCCGGATCGCGCCCGCGGTCTTCGGCGTTCCGGTCGAGGTGCCCGAAGCGGCCGAGTACGTCGCCGACGGCGCGGCCCGGCAGGCCGCCTGGCTACTGGCCGGCGGCGTGGCGCCTCCGGACTGGACGCTGGCGACGGCCCAGCGGTACGAGGCCGTTCCCGAGCCCGTGATCCGCGACCGCTACGCCGCGGTGCGGGACGCCTGATCCGCCGCTGGGGGGCCGGATGGGCGCGAGCCGCGTGCTTAGCCCGTCAGCGTGCCCGGAGTCTAGGGGCGGCCGGCGCGGGTCACGCGCAGGAAGATGATCAGCACGACGAACAGCACAGCGACCGCTGCTGGTGTTAGCGTGCCGGCCCAGTCGAAGCCGGGGCTGGGGGAGAGCGAAATGTTCGACGACCACCACGGCCCGAGCTGGCCGGCATGGGCCGCCATTTCCTGGATGAGCTCTGTACAAGCGGAACCGGATGCCGCCGGGCACGTACCTCCCGCCTGGCCGAGGGCGGGGGCCGCCCGGGCGAGGGTGGGGACGAGGGCGGGGCCGCTGCTTAGAGCGTTCGTGGCGGCGACGGCGGCGAAGGTGGTGGCGGCGAGGGCGGATGCGACCATGACGCGCCGGTCGCCAAGGACGCGCAGCGCTCGGTCCGCGGCGGTGGCGGGTGTCGCGGGGGCGCGATCTAGCGGCAGGTCGGCGAGCAGGGCGGTCAGTTCTTTCCCGGTGCGGGCGGCCAAGGCCTGCCCAGATCGCTGGTCGAATTCGCCGGCCGTGATCCGGCCGACCCGGAAGGCGTCGCTCAGCTCGGCCAGCGCCCGGTCGCGGTCGGCGTCAGAAACCCTGAGGTCGCCGGGCGGAAAGTTCCTGGCGGCACTGTCCATAATTCATGCTCCTTCGGAGCGGAGTTCGGCGTATAGGCGCATGGTAATGCCCGGGCGGGCGGTAAGCATCAGCCCGCCGGGCCTTTGGTATGAGGTCGGATGTCCCGCCCGGGCCGGACCTCCAGGGCCTTGCGGTATTCGGCGACGACCAGGTCGGTCAGTTCCTGCCTGCCGCGCCATATCGGCCATGACCGGGGTGCGCGCCGACCATGGGGAGGCGGGCTGCCCCCGATCACGCGGAACGTTGACGCTCCTGCAGTGCCCTGCGGTATTCCTCGATCACGATCTCGTTCAGCTCCTGGACCGAGGTGTCCTTGGCCAGCTTGTCCAACGTGATCTCGCCGTGCTGCAGCAGGTTCACCCGGTCGCAGATCTCCAGCACCTGCCCGTAGTTGTGCGCGATGATGATGATCGACACGTCGCCCCTGCGCTTCAGGTCCAGGATCAGGTCCAGGATCAGGGCCGCCTCCTTGGCGCCCATGGCCGCCAGCGGCTCATCGAGGAGCAGGATCTTCGCGGCGGTGAACACCGAGCGGGCCACGGCGATGGCCTGGCGCTGGCCGCCGGAGAGCGCGGCGACGTCGGCGTCGACGGACGGGATCTGCACGCCCATCTCGTCCAGGTACTGGCGCGCGAGCCGCCGCATCGTCCGGTTGCTGAGCAGCAGCCCGCGGACCCGCTCCCGGTTGAGGAACATGTTGTGGTAGACGCTGAGCTGATTGACCAGAGCCAGGTCCTGGTAGACGACGTCGATCCCGAGCGACCGGGCGTGATCGACCGACTTGAACGTGACCTGTTGGTCATCGAGCAGGATCCGACCGAAATCGGGCTGCTGGAAGCCGCACAAGATCTTGATGAGGGTCGACTTGCCCGCGCCGTTGTCGCCGAGGAGGGCGAGCACCTCGCCGCGGGCCAGGTGCAGGTTCACGTCGCGCAGGGCGGTCACAGCGCCGAACTGCTTCGAGATGTGCTCGGCCCGCAGCACGCTGGTGCTGCTGGCCTGCGGCGCTTCCGCCGTCATCGTTGTATCCTCCCCCTGGCGCGCAGCCGCGCGAGCTGGACGCTGGCGATCATCGAGATGAGGATGGCGCCGCCGAAGAAGATCTCCAGCGGATAGGCGCTGATCCCCAGCACCGCGAAGCCGTCCTGGAGGATCGTGAGGACGGCCGCGCCGAGGAACGCGCCGATCATGGTGCCGGAGCCGCCGAGCATGGAAGTGCCGCCGAGCACCGCGGCGGCGACCGCGTAGAACATCGGCTGGTAGGCGGCCCCGCCGGAGAACGTGTCGATGACGTTGGTCTGGAACGCGATCTGGATGCCGACGAACCCGCCGAGCAGGGCGGTGATCATGAAGTTGCCGTACTTGATCCGGGCGACGTTGACGCCGGCCTCGGCCGACCCGAGTTGGTTGCCGCCGACCGCGATCGTGTGCAGCCCCCACCGGGTCCGCCGCAAGAGCACGTGAAGGAGGGCGACGAGGACGACTGCCCAGATGATCTCGGCAAAGGCGTCGGTGCCGAGCCACTGGCCGATGCCGAGCACCTTCGCCGGGACGGGGGCCTGCTCGCCGTGCGACATGGTCAGGATGAGGCCGTAGAGGACGAAGCCGGTGCCTAGGGTCGTGATGAACGACGGCACCCCGATGGTGACGGTGATGAACGCGTTGACCCAGCCGATCGCAGCCGCGCAGACCAGCGCGAGGATGATCGCGAGGATGCCGGGCACGCCGTCGTACTGGATCAGGAAGTACATGATGAACGGCGTGAACGCGTAGATGAACCCGACCGAGATGTCGATCTCACCGCAGATCAGCAGCAGCACCTCGCCGAGCGCGATGATGATGATCGGCGCCCCGATCTGGCCGAGGTTGATCAGGTCGGCCTTCTCGAAGAACACGGCCCGGCCGGTCGAGGAGATCACGCCGAAGTAGAGGGTCAGCAGGACCACGACTACGAACACGGTCAGCTCGCGCTGGCGCAACAGGAACGTTCCCGTTCCCCGCAGCTGCCGCCACGTGCCATTCCCGGGCACCGGGGATCCCGGGGGCTGTCCGGCCACAGCCGGAGTACGCTCGGCGGTCCCGCTCACTTCGGCCGCTCCCTTCCGCGTGCTCGCCGTCGGCACGCGTGACGCGCCGACGCCGGGAAACCGGCCTGCGTGCACAGGCCCAGTATCCGACGCCGACGCGCCACGATCCAGTAAGGACTTCGAACCGCAGCCGTCAGGTGCTCGTGGTGGCGACCGGGTTCGTGATGGGGCCGGACCGCGGGACGAGGGTGGGCTTGGTGGCGCCCGTCGAGCCCTCGTACGTGGTGCTGGTCGTGAGGTACGCGCCGACGGTGGACGAGTCCACGAAGGTCAGGCCGGTGTCGGTGTCCGGCGGGAGTACCAGCCCGCCGGTCAGGTTGTACAGGTACAGGTACAGCGCCGGCAGGAAGCCTTGCAGGTACGGGTCCTGGTTGATGGTGAAGTCGAGCTGGCCCGACTTGATCGCGGTCAGCGTGCCCGGGGTGAGGTCGAACCCGCCCGCGTAGATCTTGCCCGCCAGGCCGACGGAGGCGAGCTGCGGGCCGAGGAGCTCGGTGGAGCCCGCGTCCACCGCGAACGCGCCCACCAGGCTCGACTTGTTGGCGAGCAGGAAGGCCTTCTCTGGCGGTCCCTCGACCGCTGTCGACGCCCCTGTCGCCACCAGGCTCACCTTGTAGCCGGCCGGGGTAAGCACCGAGGACGCGCCGTCGAACCGGGGCTGGATGTTGGCCGTACCCGGGGTGGCGATGAAGATGACAACGTGCCCTGGCTTGGTGTTGGCCAGGATCCGCGCTCCCATCTGCTGGCCGGAGACGTAGAGTGCCTGGCCGACGTAGCAGAGCCGGTTGGTCCCTGGCGTCACGACGCCCTTGATAATGGGACCGTCGGCGTTGTAGCTGACCACGGGGATGCCGGCGCTCATCGCGGCCGCCACGGGGGTGGTGAACGTCGTATCGCTGGGACTCGCGTTGATCACCGTGGTGGCGATCCCCTTCGCCCCCGCGGCGATCGCGGTCCTCATGTAGGCGACCATGTCCGCGACTATGGAGTTGTCCGAGCCGCCCCACTTCGGCGTCGGCAGGCCCAGCAGTGCGGCCGCGTCCTTGAACCCGAACTGGGTGGGCACGAAGAACAGGTTGGTGGTGACGTGGTTGTCGAACCAGAACTGCCACGCCGGAGTCTTCGGGAAGTTCCCCAGCGTGCTGACCACCGAAGGCGCCGCTGTCGGGGCGGCGCTGCTCGAGCTGGACGAGGTGCAGGCCGCGATGAGCGCGGAGGCGGCCGCGGTGGCGCTGAACAGCCCGGCCCCCTCCAGCAGCCGGCGACGGGAGGGCCCGTCCTTCATGTTAAGGGTCTCAATGGCTTCGTCGACTACGGGGTCGACCTTTTTCTTCATCTAGTGACCTCCATGGAATCTATCCCCGGGATAGGGCACTCTCCCGAACCGGGCCCGCTAGGTCTGGTCGTGAACACTCATTAGGGCACCGCAGAGACTCGAAAGTTTCGAGTCAATTCCGATACCAGCCTCGGCCTGAGCACGTACCTGCCACTTTGCAACAAACACTGAGCCTGTTCATGATCACCCGTAAGACACCGGACACGTCCAAAATCTTTCGAACCGATTTACGTAGAGGCTGAGTCTGAGCACAGAGTAAGGAGCGAATCGCTGGCGTGAACCTCGGTCTGCCGCGCCTCCCCTCGCCGCTTCGGGCGGTCGATCTGGTCCGGCCATTTGCCATGCGGGGCCACGCCCCGCCGGGGCCGCGCCGCGGTAATGAATGCGTCACGGCCAAAGAACTTGTGCGGCAATGTTAACGCTAACAAGTCTCTTTACGGCAACGAACGCGAAACACGATCGATACGCCAACCGGCGCTCACGCTCAGTAGCGTATCGGTCGCGGCCTTATCCGCACCGGGACCACACGGCTGGACCGGATCGAGCCCTAGCGTGTGCAGTCGCGCACGATCAAGTGCTGCTAACCGAGGCCGGCCATACCCCACCGGGGCGCCGGGTAAGTCGTCAGAATCTCGCCTGCTTCGAACATCGATCCCCGGAACCAAACAGCGCCGGGCATCGTCTCAGTGACAACGGATGACGCGACCGGGCCCTACCCGCACGGGCCCGGGCGCCATCCGGTGACAAGGAGATGTAGCTCGGATGCTAGCCAGACACCGCCAGTCGCTCATCTTGCAAGCCGTCCGGAGCGACGGCAGCGCACGGGTCAGCGATCTCACCCAGCGACTGGGCGTTTCGGATATGACGATCCGCAGGGATCTTGAGGTCCTCGCCAGGGATGGCCTGGTGGAAAAGGTGCACGGCGGGGCGGTCCTGCCGGGGACGCCCGCTAGTCCTGAGCCGGGGTTCGAGGCCAAGCTCGTGCTCGAGCGCTCGGAAAAGAACGCGATCGCCCGCGCCGCCGCGCGGCTGGTCAGGCCGGGGACGGCGATCGCGGTCACGGCCGGGTCAACCACGCTGGCGCTGGCGCAGTGCCTGCTCGACGTGCCCGGGCTGACCATCGTCACCAACTCGCTGCACGTGATGAACGCGTTCAACGGGACGCGCGGGCTGGACGGGACGGCCGATTCGGTGATCCTGACCGGCGGCGTGCGCACCGCCTCCGACGCGCTGGTCGGCCCGATGGCCGACCTGACGATCCGGTCGCTCCATTTCGACCTGCTGTTCCTCGGGTGCTTCGGCTTTGACGCCGAGGCCGGGCTGACCACTCCCAACCTCGCCGAGGCCGAGACCAACCGGACCTTCATCAGGGTCGCGCGCCGCGTCGTGCTGCTGGCCGACCACACCAAGTGGGGCGTGGTGAGCCTGAGCTCGTTCGCGCGCCTGAACGAGGTAGACGTGCTCGTCACCGACGACCTGCTGCCGGCCGGCGCCCGGGCCGAGGCGGCCGACGCGGTCGGCGAAGTGGTTTACGCCGAGACGATGACGACGAGCCCCGCGCTCAGGCAGACCGGATAACGCGAACAGGAAAGCCTCTGAAGACCGAGTTTCAGAAGGCCGTGCCTCAGTAGGCCGTGACGACGGGATGGCCGGGGGCCTGCGGGTCATCGTCGCCGGCCGCGGCGGCCTGCTCCGCTAGGCGCATGGCCTCCTCGATCAGCGTCTCGACGATGGCCGACTCGGGCACGGTAGCGATCACCTGGCCGTGGACGAAGATCTGTCCCTTGCCGTTGCCCGAGGCCACGCCCAGGTCGGCCTCGCGCGCCTCGCCGGGGCCGTTGACCACGCAGCCCATGACCGCGACGCGCAGCGGGACCTCCAAGCCGTCCAGCCCGGCGGTCACCTCCTCGGCCAGCTTGTACACGTCCACCTGGGCCCGGCCGCAGGACGGGCACGAGACGATCTCCAGGCGGCGCTGGCGCAGGCCGAGCGATTCCAGGATCGAGATGCCGACCTTGACTTCCTCCACCGGCGGCGCGGACAGGGAGACGCGGATCGTGTCCCCGATGCCCTCGGCCAGCAGGGCGCCGAATGCCACCGCGGACTTGATCGTGCCCTGGAACGTGGGCCCGGCCTCGGTCACGCCCAGGTGCAGCGGGTAGTCGCACTGCGCGGCGAGCTGGCGGTACGCGTTGATCATCACGACCGGGTCGTGGTGCTTGACCGAGATCTTGATGTCGCGGAACCCGTGCTCCTCGAACAGGGAGCATTCCCACAGCGCCGACTCGACCAGCGCCTCGGGGGTGGCCTTGCCGTACTTGGCGAGCAGGCGCTTGTCCAGCGAGCCCGCGTTCACGCCGATCCTGATCGGGATCCCGGCGTCCTTCGCGGCGCGGGCGATCTCGGCCACCTTGTCGTCGAACTGCTTGATATTGCCCGGGTTGACCCGGACCGCCGCGCACCCGGCGTCGATCGCCGCGAACACGTACTTGGGCTGGAAGTGGATGTCGGCGATGACCGGGATCTGCGACTTCCTCGCGATCTCCGGCAGCGCGTCGGCGTCGTCCTGGGACGGGACCGCGACCCGGACGATCTGGCATCCGGTGGCGGTCAGTTCGGCGATCTGCTGGAGCGTCGCGTTCACGTCGGCGGTCAGCGTGGTCGTCATCGACTGCACCGTCACCGGCGCTCCGCCGCCCACCGGCACGGAGCCCACCATGATCTGGCGGGACAGCCTGCGCGGCGCCAGAGGCGCGGGAGGGACCTGCGGCATCCCGAGGTCAGTACTCATGGCCCCCATCCGTTCGGTTTTGATACATCCCGAGTCGCAGTACCCAGCCATTCTTCCATTACCCAGTAAATGGGCGGGGACGGACGCTGACGGACGCGTCGGGTAGGGAAGGTAACTGGCCGGGGTCAATCAACCCACGATGTTCACCGGGTTCACGATGTCGGCCAGGATTATCACGAGGCTGAAGAACACCAGCACCATGAACAGGCTGAAGCTGACGGGCAGGAGCTTGGCCATGTTGGCCAGGCCGGGGTCTGGCCGCCCGCGCAGCCGGGCGAAGCCGGCGCGGATCCGCTCGTAGATGATCACGGCGATGTGCCCGCCGTCCAACGGGAGCAGCGGCAGCATGTTGAACAGGCCGACGAAGATGTTCAGGGACGCGATCAGCAGCAGGATGAAGCTGACCTTGTACTGCCAGCCCACGTTCGCGGCGACGGCCTCGCCGGTGGCCTCGGCCGCGCCGACCACCCCGATGACCTGGCCGCCCGCGGTGCTCGCCCGCTTCTTCTTGTTGAACAGATCGTGCAGCGCGCCCGGGAACGCCACCACGGCCTTGGCCGAGCCGGCCACGACCTGCCCGAAGGACGTGCCCGCGTAATCGATGGCGCCGAGCGGGCTCGCGATCTGGAACACCGTGGTGGGCGCGATCCCCAGGTAGGCGCCGGTGCGCCCGCTGACGCTTGACAGCGTGGTGTGCAGGGTGAGGAGCTTCCCGTGGCGCCGGACGGTGATGGAGGCGGGCGAGCCGACGGGTGCGTCGCGGATGTCGTTGCCGAGCTGCGTCCAGTTGTTCACCGGCTTGCCGTCGAAGGCCGTGACTGTGTCACCGACCTGGAGCCCGGCCAGCTTGGCCGGGGCTACGGGGTCCGAGGCGGTGCAGGTGCCGTTGTCCAGGGCGGTGACGCTGGACGCCACGCACGTGCTGATCGTGCCGAGCTGGGTGGTGTTGTCGTTCTCGATGCCGACGCCGAGCGCCAGGCCGGCGATGAGCAGGAAAGCCAGCACGAAGTGCATGAACGAGCCGGCCGACAGGACGACGATCCGCTTCCAGGCCCGCTGGCGGCGGAACGACCTGCCTTCATCCTCCGGGTCGTCCGGATCGTCGAGCGAGTGCATTCCGACGATCTTGACGAACCCGCCGATCGGCAGCGCCTTGATCCCGTACTCGGTCTCGCCCCGCCAGGTCGACCAGATCGTCGGGCCGAACCCGACGAAGTAGCGGGTGACCTTCATGCCGAACCGCTTGGCCAGGACGAAGTGCCCGGTCTCGTGCAGCATGACGGAAAACAGCAGGGCAACAAGGAAGATGACCCAGCCGATCAGGTCCATCCGCCGCCCTCCCAGACGTTCAGCTCCCTGGCCCGCCGCCGGGCCCAGTCGTCGACCGCGAGCACGTCGGCCACCGTCGTGACGGCCGTGTGATCGACGTCATGTTCTGAGACTATCCGCGCCACGGTGTCCACAATCCTGCTGAAGCCGATCCGTCCGGCCAGAAAGTCCGCCACGCACGCCTCGTTCGCGGCGTTGTAGACGGCCGGGGCGGTGCCGCCGGCGGCGGCCGCCTGCCTGGCCAGCGCCACCGCGGGGAACGCCGCGTCGTCGAGCGGCTCGAACGTCCAGGCCGCCGCCGTGGACCAGTCGAGACCCGGCGCGGCGTCCGCCACCCGGTCCGGCCAGGCCAGGCCCAGCGAGATCGGCAGCCGCATGTCCGGCGGGGAAGCCTGGATGATGGTCGCTCCGTCGGCGAACTCCACCATCGAGTGCACGATCGACTGGGGGTGGACCACGACGTCGATCCGGTCCAGCCCGAAGCCGAACAGCAGGTGTGCCTCGATCACCTCCAGGCCCTTGTTCACCAGCGTGGCCGAATTGACCGTGACCAGCGGGCCCATATTCCAGGTGGGGTGCGCGAGCGCCTGCTCTGGCGTGACGCCTTCCAGCCGGTGCCTGCTCCAGCCGCGGAACGGCCCGCCGCTCGCGGTGAGCACCAGCCGGCGCACCTCGGAATCGCGGCCGGCGCGCAGGCACTGCGCGATCGTGGAGTGTTCGGAGTCGACCGGGACGATCTGCCCGGGCTTGGCCCGGCTGGTGACCAGCGGGCCGCCGATGATCAGCGACTCCTTGTTGGCCAGGGCCAGGATCCGCCCGGCGTCCAGCGCGGCCAGCGTGGCCAGCAGGCCCGCGGCCCCGGTCACCCCGTTAAGCACCACGTCGGCCGGC
This sequence comes from Streptosporangiaceae bacterium, assembly GCA_050698755.1. Taxonomy (GTDB): domain Bacteria; phylum Actinomycetota; class Actinomycetes; order Streptosporangiales; family Streptosporangiaceae; genus Palsa-504. Next base: position 17,747 of record JBOHCK010000019.1, on the reverse strand, counting down.
CACCGGGCCACCTCGCAGACGGCGTCCGGTCCGGCGAGGACCTCAGGCAATGCGGGAGGAGGTGGCGGAGCGGAGGGGGAACCATCGGTCGTTCGGTCAAAAAGAAGGAGGCGGTGGAGGGCGGCGCGCAGTTCGGGTGCGGCGGCCGGGCTGGCTACGGCGACCGCCGCCACGCCGAACTCGGCCGCCTGCCGGGCCAGGGCGTCGGGATCTGCGCCGCCCGCAGCGAGGGCCACTACGCGGAAGCGGTCCGGGTTGCGCCGGATGATGTCCAGCGCCTGCGTGCCGATCGAGCCGGTCGAGCCGAGGATGACAACCTCGCGCGGCCGGCCTGGGGTGGCGGGCTCAGCGGATTCCACGCCTCCCATTGTCCGCTAGCGCGGTCCCCGGCCGCGCCGCTGCCCTGACACGGGCGTCGCAGGCGCGTCCGGGGTTGGCCGCTAGCTGGTCAGACGTGGCTGGCCAGGGCGTGCGCGGAGTTGATCACCCCCTGGCAGACGAACGCCTGGAGCTGTGGGGCGAGGACCGGCTTGTCCTGGAACGCGGCCGCTTCGAGTTCGCCCTTGATGCTGAGCGCCACCGCATCGCGGAGCTTCTCAAGACCGGCCAGCGCCTTGTCGGTCGCTAGGTACTCGAAGTCACCGGGCGTGCTGCTCTCAATCGCCGCAGTGTCAGCCTGCAGGGTGTAGTTGCCGAACTGGCCCACGCTGGAGTTGAGCTGCTTGTAGCAGGCCCCCAGCTGGGCCACGCCGGGCGCGGCCAGCGCGGCGTTCGGGTGGGACAGGATCTCGGTGATCACCCGGCCGTCGTGCTCGTAGTCGTCCCTGAGCCCGAGCAGGTACATCTCGGTAGGCCGGATGTCGGTCTCGTCGGTCCAGGTGCCGGGGTTGTTCTCGTCGGCCACGACGGTCTGGCCGCTGTTCGCGCCTGACGAGTTCGGGCCCTGGGAGGGTCCCCAGCCGTCGAGTCCGAGGTTCTTGACCCCGGGCCCGACGAAGCCCACGTAGTTCGAGTTGACCTCGGCCGCGTAGTCGCCGTGGTCCCAGGCGAACTCGTCGTCCTGCGTCACGCAGTCCGCGGTGTTGTCGTCTATGCCCGTCACGGTGTCGTTGCAGGTCGCCGACCCTGGTGTGATGAAGTAGTCGGGTTTGGCGAACTCGGCGAACGTCGGCGTCCTGGCTGGGTCGGCGTTGACGAAGTGCAGGATCGCCTCTTCGGTGGGATCGGCCAGGTAATTCGCGATCGGCTGGGTCTGCCCGGTGTAGGGGTTGGCCGCGGTCAGCCCGGCGACGTCGCGCTCCAGCGTCCTGGTCACGGTCGCGTCAGGCCCGGGATCGCCGTTGATGTAGTACTCCGGCGCGGTGTCTTCCTCCAAGCCGAACGCGGTCGTGTTGCTCTTCTCCTGGGCCAGCAGCCCAGTCACGTTGCCGTCCAGCTCGCCGAAGGTCCCGTCCGGGTAGGTGCAGGCCACGGTCACGCCGTCGCAGTTGGCCGGGGTGGGCTGGATGGCCCGCCCGACGTTGGCGCCCGCCTCGTGATCGCCCTCGTCGGAGCTGAGGATGAACAGCGTGTTAGACGGGGTGATGCCGTCGGCGGCCAGGCGCTGGAAGAAGGTACCGAACGCCGCGTTGTAGTACGCCGCCTGGGCGATGTAGCAGGCGGTGCCGCTGCCCAGCGCGTCGCCCGCGTGGTAGCAGGGCTCGCCCTTGCTGCTCAGCCCGTTGATGAACTCGTTGCCGTGCAGGTCGGAGATGTAGCCGCTGACCACGGGGACGCCTGTCTCCAGCATGTCGGCCATGTAGGCCAGCGTCTGCGAGGCGTTGATGCTGCTGAAGCCGGGGAAGCCCGGGAAGTCGGTCAGGAACGCGCCGTCGATCTCATTGCCGTTCAGGTCGACCAGGTTCCCGGCCGCGTTGGTGATCTCATACCCGTTGCGCGACAGGCTGGCCTGGCCCGCTCCGAGCTGCGGCGCGACGTACTTGTGGCCGAACAGGGCCTCGAACCCGTGGTAACCGCCCGGCTCGTCCGGCAGCAGGTCGGGCTGCGCGGTGGGCGACGACGTGGTCTCGTTGCCTCGGTCCCCCGTGGCGGAGGTGCAGAAGGCATTGCCCTGGGCGCAGTGCACGGCGACGCCGATGTAGTCCGCGGTCTCCGGGTCCTTGAAGGAGTCAGGGTCGGCGTTCAGCTGCGCGACCTCGGGAGAGTTGGCGCCGAACGCGTCGGCCATGTCCGGCGAGGTGCTCTCGAGCTCCTGGTTCGCGGTGGCGATGTCACCGACGTTGCAGCCGGCCCGGGTGAACGGGACCCACGGCGCCGGAGGCGTGCTGGTGGGGCTGACCGGGCTCGATGCGGTGGCCGGCGGGACCGGCGAGTAGACCATGTTCGGGTTCGTGTCGTTCCCGGTGCTCGGCGGGGAGTTCTCGTCGGCGATCGGGTCGGTCCAGTAGGTGAACGCCGCGTCGAGGTCGGTGGTGCCGAACGTCGCGTTCGGGCCGTTCCTGTTGTAGCTCTCGTAGTCGTTGGAGATCCCGTCGCCCTGCCGGTCGCCGTACAGGCCGCTGTAGGTCGTCAGGATGTCGTCGGCGGTGTGCGCGATCAGCGGGGTGTGGTTGTTCGACAGGATCGTGCCGTTGTTCTGGAAGAAGTTCAGCAGGTTCGGCATCTGCTCCAGGTCGGACGGGACGTTGGGGTTGTCACGGAAGAAGTGCACGTTGTCGAAGGTGAGCTGGACGACGTGCTGGATGCCGTGGCCGAGATGGCAGCTGGCGCTGTCGTCGGCGACCTTGAGCCGCGCCGTGCTGGCGGCGTTGGCGGCGGGCGAGGCGGTCAGCGAGGTCCCGGCGAGGCCGAGGGTGCTGAGCATGGCGGCCGAGGCGGCGGCCGTGGTGATGCGGATCCATGGGGCGTGGCGGACGGCCGGAAGGCCCTGTCTGTTAGGTCGACTCCTCATGAGCTTTCTCCTAGGGCAACAGGCGCGATGGTCGCCCGGGGGGCGGGCGAGCGCGCGTGCCCACGATCCCACGGTTGGGCAGGCTCAGAAGGCTGTTCAGGTTTCGATTTGTGCAAATTTGGTGAAACCCCGCCGGATGTTGCCTCCGGGGTTCCGGAAGGTTTCCGGAGGCTCAGGTCAGGGCCGAGATCTGGCGGGCCAGGGCCATGTCGTTGGCAGTCAGGCCGCCCGCGGAGTGGGTGCTCAGGGTCAGCGTGACCCGGTTCCAGGAGATGGCGACGTCCGGGTGGTGGTTGGCCTTCTCGGCCAGGTAGGCGACGGCTCCGAGGTACAGCAGGGCGTCGCGGAAGTCCTTGCGGACGGTGGTCGTGACGATCTCGTTACCGTCGCGGGTCCAGGCGGGAAGTTCGGCCAGTTCGGCGCTGATCTGGTTCTCGGTGAGAAGGTCCATGGTTCCGGAATACCATTCCCAGATGACTTCCTCAGGAGAACGTCCGAGGCAGACTCCGCTGCACGCCGTGCACGAGCGCCTCGGGGCGACCATGACCTCCTTCGCCGGCTGGCAGATGCCGCTGCGCTACACCAGCGAGACGGCGGAGCACCTCGCGGTGCGCCGCGCGGCCGGGCTGTTCGACCTGTCGCACATGGGCGAGATCATGGTGACGGGGCCGGACGCCGGTCCGGTGCTCGATTACGCGCTGGTCGGGCACCTGTCCGCCCTGGTGCCGGGGCGGGCCAGGTACACGATGATCTGCGCCCCCGACGGCGGCGTGCTCGACGACCTGGTCGTCTACCGGCCGAGCGAGCAGGAGTTCATGGTCGTCGCCAACGCCTCCAACACTTCGACGGTGTACCGCGAGCTGGCCTCGCGAGCGGCTCGTGTGGGGGCCGACGCCGAGGTCGAGGAGGCGACGGACAACTACGCGCTGATCGCCATCCAGGGGCCGGCCGCGGCCGGGATCCTCGGCCCGCTGACCGAGCTCGACCTCTCCGCCATGAAGTACTACACCGGCGCGTTCGGCGACGTCGCGGGGCGCCTGTCGTGGGTGGCGCGCACCGGGTACACCGGAGAGGACGGCTTGGAGGTGTACTGCATGCCCGAGGACGCCGTTTGGATCTGGGAGGCGTTGACCGCGGCCGGCGGGCCGGCCGGCCTGGTCCCCGCGGGCCTGGCCGCGCGCGATACGCTCCGGCTGGAGGCCGGCATGCCGCTGTACGGCAACGAGCTCGGCCCGGACGTGACACCGTTTGAAGCGGGCCTAGGGCGGGTGGTGAAGTTCGACAAGCCGGGTGACTTCGTCGGGCGTTCGGCCCTTGAGGAACGGGCTGCCGAGGGACCGCGGGCCGTCCTGGCCGGCCTGACCATGGAGTCCCGGCGGATCCCTCGGCACGGTTACGCGGTCCTCGGTTCTGGGGCCCGCGTCGGCACCGTGACCAGCGGCGCCCCGTCCCCCACCCTGGGCGTGCCGATCGCGATGGCGTATCTCGAACCCGGCGATCACCCCGGGCTCGCCGTGGATATCAGGGGGGAGGCGGCCCCCGCGGACCTGACGGACTTGCCGTTTTACCGGAGGAGTAAATAGCGATGAGCATTCCGGCCGATCTGCGCTACACCCAGGAGCACGAGTGGGTGACCGTCGAGGGCACCTCCGCGTCGGTGGGCATCACCGAGTTCGCGGCCCAGCAGCTTGGCGACGTGGTCTACATTTCCCTGCCCGCCGTCGGCACGGCCGTGACCGCGGGCCAACCCTGCGGGGAGGTCGAGTCCGTCAAGTCCGTCAGTGACCTGTATTCCCCGGTGGACGGCGAGGTCATCGAGATCAACACCGAGCTGGAGGACGACCCCTCCCTGGTCAACGCCGAGCCTTACACGTCGGGCTGGATGTTCAAGGTCCGCGTCGCGGAGGATGGCAACGGCGACCCGGCCCTGCCGCCCGACCTGCTTTCTGCCGCCGAATACGAAGAGCTGACCAAGAGCGCCGGCTAGCGCTTGCGGCGGTTGGCGCTCTGGAGCCGGGGCCCTAGCGTCGGGGCTCTGGTGTCAGCGCTTGCGGCGGCGCCAGACGAAGAGGACGACCACGCCTACGGCGACCGCGGCAGCGCCGCCGCCCGCGAGCTTCGGGTCGACCTGGGCGGCACGCTGGCGGACCTGGTCCAGGACGCGGCGGGCGTTCTTCTTGGGGCTCACCCGGTCGGATATGGCGTCGATGGTGGCCGCCAGTTCCGCGCGGGTGCGGTCGATGTCCGCCACCAGCGCGTCCTGATCGACGGACTTCGGTTCGGTGTCCGCTTGCGCCATCGTGTGCTCCGTTCCCGGCCGGACTCTGCTGTGGTCAATCCGCTTATTGTGCCAGGTCGACGCTGAGCTGAACATCGGCCGACGGCCTAGGTGCTCCTTGACGGAGCCGCCGCTATGACCATGTTGTCCGGTTATCGGGGACTGTTCGGCGCATTGTCCCCCCCGTCCCTCGTCGCCTCTCCTGATCTACTAAGTCGGAGTTTAGGCAAATCGATGAAGCGATCACTCCGGCTGATTTAAGCTGCTCAATGACCTCGGGAGGGTTAGCGATGACGCGTGTGCGCGGTGTGGCGCTGCTGGCAGCGGTTACGACGCTGGTGTTCGTCGCCGGATGCTCCGGCGGCGGGAACTCGACGGCCAATACGGGCCCGATAGAGAAGCCGGACCTCAACGTGGCCGTGGTCCCGGCCCTGGACTCCGCGGGCTTCTTCGTCGCGCTCTATGAGGGCCTGTTCGCCAAACAGGGGCTGCACGTCACCTTCGTCCCCGCCGTCAGCAGCGACACGGTGATCGGCGCGCAGGTCAAGGGCACATACGACATCACCGCCGGCAACTACATCTCCTACGTCGAGTGGCAGCAGGAGGGCAAGGCCAACCTGGACATCTTCGCCGAGGGATCGGTGATGGAGCCGGCCAACCAGGCCATCTACGTGATGCCGGGCTCGCCGATCAAGACCCTGGCCGACCTGAAGGGCAAGACGATCGCCATCAACGCGCCGGACAACATCTTGTACCTGCTGGCCGCGTCGGTCCTGTCCGAGCACGGCATCTCGTCCAGCTCGGTGCGCTTCGTGACCAAGTACAACTTCCCGGCGATGCCCGCCGCGCTCAAGGACGGAGCCATCGACGCGGCCGTGTTGCCCGAGCCGTTCGCCAGCGACGCCGAACAGGCCGACGGCGCCGTACCGCTGGTCGACCTGGACCAGGGCGCGACCACGAGCTTCCCCATCGAGGGTTACGTGGTGACCAAGGCGTGGGCGGCGAAGTACCCGCGCACGCTGGCGGCGTTCTACCGGGCGCTGGAAGAGGGCCAGGAGATCGCCGACACGAACCGGGCTGCGGTCGAGCAGGCCTTCGAGGACCTGCCGATGAAGCCCGTGCCGCTGGGCGTGTCGAAGGACACCGCGGCCGTCATGGCCCTGGACGAGTACCCGTTCAGCACGGGCCCGGTCGGCAGCGTGGACCCGGTCCGCCTGCAGCGCGTGGCCGACGTCATGGAGCAGTTCCTGATGATCCCGAAGTTCAACATCGATTCGATGCTGCTGAACGGCTGAGCGCTAGGGTTCCTTTCTCCGGCTCTGCCCGGCTTTCTCCGGCTCTGCCCGGCTTTTCCCGCTGCTGTCAGCAGATCTGCTGACGGCAGCGAGTGAGGGTCTTCCGGGTCGCCGTGCCGCAGGCTTTAGGCATGGCTCACGACGAAACGACCAGGCTCTTCAGCGAGCGCGTACGGGACCAGCTGCTGCACCAGCGGATCTGCGTGCTCGACGGGGTGCTCGACGACGACAACGGGACGCTCCTCGCGACGCAGCTGCTCACGCTGGCCGCGGAGGACCCCGCCGCCGATGTCGCCCTGTGGATCCACTCCCCCGGCGGATCCGTGCCGTCCATGCTCGCCATCCGCGACGTGATGCGGCTCGTGCCGTGCGAGGTCTCGACGCTGGCCCTCGGGCTGGCCTGCAGCGCCGGGCAGTTCCTGCTCTCGGCCGGAACCAAGGGCAAGCGGTTGGCGCTGCCCCACGCCCGCATCCTCATGCACCGGGGTTCGGCGGGGATCGGCGGCAGCGCGGTCGATATCGAAGTCCAGGCCGACGACCTGCGGCACACGGTGGACACCGTGCTCGGCATTATCGCGGAGGACACCGGCCAGCCGGTCGAGCGCATCTTCCACGACTCCCTGCATGACCACTGGTACACGGCCGAGCAGGCCAGGGAATACGGGTTCATTGACCAGATCGTCGAGTCGTTCGGCCAGGTCATGCCGACGAGGAAACACCGGATCGGACTGAAGGGGCAGGCATGAACAGCTATACCATCCCGAACGTCATCGCCCAGCACCCTCGCGGCGACCGGATCATGGACGTGTACTCCCACCTGCTCACCGAGCGCATCGTCTACCTGGGCACTGCGATCGATCCCGGCGTGGCCAATACGCTCATCGCCCAGCTCTTGCACCTGGAGGCGGAGAGCACGGACCAGGAGATCAGCCTGTACATCAACTGCGAGGGCGGCGACCTGCCCTCCATGCTCGCCGTGTACGACACCATGCAGTACATCCAGGCGTCGGTGGCCACCACCTGCGTGGGTCAGGCGATCGGCGTCGGTGCCGTGCTGCTCGCCGCCGGGACCGCAGGCCGGCGCGCCCTGCTGCCGCACGCGCGGGTGGTACTGCACCAGCCCGCGGCCCGCGGCCAGGGGCCGATCCCTGACCTGATCCTGCAGGCGGACGAGCTCGTGCGGATGCGGGCCGACATCGAGGCGATCCTGTCCCTGCATACCGGCCAGTCCGTGCAGACCCTGCGCGCCGACACCGACCGCGATCGGGTCCTGACGGCGCGGGCGGCGCTGGAGTACGGGATCGTCGACCAGGTGCTCGGGCAGCGGCACGAGGATGCGGGGTCGGGGTCGGGGTCCTCCGCCGCCTGACCTCGCGCGCGCCTCAGGTCACGGGGCTTGCGCTGCGTGAGCTCAGGCCGCGGGGCTCGGCGAGCTCAGGTCGCGGGGCTCACACGCCGCCGGACTCATGCGGCGAGGCTGAGCATGACCGGGCCGGCGGCACGGAAGCTGGCCGAGGGGGCGATGCCCTGCTCGCGGCGCAGGTCGTCGGCCACCTGCTCGGTCAGGCCGATGAGCGTGGTGCCCAGCGCTCCGGCCAGGGCGGCGATCATCTCACTGGATGGTTCCTTGCGCCCGCGCTCGATCTCGGACAGGTACTGCGGTGATATCCCGGCCCTTCCCGCAGTCTGGCCGAGGGTTTCCCGCTGATCCAGGCGGAGGGCGCGAAGGCGCCGGCCGAGCACCTCCCGCCACAGCGCTTCCTGCCGGGGCGGTTCGGAAGCCGGTGGCTGCTGAGACGGAGGTTCCGGCGGGAGGTCACGCCGGAACGGATACACTCGCGCGGGCTCGGCCATAGTTCAGCCTACGAGCGGCCCACCGCGCGCAGGCAAACAATTTCGCTGCCAGCAGACCAGCAGGGCGGGCACGCCTCGCCGAGCTTGCGCCGCCCATCGGGTCTCACCATCCACATTAACCCCACCCGCAACAAGGGCAGCGTCAACGGGCACGCCTCGCCCAGCCCGGGCCGCCCCCACCGGGTCTCACCATCCACATCGGACCCGCCCGCAACAAGGCGGACTCGATGGGTGTGGCAACGTACCCGAAAGAGCCGTTACGGTGCCACAACCATGGGGTAAAAATCGCGGCCTAGGCCCAATGCCGGGAACTGGACGAGCTCGGGGCGCCCGGATTCTGGCGGTCCGGGGCGGGAGGCTGGCTGAAGAGCCGGGCGTCGCGCTGGGAACCGGGAGCGGCGGCCCGGCGTAGGCCTCGTTGCTTACGATCCCGGCGGTGCGCTGGGGACCGGGAGCGGCGGCTCGGCGGCGGCCTCGTTGCTTACGATCCCGGCGTTGCGCTGGGAACCGGGAGTGGGGGCTCGGCGTAGGCCTCGGCAATGGTGGCGCGGTTGAACACCCGCCAGGTGGCGGCCGACACGAACGCGGCGGCCGCGAACCCGACCCAGTAGGGCGCCGTGATCCCGAACTTCGCCGCGATCACGCCCCCGAGCATGGCGCCGACACAGTTGCCCCCGGCCGCGATGAACAGGCTCGTGCTCGCGACCCGGCCCATCATCTCCGGCGGCGTGAGCCGCTGGCGCAGCGAACTGCCCACGATCGTCCAGAGCGCGGCGTGCACGCCGAACGCGAACAGCATTACCCCGACGACGTACGCGCTGCGCGAGGTGGCCAAGGTCAGGTGCAGCCCGGCCTCGATGAGTAGGCCGATCCGGATGGTCCAGGTCGCGGTGACCTTCTTGATGAGCCAGTTGCCGCAGACGGATCCCAGCACCGCGCCGACGGCTTCGCAGGTGAACAGCGTGCCGTATCCGACGGACCCGAGGCCGAGCCGCTCCTTGGCCAGCAGGACCAGGACCGCGGTCGCCGCGGTGAGCGTGAGGTTGAGCAGCCCGATCAGGACGGTCATCGTACGGAGCACGCGTTGGCCGGCCAGCCAGCGAAACCCTTCGGCCAGCTCGGAGCGGGCCCGGCGCAGCTGCCCCTGGTCGACGGCCGCCGGCCCGTTCGACGCTCGGTAGGTCCCCGCTACCAGGCCGACCAGGACGGCGCTGGCCGCGTATGTTCCGGCGTTGACCAGGAACGGGACCGCGACCGCCACTGCGAAAAGGAATCCGCTTAGCGGCCCGGCGATCATCTGCTGCATCACCGTCGTCCCGCCGACCAGCCAGCCGTTCGCGCGCTCCAGGCCCGCCCGCGGGACGACGGAGGGAATCATCGCCTGGCTGGCCGAGCGGAAGACGACCTCGCCGGCGTTGATGAGGAACAGCACGCTATCCAGCAGGGCGATACTCGACCAGCCCGTCAGCAGCGCGGCGGCCAGCACGCCCATCACGACCACGCGGGCCCAGTCGATCGTGACCATCAGCCGCCGCCGGTCGACCCGGTCGACGAGCACGCCGCCGGGCAGGGCGAACAGCAGCCAGGGCAGCCACGCCGCGCCGGCCGTCGCGGACACGATCAGCGGGCTTCTCGTGTGCGCCGCGACGAACAGCGGCGCCGCGATCGTGGCTAGGCCGCTGCCGAGGGCCGACGTCGTGCTCGCCGTCCACAGCCTGGCGAACCGCGAGCCGAGTTGTTCCCCCACACGGCGACGCTACCTGAGCCGGGCCGCTGGCCGGTTCGGGCCTCAGACCAGGGCGACCTCGTCGTAGCCAATCGCGGACCCCGGCAGCCGCGGGAAGATCTCGTGGACCTGCGTCCACTGCTGGGTGGCGTCGAAGACCTCCCGCGTGTAGGGGAGGAAGACGATACGCTCGCCCATCCCGAAAGCCCGCACGTCGACCTGGTCCCGGTACTTCTCCGGCACGGCCCGCAGGTGGTAGTGCCGGTACCGCTCGAGGTGGAGGTCAAGCTCCATCTGAGCCCGCCGCAGGGCGGCGAGGTACTTGTCCACGTCGGCCGCGGCGACCCCGAGCCCGGTGGCCAGGAACCCGATCATGAACGTGGTGTCCAGGACCTTCCTGAACCCGAAGGCCTCGGCGATGTAGAGCGGAACCCCCCACGTGGTCGCGGCCTGAACCTCCCGGCCCAGCAGCGCATCCAGGCGCTCGTTGGGCGCGCCCTGGAAGGTGAGCTTCACCTCGTCGGCGGGCAGGACCGCCTCGAGGGCCTGCAGGGTCGCGAAGTGGCTCCCCGAGTGGTAGCCGACGCCGATCGGCACCCCGGCCAGGTCCTCGGGACGGCGGATGGGTGATTCTGGCGGAACGACGATGGCGCACGGGGTCACGCAGTACGCCGTGGTGATGAGCTGTCCCGCCCGTTCACTCGCGGCGGCGCTCACGGCCCAGTGGCAGGCGCAGCTCACGTCGGCGCCGTCGCGACCCGCCCCGAACGTCTCGAAGGCGCCGCTCTTGATCTCCCCGGCGTCGTCTCGCCGCGGCGAATGCACGCCGTAGTCCCCGGTGACCACGAAGGTGTACTCGAGCCCTTCGGCCGCGAAGTAACCCTTCTCCTCCGCGACCCACTCCTGCAGGCGACCGTGCGGCATGATCTTCAAGGCCATGAGGGCCTCCCCTCTTCCGCCGTCAAGGTAGCTTCGAGCCCCCTGGTGACGCAAGATCGGAGAGCAAAGAAACGAAAGGACGCGATCGCATGTCCGAGGCCATCACGACCCAGCCACCATCCAGCCGGGTGCTCCCCCACGAACTGCCCGCTTCCCTACGGGAGGCGGGCCTGACGAACTGGATCCGCGAACCGCTGGACGACGCGGTCGATCGTCGGCGCCGGATCATCATGCCCCCGGCCGCGGCCGCCATGGGCACGCCGGCGAGCGCCTACCAGGGTGCGCTACTGGCCGAGGCGCGGCACCCCGACACGCTTTTCATGATGGGCGACGATCCCGCGCTGCCCACCATGCCCGAGCGTCCCGCGCTGAAGGACTTCTTCCTGCTCCGGTTCAGCCCGATCGCCAGGACCCACCTGCTGCAAAGCGCCAGAGTGGCGAGGGAGAACGGGCTCGACGAGAAGGTGGTCATGGCGTGCCTGGTCCACGACATCGCCATCGCCGGGCTCCTGTCGGCCAACCACGGCTACTGGGGCGCGCAGATGCTCGGCCCGTACGTCGACGAGGAGGTCGCCTGGGCCATTGAGAAGCACGAGGCCCTGCGCTACTTCGCCGACGAGTCGGTGGGATACACCTACCCCGAGGCCTACATCGATTACTTCGGCCCCGAGTACACCCCGCCCGAGTACATCCGCCGCGAGCACGAGGCGGCGCGCCGGCATCGCTGGTACATGACGTCGCGCCTGATCACCATCAACGACATCTATTCCTTCGACCCGAACGTCGTCGTGGACTTCGACGAGTTCGAGGACCTGGTGGGCCGGAATTTCCAGCAGCCCAGCGAGGGGCTCGGCTTCGACGGCTCCCCGGTCGCCCACATGTGGCGGACGATGATCTGGCCGAACAACTTCCTGTGACCTCCGCGCCTGGCTTACAGCCGGGAGGTGAGCTCGGCGATGATCTCGGCCGCGGGCTGGACGCGTTTGGCGAACGTGACGCCCTGACCCGCCCAGAGGGAGAGCGCCTCGACGTCCCCCTCGGTGCCCTGCAGGGGCAGCGCGGAGGAGTACCGGACGACCGGCCCTCCCCCGGCCCGCGCGATCTCCTCCCCCTCGCCGGGTCGCTGACCCGGAGCGGGGCGGCCCGCGGCGTCCCACGCCTGGGCGGTTGAGTTGCGGATGGCCCGGTGCGGGGCGTCCGGCCAGCCGACGTCGTACAGGTCCGCGTACCAGTGCGCGTCCGTTTCCGCCGCGGCGATGAGCCGGCGCCGGTAGTCCTCGTGGACAGGAGCCTCCTCGGCGAGGAGAAACCGCGTGCCCAGCCAGGCCGCCTGGGCGCCCAGGGCCAGCACCGCGGCGACGCCCCTGGCGTCGCCGATCCCGCCGGCCGCGATCACCGGCACCGGCGCGACCGCATCCACGACCGCCGGGACGAGCGGCAGCGTGGCGACGGTGCCCCACACGTGCCCGCCGGCCTCCCAGCCCTGCGCGACGATCACGTCGACTCCGCAGCCGACCGCCCGGCGCGCTTCCTCGGCGCTGCCGACGGTGTGCATGACCAGCGCGCCCGCGGCGTGGATCGTCTCGACGTATGGCGCGGGATCTCCCCAGGTGAGCGAGACAATGCGCAGCCCCGCCTGCAACGTCTGGTCCAAACGGCGGTGCTGGTCCCACGCCAGGACAAGATTGCCACCGAACGGCCGGCCCGTCAGGGCCGCGGTCTGGCCGATCAGGCCGGCCACGTCGGCGGCCCACGTGAGCGAGAGCATGCCGAGCGCGCCCGCATCCGACACGGCGGCCACCAGGCGCTGCACAGCAGCCGGCCCGATCGGGGCCTGGACGATCGGCTGCTCGATCCCGAGCAGCTCGCAGACCGGGGTACGCACAAGGGCAGCCTAATCCAGCCGCTGGTCCCTGCCATGGGGGAGTGCGGCTGCGCGTTCCGGCCGTGACCGTGCCTGCGGCCAGCGAGCGCTGCCGCGACCGGCTGAGTTACTCCGGCACGATGATCCGGGTGGCCTGGGACCAGACCACTTGCCAGCGGCCATCCCGCAGCCGGTAGCAATCCGTGTGCCAGACCGTGAAGCCGGGCCCGTCGTCGAAGCTGATGCGGGCCTGGTAACGCAGAACCGCGACCGGACCATCGCCCAGGACCGCGATGTCGGTGATCGGCTCGAACACGCGGTAAGGCAGCCGACCCGACTTGACGTCGCCGAGGTAGTCGTCCTTGGTCAGCGCTGTACCGCCCGGGGTAATCAACTGGTACTCGTCGGCGTGCAGCGGGGCGGCCGTGTCCGTGTCCCCCGCGGCCAGGGCCCGCAGCCGCAGGCGTTCGATGTCGGGCAGGTGCGTGGCCGCCGAACTCATCTGATCCGCCTCCCGGGCGCTGCTCAGGTTGGTTAGAACCTAGCGCGCCTGCGGCCGCCAGCACGAGTAGACGCTGGATGCCGTCTGCCGGCCCGCTGTAATAGCTCATCCCCTAGCGTAACTACCCGAGACCGAAAGCTCATCAGACCCTCCCTTTCCAGGGCGTGCGACACATTTGCCGAGGTCCCGAAGGTGCTTTTCGTAGGCTTCCCGGAACTCGGCGATCAGCGCCGAGCCCGGCGTGGCCGGCGGGCGTTGCGGCGGACCGGAGGTCGTGGCTGGGTCGTGGGCCTGCTGTTCGGTCCGCCAATTCGTGTAAGCGCGCTCCCATTCCTTCCACGAGGCCGCCGGCGCGCTCAGAAAAGAATCGCGATGGGACCCAATTGACCGGAAGTTAGTCCGGGGTCTAATCTCTGGCATATGGAGCTAATGGGGACCCATTTGCCTGGTACTGCGGCGGCGGACCCGCAGCGAGGCGGCGGTTCGACTGCGGCGGCGGACCAGCAGCGGGACGGCGGTTCGACTGCGGCGGCGGACCAGCAGCGGGGGGTCGGTTCGACTGCGGCGGCGGACCAGCAGCGGGACGGCGGTTCGACTGCGGCGGCGGACCAGCAGTGGGGGGTCGGTTCGACTGTGGCGCCGCTGCGCAGGGTTTTCGTGCGAACGCCCGCGACCAAGGGCGACTTCGCCGCGGCTCAGTGGCGCCTGCCGGACGAGGTGGCCCTGCTCCGCGAGCACCGCGGGTTCGTCCGGTTGCTGGAGAGCCTGGGCTGCCAGGTCGAGATCGGGCAGCCACGCGGCGAATTGGTGGACGCGGTCTATACCCATGACCCGGTAATCATGACGCCATACGGTGCGATCCTGCTCCGGATGCGGAAGCCGGCCCGGGAGCCTGAACCCGACCAGATCGCCGAGGACCTCAACCGGCTCGGGGTACCGGTACTAGGCAGGCTGGAGGGTGAAGCGTACGCGGACGGCGGCGACAAGGTCTGGTTCGACGAACGAACGCTGGCGATCGGCCACAGCTACCGCACTAACGCCGCCGGCATCGAGCAGATCCGGGCCTTGCTCGCACCGCACGGTGTTGAGGTAACCGCGTACGACCTGCCGCATTTCCAGGGCCCGCAGGCGGTGCTGCACCTGATGTCGCTGATCTCGCCGTTGGCCGATGATCTGGCCATCGTGTACGAGCCGCTGGCGCCGGTGCGGCTGCTGGAGTTCCTTGACGAGCGGGGGATCGTGCGGATGAGCGCGGTCGAGGAGGAGGTCGCCACCCAGGGCGCCAACGTTCTCGCGGTGCGGCCACGCGTGCTGGTGATACCCGAGGGCAACCCGCACACCGTCGCGAAACTGCGCACTGCGGGGTGCGAGGTGCACGAGTTCCCCGCGGCGGATTTGTGCGTCAAGGGGGACGGCGGCCCGACGTGCCTGACGCAGCCGTTGTGGCGAAGCTGAGATGCCGGATCTTCCCGATCTCACCTTCGAGCAGCGGGAGGCGGCCTCGGAAGCGCTCGCCGGGGCGCTGCGGCGCCGGATCATGTTGGGCGGGTTCACTTTCGGCAGCAAGCTGCCGACCGAGCGGGATCTGGCGCTCGGGCTGGGAGTGAGCCGCAACACCGTCCGCCAGGCGATGCGTATCTTGGCTGCGGAGGGGCTGATCAGCACCTCCCGCGGACGCAACGGAGGCAGCGTGGTCGAGCTGCCGACGGTTCCGCCCCGTAGCCGCCGCGAGATCGCCGCCGCCTGGCGGCAGTCGATCGACGACGCCTACCGGTTCAGGCTCGCGCTGGAACCGCTCGCCGCGCGGTGGGCGGCGGAACGGTCGACGGCGGAGCAGCGGGCTGAGCTGGCCTGGGTAGTGCGGCAGGACTCGACCGACCTCGCCAGCTATCACCAGCTCGATTCCCGCTTTCATCTCCTGATTGCCGTAATGGCCAGGCACGACCTGCTGCTGGAGTCGATCACCCGGGGCCGCGAGGAGATGTTTCGTGAGGTCAACACGCTGTGGATGTTCTTCGGCCCGAACCGCGACCGCGGTGCTGATCAGCTGGCCTCGCCCGGGGCGTTCGACGGCTTCGCTGGCGAGCACACGCCGATCATGCGCGCCATCGGTAACGGGGACGCCGAGCAGGCATCTGTTGCGATGGCCGCACACTTGCAGCAAGCGCGCGAGCAGTTCGCCCAGCTGCTCGACAAGATCCTCGTCTGGCCGCAGGCCATGGCGGTGAGCCAGCGATGAGCGACCTGACCAGGGCAGAAGCCGCCGGGCTAGCCGCGATCGACGAGCCGGCGCTGGGCCGGCTGCTGCTCGACCTGCTGGCGGTGCCCAGCATCACAGGAACCGCCGCCGAGTCAGAGCTGCAGCACATCCTGGCCGAGCACCTGCTACGGCTGGGCCTCGACGTGGACCTGTGGGCGATGGACCTGGGCGAGCTTCGGGCCGATCCCGGCTTTCCCGGAACCGAGGCACCTCGTGAGGAGGCCTGGGGGCTCGTCGGCACAACCCCGGAAGCCGCCGATGGGCCGTGCCTGATACTGCAAGGCCACGTGGATGTCGTGCCTCCCGGAGACCTCGCCCAGTGGCCTGCGGACCCGTTCAGCCCGCGGGTAGCCGGCGAGGTGGTACACGGGCGGGGAGCCTGCGACATGAAGGCCGGGCTGGCCGCCAACCTCGCGGCGATCGCCGCTATTCGCGCCAGCGGAGTGCGGCTGCGCGGTCGGCTGGCGTCGCATTGCGTGGTCAGCGAGGAGGACGGGGGCCTCGGCGCGTTCGGAACACTCCGGCGTGGTCACACTGGTGACGCCTGCATCATCACGGAACCCACCAGCACCACGCTGACCACCGCAAACGGCGGGGCGCTCACCTTCGAGTTGCAGGTGCCGGGCAGCGCCACCCATGGCAGCACCCGCGGGGCTGGCGTCAGCGCACTCGACGCTTATCTGCCAATTCACCGCGCCCTGGCTGATCTCGAACGTGAGCGCAACGTCAGCGTCGACCCGCTGATGACCGAGTATGACATCGCCTACTGCATCTCCGTGGGGATCGTCCGGGCCGATGACTGGGCTAGCAGCGTCCCCGACCTGCTGGTCGCCCAGGGCAGGCTCGGCGTGGCCCTCGATGAGAGCCCCGAAGCGGCGCGGCTCGCCCTTGAACAATGCGTGGCTGATGCATGCCGGCGTGATCCCTGGCTCAGTGCGCATCCTGCCACCGTCACTTGGAACGGCGGCAAGTTCGGGAGCGGGCGTCTTCCCGCAGGCCACCCGCTACGCGACCTGGTCCGGGACGCCCACCAGGCCGCCACGGGGAAGTCGGTCCTGCGCGAGCGCGGCGCCCCCTACGGAAGCGACCTTCGGCTGTACGCAGAGGCTGGCATACCGACGCTGCATTACGGCCCCGGCGATGTGCGCACCGCTCACAGCCCGCGAGAGCAAGTCTCGATGGCCGATGTCGCCGACGTCACCCGAACCCTCGTGCTAACCGCTATCCGCTTCCTAGGGGACAGCTGAGACTAGGGCTGTGACCTGGGGCGCAGCAGGCTCTCCTGGAGTGCGGGCGGGGGGATTTGAACCCCCACGGTGTCGCCACCAACAGGACCTAAACCTGCCGCGTATGCCATTTCGCCACGCCCGCGTGGTCGCTAGTAAAGGTACCGCCTAGGCGCCGATCTCGGTCAGCAGCCGGGCGACGTGGCCGGTCGCCTTGACGCCGTACATCGCCTTCTCGATCGCGCCTTCCGGGTCGATCACGAACGTGGACCTGATGACGCCGACGGTCTTCTTGCCGTACAGCACCTTCTCGCCGTAGGCGCCGTACGCCTCGAGGACGGCGTGGTCGGGGTCGGACAGCAGGGGGAAGGTCAGGCCTTCCTTGTCGCGGAACTTGGCCAGCTTGGACGGCTGATCGGGGGAGATCCCGAGGACCGTGACGCTCTGGGCATTCAGGTCGGCCAGGTTGTCGCGGAAGTCGCAGGCTTCCTTCGTGCAGCCGGGGGTCAGCGCCGCCGGGTAGAAGTACACGATCACCCGCTGGCCGCGGAACGAGGACAGCGAGACCGGGTGGCCATCCGCGTCCGGCAGGGTGAAGTCCGGGGCGGGGTCACCTGGCGCGAGCCGCTTGTCGGTCACGATGCCTCCTGAGGGAATCCGGGCCAGCGTGTCCTAACGCTACCGTCCGGGCGGGTCGACCTTGGTCAAGGGGGCTGCCGGGAGCCGGGGGGGGGCAGGGGTGGCGGGGCCTGTGGGTCAGGGGGTCGTTAGGGTCACCCGGGGCCGGCCGGGGAGGGGGATCATCGGGTGATGAACTCGGCCAGGGCGCGGAAGGCGCGGCCGCGGTGGCTTA
>JBOHCK010000018.1:0-32476 GCA_050698755.1 Streptosporangiaceae bacterium | reverse complement strand
ACAGTTCCTCGACCTTCGTGCCTGGCTGCAGCGCGGCCGGGTACAGGCCCAGGCGCATGGTGCCGCCCATGTCCCGCTCCCCCGCCACCACGTCCTCTTGGTCCGCCATCGTGGCGATCACCGGGTACGGGGTGGCCGGGTTGAACTCGGCGCTGTCCGCGCCCGCCAGGCCGGCCAGGTCCCTGGCCACCTCGATGACCATGCACTGCAGGCCGAGGCAGAGGCCGAGGATCGGGATGCCGTTCTCGCGTGCGTACCGGATCGCGCCGATCTTCCCCTCGATGCCGCGGACCCCGAACCCGCCCGGGATCAGCACCCCGTCGGCGCCGTCCAGTTCCCTGGCGGCGTCTTCCGGGTCCTCACAAGCGTCGCTGGTCACCCAGCGGATGTTCACCTGGGCGTCGTTGGCGAAGCCGCCGGCCTTGAGCGCCTCGGCCGGTGACAGGTACGCGTCGGGCAGGTCCACGTACTTGCCGACCATCGCGATGGTGATGCTGTGGGCGGGGCGGTGCACCCGGCGCAGCAGGTCGTCCCACTCGCTCCAGTCCACGTCGCGGAACGGCAGGCCCAGCCGTCTGACCACGTAGGCATCCAGGCCCTCGGCGTGCAGGACCTTCGGGATGTCGTAGATGGACGGCGCGTCCGGGGCGGAGACCACCGCCTCCTCGTCCACGTCACACATCAGGCTTATCTTGCGCTTCAGCCCGGTGGTGATCGCCCGGTCCGAGCGGGCCACGATCGCGTCCGGCTGGATGCCGATGCTCCGCAGCGCAGCCACGCTGTGCTGGGTCGGCTTGGTCTTCAGCTCGCCGGAAGGGCCGATGTACGGCAGCAGGCTGACGTGCAGGAAGAAGCACCGGTCCCGGCCTATCTCGTGCCTGATCTGGCGGATGGCCTCCAGGAACGGCAGCGACTCGATGTCGCCGACCGTACCGCCGACCTCGGTGATCACCACGTCGACGTCGTCGCCGCCCATCCGCAGGATGCGCGCCTTGATCTCGTTGGTGATGTGCGGGATCACCTGCACGGTGTCGCCCAGGTAATCGCCGCGCCGCTCCTTCGCGATCACCGTGGAGTAGATCTGCCCGGTCGTGACGTTCGCGTCGCCTTGCAGGCGCGTGTCCAGGAATCGCTCGTAGTGCCCGACGTCCAGGTCGGTCTCCGTGCCGTCGTCGGTCACGAACACCTCGCCGTGCTGGAACGGATTCATCGTGCCGGGGTCGACGTTGAGGTAGGGGTCGAGCTTCTGCATGTTGACCCGCAGCCCTCTGAGCTTGAGCAGGCGGCCCAGGCTGGACGCGGTAAGCCCTTTGCCTAGGCTGGATGCGACTCCCCCGGTGACGAAGAGGTGCCTGGTTTGCACCGGTCGGGGGTGAAGTGATGAAGCGGCCACTATGAGGCTCCCGTGGTATCCGGTGTGGCAGGGAAAAGCTGCAGGTCCACGGGCCACCAGGATAACAGTTCGTAGGCGGCTGGCCCGGCATTTGCCTGCCGGTGGGCCACCGCGTCGGCCAGGGCGACGTCCTCACCGTGGTGAGCTTCGCCGAATCTGGCCAGCATGACGGCGGACGCGACGGCCAGGAAGAACCCTCCCCAGGCGACGGCGGCCAGCCCGTGGCGGGTCTGGTCGCCCAGGAAGATGACGCCGATGATGGCGGGCGGGATGGTCTCACTGAGCACCACCGCCGCCGTGGCGACCGTCACGCTGCCGCCTTCCAGGGCGGTGGCGTAGAACATGAACGAGATGATCCCGGCGGCGATGATCGCGTACGTCGCGGGGTCGCGGGCGAGCTGGAACGGCTCGAAACCGTTAAGGACGCGGGCGGCGATGCTGAGCACGCCGAAGCCGAAGCCGGCGGTGATGCCGAGCGCCGTGGTGCGGTAAGGGTCATTGAGCTTGGCCGCGGCCAGGCCGACCACGGCCAGGCCGGCGACCGCGACGATCAGGGCGAGCTTGAAGATATTGCTCACCTGCGCGGCGCCCTCGGCGCCCGCGGTCGAGCCGAGGAGGCCGACCCCGGCGACCACGCCCAGGACCGCGGCCCACTCGCGCCAGGACAGGGTCATGCCGATCACGCGGGAGGCGACCACCGCGGTCACGGCCAGGTTCGCGGCGACGAAGGCTTGCACCGCGAACAGGGGAAGCCGCTGCAGGGCCACCAGCTGCGCGACGAAGCCGAGGCCGTCGAGGCAGATGCTGGCCACGAACCGCCACTGATGCAGCATCCGGACCACCAGGCCGGGGTCGACGCCCGCACTCGCCTGGTCCGGAGCCCGATGGCTGGCCGCGCGCACGGCGATGGCCTGTATCACCGAGGCGACACCGTAAAAGACCGCCGCGATAATCGCCGCGATCAGGCTGACTAGCAACTCCACACCTCCCCCGGCGTTTGCGCTAGTCGGCTGCCTTCACCGCGGACCCGCGTTCCTGGCACGTGTCCGCTATCGACCGCCCGTAACTCCGCCGGGACACTGTCCAGAGGTAACCATCAGGCGGCGTTCAGCATTCCGGCGATGTCATCCTCTATCATGCCTCGCCGTGGCGGGTTCGGTCAGCGCAGGGTCAATGCCGGGAGCGCGGCCCAGCTAGCCCATAGGGGCCGGTAGCCCATCCGGTGCCAGAACGGCCCCGACAGCGGGTTCAGCTGGGCGTAGTGCAGCAGGGTCATGTCGATCCCGCGGGCGTCGAGCGCGTCGTGGACGTGGGTCATGAGCTTGGCACCGGTCCCGGTGCCCCTTTCCTCGGGGCTGAGGAACATAGACGCCAGGTACGCCGTCCGGCCGGGCCGGGTCAGGCCCGCGATCCATGCTGCCTCTTCGGGAGGCTCGACCACGGCCAGGCCGACCGGGCGGCCGCGGTAGACGGCGAGCCAGGTCCAGTCGGGCCTTTGCTCCAGGTTCTTGCGGGTGGCCTCGTGGACGAGTTTTGGCGTGGCCGGGCGCGGGAACGCGGCGCCGAAGTGGGCGTCGTAGTGGATCACGCCCAGCTCAAGCTCGGTCACGCTGTCTTGGTCGGCGGAGATCGCCTGCCGGATGACCAGGTCGGAGGGCCCATCGTGCTTGGGGGTTGGGCGGCCGGCCGACTGGTGCTTGGGGGTCGGGCGGCCGGCCGACTGGTGCTTGGGGGTCGGGCGGCCGGCCGGCCGGACCGCGATCACGCTGATGGGCTGCAGTCCGTGTTTGGTTAGGGCCCTTATCCCGGTGACGTCACGGGAGGGCCAGGTGACGACCGCCGACGTGTCGTCTTCCCTTGTCTCCTCTTTCTCTTGCAGGTCGGCTAGGTGGTCGCGCCACTGGGTCAGGAGGGCGTCGGCGGCCGCTAGGGTATCCGCCTCACGCAGCCGCATGGTCAGCGTGAACCTGGTCGCGGTGCTCCAGGTCTGGGCCAGTTCGTCGGCGCGGACGTGCTGGTGGCGGCAGACGGCGAGCCCGGCCGGGCGGCCGTCGTATCCTTTCGTGGCCAAAGGCGCAGTCGAAATACTCCTCCACGCCGCATCCGGATGGCAGGCGCAGTAGGTGCACGTCACACAGCGCAGGCCTGGGCGCCCCAGGATCAGACGCCGGCCGATTGCATGCCGCGGAGCTCGTGCTTTAGGTCCCTGATCTCGTCACGGAGCCGGGCCGCCAGTTCGAACTGCAGCTCCGCGGCGGCCGCGTGCATCTGCTCGGTGAGCTCGGTGATCAGCCCGACGAGCTCACCGCGCGCGGCGGTGCTCTCGGCTCCGGTAGTCCCGGCGGCCTGGGCCGCGACCGCGCGGGCGCGCAAGGACAGGCCGGGCACGGGAGCCTTGCCGCGGGACTGCTGACGACCGCCGCCGCCGATCAGCAGCTGCTCGGTGTCGGCGTCCTCGCGGACGATCTGGTCCAGGATGTCAGCGATCCGCTTGCGCAGTGGTTGCGGGTTGATGCCGTGCGCCTCGTTGTAAGCGACCTGCTTCTCCCGCCGCCGGTTGGTCTCCTCAATGGCCCGCTGCATGGATGGCGTCACCGTGTCGGCGTACATGTGAACCTGGCCGGATACGTTCCGGGCGGCGCGGCCGATGGTCTGGATAAGCGAGGTGCCCGAACGCAGGAAGCCCTCCTTGTCCGCGTCCAGGATGGCGACCAGCGACACCTCGGGCAGGTCGAGCCCTTCGCGGAGCAGGTTGATGCCGACCAGCACGTCGTATTCGCCCATCCGGAGCTCGCGCAGCAACTCCACCCGGCGCAGCGTGTCCACCTCGCTGTGCAGGTACCTGGCCCGGACCCCGTTCTCGAGCAGGTAGTCGGTCAGGTCCTCGGCCATCCGCTTGGTCAGCGTGGTAACGAGAACCCGCTCGTCGCGCTCGGCCCGCTGCCTGATCTCGTACAGCAGGTCATCGATCTGCCCCTTGGTCGGCTTGATGACGACCTCGGGGTCGACCAGCCCGGTCGGCCGGATCACCTGCTCGACGACGTCACCGCCGACCCGCCGCAGCTCGTACGGGCCCGGGGTAGCCGAAAGGTAAATGGTCTGCCCGATCCGGTCGAGGAATTCGTCCCAGGTCAGCGGGCGGTTGTCGATGGCGCTGGGCAGCCGGAACCCGTGCTCGACCAGCACTCGCTTGCGGGACACATCGCCCTCGTACATCGCGCCGATCTGCGGGACGGTCACGTGCGACTCGTCGATCACCAGGAGGAAGTCCTCGGGGAAGTAGTCGAGGAGCGTGTTCGGCGGGCTGCCCTCCTCGCGGCCGTCGATGTGACGCGAGTAGTTCTCGATGCCTGAGCAGCTTCCGACCTGCCGCATCATCTCGACGTCGTAGGTGGTCCGCATGCGCAGCCGCTGCGCCTCGAGGAGCTTGCCCTCGCGCTCAAGATCACCGAGCCGGGTAGCCAGCTCGGCCTCGATGCCCCGGATGGCGCGCTCCATGCGCTCGGGCCCGGCCACGTAGTGCGTCGCGGGGAAGATGTACATCTCCTCGTCCTCGCTGATCACCTCGCCGGTCAGCGGGTGCAGCGTCATCAGGCGCTCGATCTCGTCGCCGAACATCTCGATGCGGACGGCCAGTTCCTCGTACATCGGGATGACTTCGATCGTGTCTCCGCGGACCCGGAAGGTCCCGCGGGTGAAGGCCAGGTCGTTGCGGGCGTACTGCATGCCCACCAGCCTGCGCAGCAGCTGATCCCGCTCGATGGTGTCGCCCAGGCGGACCTTGAGCATCCGGTCCACGTATTCCTGCGGCGTGCCGAGGCCGTAGATGCAGGACACGGAGGAGACGACGATGGTATCCCGCCTGGTCAGCAGGGAGTTGGTGGCGGAGTGCCTGAGCCGCTCGACCTCGGAGTTGATCGAGGAATCCTTCTCGATGTAGGTGTCGGTCTGCGGGACGTACGCTTCCGGCTGGTAGTAGTCGTAGTACGAGACGAAGTACTCGATCGCGTTGTCCGGGAGCATCTCGCGGAGCTCGTTGGCGAACTGAGCGGCGAGCGTCTTGTTCGGCAGGAGGACCAGCACCGGCCGCTGCACGCGCTCGGCGATCCAGGCGACGGTGGCGGTCTTGCCGGTACCGGTCGCGCCGAGCAGTACGGTGTCGGTGTCCCCGCCCCGCAGGCGCTTTTCGATCTCGGCGATCGCCTGCGGCTGGTCGCCCGCCGGGATCATGTCCGTGACGACATGAATCGGCGCGACCTTACGCTGCAGATCAGTAACCGGACGCACGACCCACCTCCAGGTAAGTAACTCTAAGCCGGGGGTCTGACATTCCGGGTGGGCGCAGGCGCGCGGCATCGAGGCCGAGGCCGGCTGAGCGGCTCCGGGCGGGACCGCAGTGTCAGCGGCCTGAGGCCCGGCGCTGGAGGTCGGCCCAGACCTCGGCGACGCGGCGGTCTAGATCCTCAAGCGAGCCCGAGTTGTCGATGACCAGGTCCGCGAGGGCGAGGCGCTGCTCACGGCTGGCCTGAGCCGCGAGGCGGGCCCGCGCCTGGTCGGCCGCCATGCCGCGCTGGCTGACCAGCCGCTCGACCTGCACCTCGGGTGGCACGTCCACCACGATGACCAGCTCATAGTCGGCCCACCGGCCCGACTCGGCGATCAGCGCCACGTCATAGACGACGATCAGGTCGCCCTCGGCCGCCTCCACTGCGGCTCGTTCGGCGGCTTGCATCCATTCCACTATGAGGGGGTGGGTGATCGCGTTCAGCTTCGCTAGCTGCGCAGGGTCGGCGAACACGATGGCGCCGAGCCGCTCCCGGTCCAGGGCGCCGTCCGGGCGGAGCACGCCGGGGCCGAACGCTTCCGCGATCCGCCCCAGGCCCGGGGTGCCCGGGGCTACGACCTGCCGGGCGGCCACGTCGGCGTCGATGATCACGGCCCCGCGGGCGGCCAGGCGCCGGGATACCTCGCTCTTGCCCGAGCCGATGCCTCCGGTCAGCCCGACCCGCAGCACCGCACCCCTCCGTCCTTCCGAAGCGTCCGGTCAAGCAGCATACTGGCCGGAACGGATCCGCTCGCTGGCACACATGGCAAAGGCAGGATTGATGGCTGAACTCACGCTCAAACTCGGTGAGCTGCGCAACCACGTCGGCGAGCGGCTGGGGGCCAGCGCCTGGCACGAGGTGACCCAGGAGCAGGTCAGCATGTTCGCTGACGCGACCGGCGATCACCAGTGGATTCACCTCGATCAGGAACGGGCCGCGGCCGGCCCGTTCGGCGGCACGATCGCGCACGGCTTCCTCACCCTCTCGCTCGCGCCGATGCTGCTGCACGAGGTGTTCGAAGTGGCCGACGCCGGGGTCTCGATCAACTACGGCCTGAACCGGGTGCGCTTTCCCGCCCCGCTCCCGGTCGGCAGCCGCGTCCGCGCCGACGTCACGTGCGCCGCGGTCGAGGAGGTGCCCGGCGGGCTGCAGGCCACCCTCGCGGTGACCTTCGAGCGCGAGGGCGGCACCAAGCCGGTCTGCGTGGCTGAGTGGCTGGTTCGTTACGGAACGTAAACCCCCAGCGACAGGGTCCAAGATCGTCGCCGGGTGGCGGCGGAGCCGTTTGAGGCCAGTCTCATCTGCGGGCACTTTGCGCGGCGCGCGCTAGCGCTTGAGGACGTACTGGGGCAGGGCACCGCAGGACACGCCGCTGTATTGAGCTAGTTCCGGGTTCTGGGCGCCGCGGATCGTGGTCTTCCGTTGCGACACCAGGAGCAGGCTGGCCCCGGCCCAGCGGTAGGTGTCACGCGTCGCGAGGAACGTCTCGCGGGTTCCGCTCGCCGCCTGGTGGGCATAGGTGTAGGTCACCAGGTTGGGGCCGGCGCAGCTGAAGCCGCCGTTGTCCGTGACGCTGCCGCCGACCGCGAGGCGAACCGGCGCGCCGGCCAGCTTCACCTGCAGGACGCGCCCGTCGACCAGCCTGAAGATGGTCCAGAACTCGGTGCAGCAGCCGGCATCGACCATGACGAAGAGCTCCGTATGCCCGTCCTTGGCGGCGTTGGCCGCGCCGACGACCACCGGGCCGAGCGGCGGCATGCCGGTCACCGAGGTGGCGGAGAACGGGACGGTCTGCGTGCTGTACCTGGCCGTATGGACGACGAGTCGGAAGCTGAAGGTGGTCCTGGCGTTGCCGACGGGCACGAGGGTCACGCGGGCCACAGGCTGCCCAGGGCCGTCGACGGCCCAGGTCACGGGGCTGGCCACCGTAGGGATCCCGGCCGCCGCCCGGCTGGCGGAGGGCGGCGGCGAGGACGACGGCGACGAGGACGGCGCAGAAGACGACGCGGAAGATGGCGCGGAGGCGGGTGCCGACGGGCCAGGCGTAGCCAGCACCGGCTGGCTGGCGGAGGCCGACGCGCCGGGCGGGGCCACTACTGGCTGGCTGGCCGAGGACGGCGCGGACCCGGCGAAGGAGCGCAGCGCGGACGAGGCCGCGGTGGGCACCGCCTGCTGGTCGACGGTAGGCAGCGCGGCCGTCCGGGTCTGGCCAGCGGGCTGCGCCGCCTGGGCCGCTGAGGAGAAAACATGCGCGGAGGCCGGGGGCGAGGCAATCCGCGCCGGACCGCCGCCCGAGGTCACGACCACGGCGGCGGCCGTGCCGCCTGCGATCACCGCGGCGGCGAGCAGGACGACCGCAGCCCGGGGGGCCGTGCGGCGGCGGCGGCGCGTGCTGCCCTCCCGGATGCGGTCGAGCGCACCGGGCCGCGCGGTGACGGGCCGGACCGCGTCGTCCAGCAGGCGCGTCAGTCGCTCGGGGCTCAGCGGCGGCGTCATGACGATTCCTTAAGGAGAAGCCCGAGCCGACTCATGGCTCGCGAGATGTAACCTTTCACCGCGCCGGTGCTGACGCCCATCAATTGGGCTATTTCAGCCTCGGGCAGGTCAGCCCAGTAGCGCAGGACCACGGCCTCTCGCTGCCGGGCGGGAATCCTGCGCAGCGCGCGGATGACCTCCTGCCGGGATAGGGCAGCGTAGGCGCCCTCCTCCGCACTGGCGGCGTCGGGCATCGGCCGTGGCGCGTGCCGCAGCCGGACCAGCCTGCGGCGCACCTCGGACCGGGCTAGGTTGATCACCGTCTGCCGCAGATAGGCGAGCGGGCTCCGTACCGCCCCGCCGTCCACCGAGCGATGGACCCGGATGAAAGCCTCCTGGACGACGTCCTCGGCCGCGGCCACGTCGCCGACCAGCAGCACGGCCAGCCGAAGCAACTGCTCGTAGTGCGCGACGTACAAGGCGGTGAACTCGTCTAGGCCCTGCTGATCAAAGTCCGGCTGATCCGGTGACTCGATCATCATCAACAGTCCGCCCGAAGGGGTGTGCGGCGTGCAGGACGCCGGGGTGCGGCGCCCGCAACACCAAAAGGTTGCGCGGCGTCTTGAACGCTGCTGGGGGCGGCGCCCAGAATGCCGGGGTGCGCGACATGTAGAACGGTTCCGGCTTTTGAGACGTTCACCGCGGTCCAAAGGTTGTGCTCGCGCCGGAAGAGGCTGGTCCGGCGCTGGTGGCTATCGAATACCCAGCCGCGGCCGGAAAACGCCGACGGCGGCCGCACGAGGTGCGACCGCCGCCGTTGGTTTGGTGCCTGGTCTAGCTCTGGCCTCCGGACAGCTTCTCGCGGAGGGCGGCCAGGGCCTCGTCGGAGGCCAGCGTGCCGGTGGCCGCGGGGCCCGGGGTCGAACTTGACGTGACGGCGCCCGGAGTGGACGAGGAACCGCCTGCGCCGGGGCGTGCCCCGCCGCGCCCGCCACGGGCGCCGCGGGGGGTGCCGTTGCTCGCCGAAGCCGCACCCGCCTCGTCGGAGTGGTCGGAATCCCCGGCGGCCGCCTCTTCCTCGTCGGCCTTGCGGGACTCCTCCACCTGCTTGCGGTGCGCCTCGAACCTGGCGCGCGCCTCGGCGTACTGGTGCTCCCACTCCTCGCGCTGCTTCTCGTAGCCGGGCAGCCACTCGCCGGTCTCGGGGTCGAAACCCTCCGGGTACTCGTAGTTGCCCTGCTCGTCGTAGGAGGCCGGCATCCCGTAGAGCGTCGGGTCGAAGTCGTCGCCGACCGCCTCGCCGATGGTGCCCTCGTTCGCCTGCTTGAGCGACAGGCTGATCCGGCGCCGGTCCAGGTCGATGTCGATGATCTTGACGAAGATCTCGTCGCCGACCTGTACGACCTGCTCGGGGATTTCCACGTGCCGGTCGGCCAGTTCGGAGATGTGGACCAGGCCCTCGATGCCCTCCTCGACCCGGACGAACGCGCCGAACGGCACCAGCTTGGTGACCCGGCCCGGGACGACCTGGCCGATCTGGTGGGTGCGGGCGAACTGCTGCCACGGGTCTTCCTGGGTGGACTTCAGCGACAGCGAGACCCGCTCGCGGTCCATGTCCACATCGAGGACTTCGACCGTGACCTCCTGGCCCACCTCGACGACCTCACCTGGGTGGTCGATGTGCTTCCAGGACAGCTCGGACACGTGCACCAGGCCGTCCACGCCGCCAAGATCGACGAACGCGCCGAAGTTGACGATCGAGGAGACGGTGCCCCGGCGGATCTGGCCCTTCTGCAGGGTGTTGAGGAAGGTGTGGCGGACCTCGGACTGGGTCTGCTCCAGCCACGCCCGGCGGGACAGGACCACGTTGTTGCGGTTCTTGTCCAGCTCGATGATCTTGGCCTCGATCTCACGGCCGACGTAGGGCTGCAGGTCACGGACGCGACGCATCTCCACCAGCGAGGCAGGCAGGAAGCCGCGCAGCCCGATGTCGAGGATCAGGCCGCCCTTGACGACCTCGATCACCGTGCCGGTGACCACGCCGTCTTCTTCCTTGACCTTCTCGATCGTGCCCCAGGCGCGCTCGTACTGCGCGCGCTTCTTGGACAGGATCAGGCGGCCTTCCTTGTCCTCCTTCTGCAGGACCAGGGCTTCGATGTGCTCGCCGGTTTTGACTACGTCGTGCGGGTCGACGTCATGCTTGATCGACAGTTCGCGGGAGGGGATGACCCCTTCCGTCTTGTAGCCGATATCGAGCAAAACCTCGTCTCGGTCGACCTTGACGACTGTTCCTTCGACGATGTCACCGTCGTTGAAATACTTGATGGTCTCGTCGATCGCGGCGAGGAATGCCTCCTCGGACCCGATGTCGTTGACCGCCACCTTGGGGGTCGAGTTGGCTTGCGTGCTGCTCGTCATGAGTAGGTTGGCTCCGGATGCGGACAGGGGAATTTCAGGACACGCCAGACGTCGTGCACCCCAAGATGACCAGGAGGACCTACCGGAACCAGCACGGGCCGACCACGGCACGCCCGGCGGCCGTCAGCCGGGTCACATGACTCGCAACCTGCGTGTCAAGCGACCACGACGGAACGCACGACGACACGGCGCAGCAGTCAGGATATGAGAGCCTGGTCGAAGGGTCAATCGAGACCGGCCACAATACGGCCACGGTGTGGCCACTCAAGGGGTGAGGCATCAGTGCGCGGCCTCGGCCCAGCTGCGGCCGGTGCCCACGGAGACGTCCAGGGGGACGCGCAGGGAGGCGGCGCCTCCCATGGCGGCGCACACCAGGTCATGGGCCGCGTCGTACTCGCCGGGCGCCACCTCGATGAGGAGTTCGTCGTGGACCTGGAGCAGCATCCGGGAGCTCAGCCCCGCGCCCGTCAGCGAGCTGTCCACGGCCAGCATGGCGACCTTGATCACGTCGGCGGCGGAGCCCTGGATCGGGGCGTTGAGCGCCATGCGTTCGGCCATCTCGCGGCGCTGGCGGTTGTCGGAGGTCAGGTCGGGCAGGTACCGGCGGCGGCCCATCATGGTCGCGGTGTAGCCGTCCATCCTGGCCCGGGATACGACCTCGTGCAGGTAGTCCCTGACCCCGCCGAACTCCTTGAAGTACTCCTCCATCAGCCCCCGCGCCTCCTCGGTGGAGATGCGCAGCTGCTGGGAGAGCCCGAAGGCGGACAGCCCGTACGCCAGGCCGTAGTTCATCGCCTTGATCTTGGCCCGCAGCTCGGGCCCCACCTCCTCAGGCGGCAGCCCGAACACCCGCGAGGCGGTGGCGGCGTGGAAGTCGTGCCCGGACTCGAACGCCGCGATCAGGGCCTCGTCGCCGGACAGGTGAGCCATGATCCGCAGCTCGATCTGGCTGTAGTCCGCGGTCAGCAGGCACTCGTACCCGGGGCCGACGATGAAGCCTTCCCTGATGCGTCGGCCAAGCTCGGTGCGGATGGGGATGTTCTGCAGGTTCGGATCGGTCGAGGACAGCCGGCCGGTGGCCGCGATCGTCTGGTTGAACGTGGTGTGGATCCGCCCGCCCTCGTCGGGCATCGGGATCAGCGAGTCCACGATCGTCATCAGCTTGGACACGTCGCGGTGGCGCAGCAGGTGCTCGAGCACCGGGTGACCGGTCTGGGCGAGCAGGCTGGTCATGGCCTCGGAGTCGGTCGTGTACCCCGTCTTGATCCGCTTGGTCTTAGGCAGCCCGAGCTCGGTGAACAGCACCTCCTGCAGCTGCTTGGGCGAGCCGAGGTTGAACTCGTGGCCGACCACCGCGAACGCGGCCTGCTCGGCCGCCTTCACCTCGCCGTGCAGCATCGCGGACATCGAGGCGAAATGGTCAAGGTCGGCCGCGATCCCGGTGTGCTCCATCTTGGCCAGCACCGAGACCAGCGGTAGCTCAAGCTCGCGCAGCAGCGCGCTCGCCTCGCGGCGTTCCAGGTCGGCGTCGAGCGCGCTGGCGAGCTCGAGCGTGGCCTGTGCGCGCAGGACCAGGGCGGTCGCGGAGTCGCGCTCCGCCGACCCGTCCAGGGTCAGCTGGCCGCCCTCGGCTTCACCGGGCAGCTCCTTGCTCAGGTAGCGCAGCGCCAGGTCGGCCAGGTCGAAGGTGCGCTGTCCGGGCAGCGCGAGGTAGGCAGCCACCGCGGTGTCGCAGACCAGGCCCTTGATGGGCAGGCCGCGGGCCGCGAACGCGTGCATGGGGCCCTTGGCGTCGTGCAGCACCTTCGGGTGCGCCGGGTCGGCCAGCCAGGCGGCCAGGGACCGGTCATCGGCCTCGGTCAGCGCGACGGGGTCGATGTGGGCACCATGCCCGTCGGCGGCCGCGATCGCCACCGCCTTCAGGTGTCCAGTTCCGCGGCCCCAGGTGCCGGAGACAGCCACACCGGCTCGTTCGGCTGAAGAATGAGAGGCGAGCCAGGCACTCACCTCGTCGGGGCCGAGCAGGACGGCCACCACGTCGAAGGCTTCTTTTCCCTCCTCGCCAGGGGCAGCGGGCTGATCGACCGAGCCGAAGGCGCTGATGAGGCCGTGCGGCAGCGTCTGGTAGAGGCGGTCGCGGAGCACGCGGAACTGGAGCGTGTCGAACAGCTGGTGGATCGTCTCCCGGTCCCAGGCCACCGGCAGCAGGTCGCCCGGGACGGCGCCGACCGTCTCCGCCGGCAGGTCGGTGAGCAGGGAGGTGAGCGAGCGGTTGCGCAGGACGCTGGCCAGGTGCTCGCGCAGCGCGTCGCCCGCCTTGCCCTTGACCTCGTCGATCCGGTCGACCAGGCTGGCCAGCGAGCCGAACTCCGAGATCCACTTGCTCGCGGTCTTCTCCCCCACCCCCGGGATGCCGGGCAGGTTGTCGCTCGGGTCACCGCGGACGGCGGCAAAGTCGGGGTACTGCGCCGGGGTGAGCCCGTACTTCTCGACCACCGCCGCCGGGGTGAAGCGGGTCATCTCGGTGATGCCCCGGCGGGTCATCAGCACCGTGACCCGGTCGGAGACCAGCTGCAGGACGTCGCGGTCACCGGTGACGACCAGGACGTCCATGTCTTCGGCGGCGGCCTCGGTGGCCAGGGTGGCGATGATGTCGTCGGCCTCGTAGCCAGGCGCGGACAGCCGGCGGACGCCCAGCGCGTCGAGCACCTCGAAGATCAGGCTGAGCTGGCTGCGGAAGTCCTCGGGCGTCTCGCGCCGGTTGGCCTTGTACTCGACCCACTGCTCATGCCGGAACGTCGGCTCGCCGCGGTCGAACGCGACCGCGATATGCGTCGGCCGCTCGTCGCGCAGCACGTTGATGAGCATCGCCGTGAAGCCGTAGACCGCGTTGGTCGGCTGGCCCGTGGTGGTGGAGAAGTTCTCGATCGGCAGCGCGAAGAACGCCCTGTACGCCAGCGAATGGCCGTCAAGCAGCAGCAACCGGTCCCGGGTCCCCGTATCTTGTGACGCCACGTATTCGATCCTATTGGCCGAACGGGCGGTGGTGGCCCCGTCCGCCACCTGCGTAGCGCGAAGTGGCAGACGGGGCCCGAGGTGAATCAGAAGAAGGCGGAGAACTGGAAGACGGTGGTAGTGGTGAAGGTCTGGCCGGCGTCCAGCTCCGTGGACGGAAAGCTGGGCTGGTTCGGCGAGTTCGGGAAGTGCTGGGTCTCAAACGTGTAGCCGGCGCCCTGCCGGTAGGTGTCGCCGCTGATGCCGACGAGCGTGCCGGTCAGGAAGTTGCTCGTGTAGAACTGGACGCCTGGCTGGTCGGTCCAGACGGTCAGCTCCCGGCCGTTGGCGTAATCCCAGGCGCGGGCGGCGAGGTTGAGGCCGTCCGGGCCGGTGGTGGCCCGGGTCTGCGCGTTCAGCACCCAGTTGTGGTCGTAGCCCTGGGCGATGAGCAGCTGGTTGTCCGACGGGGAGTTGTCGGGTGCGGTCACGTCGTCGATCCGGCTGCCGATCGTGTGGGGGGTGGTGAAGTCGAACGGCGTGCCCGCGACGGGGACGATGGTACCGAGCGGAATCTGCGTGCTGTCGGTCGGCGTGTAGCTGTCCGCGTTGATCTGGACGTCCTGGCTGTAGGCCGAGCCGGCGGGTGAGTTCTCGCCGGCCAGGTTGAAGTAGCTGTGGTTGGTCAGGTTGACGACCGTGTTGAGGTTGCTCGAGTCGTCCTTGACCGAGTAGTGGATCTCGAGCTGGTTGGCGTTGTTCAGCGTGTAGGTGGTGACGTCGGTGACCTCGCCCGGGTAGCCGGTGCACCCGTTGGGGCACCCCTGGGACCCGGCGGCGCCGGCCTGGTCGCCGTTGGGGCTGGTCAGCGTGAGCTGCACGCCGACGTAGCCCGGGCCCTGGACCGGCTGGTCGGCCCAGATGTGGTTGCCGAAGCCGACGAGCCCGCCGTGCAGGCTGTTCACCCCGTTGTTGACCGGCACGGTATACGTGACGGGCCCCACGCCCGGCTGGTCGATGGTGAACTTGCCGCCTGCGATCCGGTTGGCGTACCGGCCGATCAGCTCGCCGAAGTACGGGCCGCCGTTCGCGGTCACCGGCGGGCTGTCGTAGGTGACGTAATCCTGCAGGGTGCTGAAGCCGAGGACCACGTCGGAGGTCTGGCCGGACCGGTCCGGGACGTTGATCTCCTGGATGATGCCGCCGTAGGTGAGGATGTCCACGCTCATGCCGTCGGCGTTGGTCAGCGTGTACCGGTAGACCGCCGTCTCCTTGCCGGTGTAGGGCTCGACGGCGTCGCCGAAGAATGCCTTGGTGACAGACAGCCCGCCGCCCAGGGCGGGCCGGGCCGTCGCCGTGGGGCGCGTGGTCGTGGCCAGCGCCTGGGTGACCACGACGGACCCGCCGACGGCCATCGTCACCAAGGCGGCCAAGCCGATGACGACCGGCCTGCGCAGACGCCGCCGTCTTCCGATCTCGCGCATGCTGCGCTCCCTCCCCTTGACCGGGCTCAAGCCCGCGTTTGGGCGCTAACACTACTGAAATCACCCGTTATCCCACATGATCTGGTGCGGAGTTGTGATGTTGGATCGTTCAAGCGTGCGGGTGCTGCGCTGGGCGGCGCGGCAGGGCCGTGGGACCCGTGGCACCCTGGGACGTGGACTGAGGTGCGGCGGCGGAGGCGCGGATGGATCAGGAACTGCTGGACCGGGTCACGGCGATGACCGTGGCCGACGGCACGCTCGCCGGCCGGATGGGCATCAAGATCCAGTCCGCGTCCGCGTCGCGGGTCGTCGCGACGATGCCGGTGGACGGCAACACCCAGCCCTACGGCCTGCTGCACGGCGGCGCCTCCTGCGTGCTCGCGGAGACCATCGGGTCGCTCGGCGCGGCCCTGCACGCAGGCCCCGGCCGGGTCGTGGTCGGCATCGAGATCAGCGCGACGCACCATCGCGGCGCCCGCGAGGGCGAGGTCACCGCGGCGGCCACCCTCGCGCACGGGGGCCAGACGCTGGCCACGTATGACATCGTCGTAACGGATTCGGCCGGGCGGCGGGTGTGCACTTCGCGGCTTACCTGCCTGATTAGGGACCAGGTACCGGGCCATGACGGCAACGGGACCGTTTCATCTGGGTGAACATAGAGTTACGGTAGGTTATCCAGGGCGTGGCGAGGGGCCGGTTGCTTTTGCGGGATGCGCCGGCGGGCCGCTAACTTGGGACGGCGGGCCCGGGGGGTTCAAGTAGACAACGTGTTAGCCGGGGAAGGCGGACACGGCACCAAAGGCCCCCCGGGTCCGGCCCGGGGACCTGCGGCGGGCCTGCGCCGGTAGTCCTGGGCGACGGGATCCGGGCTGGGGCCAGCAGGGTTCAGGGCTGGGGCCAGCCGGGTTCAGGGCCGGGGCCAGCCGGGTTCAGGGCCGGGGCCAGCCGGGCTCAGGGCCGGGGTGAGTCGGCGGGAACCTCCATGCTGCCCTCGATGACCGCTTCGGCGACCTTCCGCATGGTCAGGCGGCGGTCCATGGAGGTCTTCTGGATCCAGCGGAACGCTTCGGGCTCGCTGAGCCCGTGCTCGGTCTGGAGCAGGCCCTTGGCCCGGTCGAGCAGTTTGCGGACCTCCAGGCGTTCGCGCAGCGTGCCGATCTCGGCGTCGAGGGCGCGGATTTCGGCGTACCTGCTGACCGCCATTTCGACGGCGGGTATCAGGTCGGCCTTGGTGAACGGCTTGACCAGGTAGGCCATCGCGCCGGCGTCGCGGGCCCGTTCCACGAGTTCGCGCTGGGAGAAGGCGGTCAGGATGACGACGGCGGCGAGGCGCTCCGCGGCGATCCGCTCCGCGGCGGAGATCCCGTCCAGGACCGGCATCTTGATGTCCAGGATGGCCAGGTCCGGGCGCAGGGCCGCCACCCGCTCGACGGCCGATTCTCCGTCCCCCGCCTCGGCCACCACCGCGTAGCCCTCTTCCTCCAGCATCTCCTTGAGGTCCATGCGGATCAGCGCCTCATCCTCGGCGATCACGACACGGAGTTGGTTCTCGCTCACCCCACGAGAGTACCGTCATCAGGTAGATTGGGTCTCATCGCAGTCTGCGGCATGGCTGAGTTCGAACGTGTTCGGATATAATGTTGCGGATTGTGCCGGAATGTTGGAACTGGCAGACAAGGACGCCTCAAAAGCGTCTGCTCGAAAGGGCGTGCGGGTTCAAATCCCGCTTCCGGCACCACAATAAATGTCAGTGGCATGAGGGAAAATGAATTCATGTACCCTCAGGACACCGTCGACACGGCTCTTTGTCTATCTGCTCTCGGCATTATCGACAGTGAGAACGCCAGAATCTGCAACGTATCGGTGGGCGCCATCAGGCACTGGCGCTACGGTCGCCGTCATGTCCAGCATTGCGGTCGGGATAGTACTAGTTTCCAGCGCAGGACCAGCTGTCCGCGATGCCACGGACGAGCACTGGACGAAGCGGCATACGCCTACCTGCTGGGCCTCTACTTGGGCGATGGACACATTACTCATGGGCGCCGGGATGTATTCGCGCTCTGGCTAGCCTGCTGCGACGACTGGCCGGGGCTCATGGCGGCCGCCAGCAGGGCGATGTCGGACGTGATGCCCACGTCGAGCGTCTTCTATGTCCACTACCAAGGATGCACCATGGTCAAGAGCACGTCTAAGCACTGGCCGTGCCTGTTCCCGCAGCACGGACCGGGACGCAAGTACACTCGGAAAATCGAGCTGGAACAATGGCAAGTCGTCATCGTACAGAGATACCCTGGTGAATTTGCCAGAGGGCTATTCCATTCAGATGGCTGGCGTGGCGTGAACCGGGTGCGGCGCAGGCTTAACGCTGGTGATAGGTGGTATGAGTACCCACGCTATCACTTTGACAATCAGTCGGATGACATCCTCCGGCTATGCGGTGAGACCCTGGATCAGCTCGGGGTGGCCTGGCGGTATTCGCGGCCGAAGACCATATCGGTGGCGCGGCGCGAGGCGGTGGCGCGGCTTGACGAGTTCGTCGGGCCGAAGTACTGACGCCGGTCAGGCCTCGCCTGGATTGGCGTACGGGACCAGGATCGCGGTGATGTTGTCGGCGCCGCCGGCCTCGACGGCGAAGTCGACTAGGTCCCTGGCCGCGGCTAGCGGGTCGTTCAGCGCCTTGGGCAGGGCTAGTTCCGCTAGGTCTCCGGCCTCGGGCAGGTAGTTCCACAGCCCGTCCGAGCACAGCAGCAGGGTGCCGCCTCCCGGCGGGGCGTACTGCTCGACGTGCGGGGCGCGCTTGGGGTCCCCGTCGAGGTCGGCGGCGTCGCCGCCGAGCCACCGGGTCAGCACGTGCGCGTGCGGGGAGGCCATGGCCACGGCCTCGGTGACCAGGCCGGCCTCGACCATGCCTCCGGCCACCGAATCGTCTCTGGTGAGCTGACGGGCTTCGGACTCGGGCTGGGTCAGCCAGTACGCGCGGCTGTCGCCCAGCCAGCACAAGGTGACCAGGCCAGGAGCCGCAATGGCCGAGACGAAGGTGGTCGCCGAGGTGTCGTGCGAGGGCTCGTCCATCTGGGCGACTGATTCACGGCTGGCCTTCACCGCAGCCCGTGAGGCCTCGATTAGGTCGGTGCCATCCCGGACCGCGGCCATCAGGACCGGCAGCGCGGCCTGTGCGGCCATCAGGGACGCCTCCGCGGGCCGTGGCGAGGACGATACGCCGTCACACACCACGGCCACCACTACCGGGCCGTCGGGTGTCACCTCGCAGTCCAGGGCCATCGCGTCCTCGTTGCGGTGATGCCGCAAACCCCGGTCACTGACTCCGGCGGCATTGCCGAGATCGACCTCGCTGTGGTCGAGCGAGGGCGGCACGTTATTCATGTGCATACGCTAGTGCCTGGAGTCGCTGCAGGCCCAGAGGCACCGGGCAATATGTGCAGCTAACCGCGATGCACCGTGATCGCGGTCCAGGCGCCGACGTTGATGCGATCGCCGTCGTGCAGCGGCACCCGGTCTCCCGTGGGTATCTCGGTGCCGTTGACGGACGTGCCGTTGGCCGAGCCTGGATCGAGAACCGACCAGTTGCCGTCCGGCTCGGCGATCAGGACCGCGTGCAGGCGGCTGATGCCGGGGTCGGCGGGCGGGCCGGTCAGGTCGATCTCCGGGTCCATGCCGCGTGACACGCTACGCCGGCCGATCCGCATCTGGCCGCCCGACAGCCGGAACCGCCGCTCGGCGGAGTAGGCGGGGAACGGTATGGATTCCCCTTCCGGGCCGCTCGCCGCCCGGACGGTTTCGTACCAGTCGCGATCCGCTGACACGACGGCGGTCCAGTCGACCGGAGCGTAGGGCGGCGGCGCGGCCGCGGCCGGCGGAGCAGCTGAGCTCGGGGCCGCCGCCGGCGGGGGCTGGGACGCGGGCGCGGACGGGGGCGTCACGGGGACCGATACCTCGGTCGGGGCCGGGCCGGGCATCACCGGAGGATCCCAAGAAACGGACGGGAATGGGATTGCCGAAGGAGCTGGAGTTGATGGCACGGCCTGAGGTGCGGGTGAAGCTGGAGAGGATGGGGTTTGAGGAGTGTACGGGGCTTGAGGGGTGTACGGGGCTTGAGGGGTGAACGCGATGGGGGGTGACGGCGGAGCCGAGGGGAAGGCTGGCTGGGCGGAGGCGAAATTGAATCCGCAGGACTCGCAAAACTGGCCAGATCTCGCTGTGCCGCACACCGGGCAGTACTGATCGGGGCCCGCGGCCTGCGGGCCGCTGCCGTAGGAGGAACCGGCCGCGGGTCCGGCCGGCGAGGGGGGTGACGAAGAGGGAGGTGAAGACGCGGGAGGCGGGGACGCGGAGGCGGAGGCGGGGCTGAGGATGCGCATGCCGCATACGTCGCAGAAATCGTCGCTCGCCGAGTCGTGCCCGTTAGGACAAACCGCCATGCCCGTCTCCTCCTCCGGTCGCGATCTCTACTTTCGCGCCCGGACCGTCTTGGTCGACCTGGTGTCGAGTGCCATTTCGTCGGCGTCCTCGACCTGCTTCTTCAGCCGCACCGTCCCCGTATCCACGTCCACCACGTCCACCACCTTGGCCAGCAGTTTCGCGGTGTCCTCGTTGCCCGACTGGTGCGCCAGCGCGACGGCCCGGCCCAGCTTGGCCGTCGCGGTCTCCTCATCGTCCTGCTTGCGGGCCTCCAAGCCCTCCTGGATCGCGTCGGCGAGCTCGGCCTGGCCGGTGTAGTGGGCTACCCGCGGGTTGATTTTCGTGGACAGCGCTTCGTCGTCGCTCCAGATCGCGCGGACCAGTCCCTGGCCCAGGATCTCCTCGCCGGCCGGCGAGCTAGCCACGAGGCTCACCCGGGCGGCGAGCATCTCCTGCCCGATCCCGGCCGGGGTGACCTCGACGCCGACGTGGTAGTCGCGGCTCTCGCCGGGCCCCCAGGCACCGGTCGGGTAGTCACCCGCCTGCGGGTTGCGGGAGGTGCGCCTGCCGGTCAGGTCGTTCACCGCCGGCGCCACCTGCTTGACGAACGTGACCGTAGCGCTCTGCGGGGTCCAGACGCGGAGGGCCACGTCGGCCACCTGCTTGCCCATGGCGTTCTGCATCATGGCCGCGAAGTCGGTGGCCAGCCCGGACGGGTCGGGCACGATGTCCACGGTCCCCAGCAGCGCGGTCGATATCCGGCGAACCTCGCTGACCTCCCAGTCCGTCCCGACGCCGCGGCAGTCGCAGCTGAAGACGCCCTCGCATTGGCTGATCGCCGCCGCGAGCTGCTCCTGGGTCTCGTGCTGGTTCTTGCCGTCGGTGAGCAGGATGGCGTGCCGCAGGCTGGCCGGGCTGGCCGAGAAGATCTGCCTGGCCAGTCCCAGCCACTGCCCGATGGCCGTGCCGCCGCCGGCCCGCAGGCCCGCCACCGCCTGCCGGGCGGCGGCCCGGGAACTCTGGTTGGCGACCGCCATGCTCCCGTCGGCGGGGAACACCGGCCAGGCCAGGTTGGTGCCCGCGATGACCGCGAACCAGGTCCCGTCGCGGATCACGTCGATGGCGGCGGCCGTCGCCGCTTGCGCCTCGGCGATCTTGGTGTGCGGGTATTCCATCGATCCCGAGCAGTCGATGATGATGATCTCCGCGCTGCCCGTCTGGCCGCCCGCCGGACCCGCGTCGGAGAACCCGGTCGCATCCGCGGCCGACGTGACGGTGACGATGGCGCTGACGTCGCGGCCACCCTCGGGCAGGAACTGGTTCTGGTCGACGTCGATGGTGAAGCCGTACTCGGTCATGGCGCGATTCTCCTCGGTAACGTCGCCGAGCTGACGGGCGGGAAGGGGATCAGTACCACGGTGATGTTGTCCACGCCCCCGGCGTCGATCGCGAACTTCACGAGGCTGGCCGCGGTGCCGAGCGGGTCGCTCAGCGCCGCGGGAAGGGCAAGCTCGGCCAGGCCGGCCGCGTCGGGCCGGTAGTTCCACAGCCCGTCCGAGCACACCAGCACGACACCGCGCCCTACCGGCTCGAACCGCGACAGGTGCGGCTCGGGCTCGCCGAGATCGGCGCCAAGCCAGCCGGTGATCACGTGGGCCTGCGGGGACGCCAGGGCCTCAGCCTCGGCCATGGCACCCCGCGCGACCAGCTGTTCGGCCACGGAGTCGTCGATGGTCAGGCGGGCCGCGGTGCCGTCGGGCCCGGCGGGCAGCCAGTAGGCGCGGCTGTCACCTAGCCAGCACAGGGTGACCGCAGCGCCCGAGACGACGGCCGAGACGTACGTGGCCGACGGCGCCTGCCCGGGCGAGCTCAGGGTGGTCAGCGCCTTGTGCGCCGAGCGCACCGCGGCGAGCGAGGACTCCGCCGGGTTGTCACCGCGCCGCGCCGAGGTCAGGAGCACGCGGACCGCGGACTGCGCCGCGAGCAGGGACGCCTCGTCCGGGCGGGGCGAGCTGGACACCCCGTCGCAGACGACGGCGATCGCGACCTGGCCGGCGGGAGTCGCGGCGGTCACCAGGGCCATCGCGTCCTCGTTGCGCGAGTGCCGCAGGCCCCGGTCGGTGACGCCGGCGAGCAGCCCGAGGTCAAGCTCGGCATGGTCACGCCCGGAGGGCACCTTGCGCCCGCACGACTCGCAGTAGCCCTCGGAGCTGATCGCACCGGGCGGAGCTGCCGGGTCCACCGAGCACACCGGGCACTCTGGCGTGTACCCCGGGGAGGCGGTGCTGACCACGGCCGGGGCCAGTTCGGTGCCGCAGGACTCGCAGAAGCTGTCCCTGGCCCCGACGGGTTCACCGCAGGTTGGGCAGGTACCACCAACCTCGGCCGGCCCGCCCGTCACGTCAGGGTCCTCGGCCTGATGGCGTTGGCCATGTCGACCAGTTCGATCCGGCGGGCCTCGTCCGGCGTCAGCCGGGCCAGCGCCCGGTAGGTGCGCTCCAGCCCGAAGCGCACCGCGCGGGCGTTCGGCTCGCAGCCGAGGATGCGGGCCCTGCCGGGCGGCTGCCCGGACGAGCACCAGGCCAGCGCGGCGCGCAGGACCTCGAGGGTGAGCTGCTGGCGTAGCACGTCGTCCAGGACCAGCTGGGTCAGCCGGCCGTCGGCCTGGCGCAGGTCGTCCCCGCTTACCCCGCGCTGGGCATCGCCAGAGACCAGGATCCGCACCGCGGCGATCTGCGCCTCCGCGTGATGGCTTGAGGTGTTCGGCACGCCAGCCACCGCCGCGATGGCGCCGGGGCGGTCGCCCGTGGCGAGCCGGGCCCTGGCCAGCCCGAACGCCGCGCTGATGTACGACTTGTCCACGGTCCAGACCAGCCGGAAGTAGCGCCCGGCCGCCGCCGGGTCCCCGGCCGCCTCAGCGGCGAAGGCCAGCGCGAGCTTCGGCGCGAGCTCGCCCGGCAGTTCGTCGAACACGGCACTGAACGCGCCCTGGGCGGCCTGCGCCTGGCCGACCGCGAGCTGGCGGAGCCCGGTGTACCAGGCGATCCGCCAGTCGGATGGATCCTCGGCAGCCAGATCGGCCAGGACGCCCGCGGCCGCGTCGTAGTCGCCCGCGTCGATCCTGGCCCTGGCCAGCGCCAGGCGGATTTCCGCCGACTCGGTGACCTCGTGCGGGATCGTCGGGTCGCCCGCGACGGCTAGCGTGAGCGCGACGACCCGCTGGGCCGGGTTGAGGCCGGCGAACGTGGCCAGGTAGCCGGCGGCCGGGTCGGTCCTGTCCACCTGCGGTAGCGGTAGCCCGGCCGTGACCTCCGCGGGCCCGGGCGCGGGCAGCGCAGCCGACAGGTCGTGTCCGTCGCCGACTCCGACCCACGTAGTCCCGGTGGCCTGAACCTCGGGGAAGCGCTTGCTCTCCGCGACCTGCGGATCTACCAGGATGGCGCTGGCCGGGTCGCGGTAAGGGACGGGCGGTATGTCCACCAGGCCGGCGCCGAGCCTGCCCCGGGCGGACCGGACGGTCCCCCGGCCGGAGGATCCCCTCCCCCGGGAGCGCGTGCTCCGCGTGGATGCGGAAGGCCCCGAGGGCCCAGAGGGTCCCGAGGGCCCGGAGAGTCCCGAAGGCCCGGAGAGTCCCGAAGGCCCGGACAGGCCGGACGGCCCCGCGGGCGGTGGCGGACTGGCGGCGGCCAGGCCGCAGGTCGTGCAGTAACCGTCTTGGATGGTCCCGTCGCAGCCAGGCTGCGTGCACCTGACCATGGCCGTGGTCATCGCGGCTATCCTCCTAGCGCAAGGACGGCTTGCTGGTAACCGGTCACGGCTTCAGCCGCGGCCTCGAGGTCACACGGTGCCGTCCACAGCAGCCCGTGGGCGCGATCGTAGCGTTCGGTCAGGCGGGGGTCTTCCGCGGCACCGAGCCGCGCCGCCTTGGCCTGGTAGGCGCCGAGCAGACCGCGCAGCTCATCACGCCTGCCGACCAGGGCCGTCGAGGTCCGCTCGGCATCGCGGAAGCCAGTGGTGGTCTCGGCCAGGTCGCGTTCGAACTGGTCGAGCTCGGACGCCAGCCGGGTCCAGCGCCCGCCGTCCAGCAGCGCACCGAGGGTGGCCAGCCGCGCGGTCATGTCGGTGACCACCGGGGGTTGAGGGAGCAGCGACGTCGGCGTGATCTTCGCCGCGGCACGCTGCCACGCGGCGGCCGCGTCCTCACCTGCGGCCCGCGCCGCGGCGACGGCCGCCGTTACCTGGGCGACGCGCTGCCGGGCGTCGTCGCGCAGCCGGAGGAGCTCATCGACCCGCGTCACCGTGGCCGCGACCCGCTCGGCCAGCCCCTCCGCGGCCGAGGTATCGACCTTCCCCGGGGCGGGCCCGCCCAGCCACAGGGCGAGCGGATCGGTGTTCAGGGTGTCGCGCAGCTTGGCCAGCTTGCTCTCGGCCGCCGCCACGTTCCCGGTCAGGGCCTCGTCGCCGAACGAGGCCGCGAGCGGTCGCACCCGGGCCAGTTCGCTGGCGATCGAGTCGAGCCTGCCCGTCATCTCGTTCCACACCTGTTCGGCGCCGGAGGTCACCTCGGTGATGTCGGCGAAGGCGCGCCTCATCCTCGTCACGGCCGCGACCAGGGTGAGGGTTTCGCGGCCCGAGTCGGCGAGATCGCGCCCGCCGAGGGGGGGAGGTCCCGAGGCCACCTCGATGGACGGCCCGGTGAGCAACGCGGTGATCGCGGCCAGCTCCTTGACCCCGAGGTGCCTGGTCACCGCGTCTGCGGCCCGGTCGACGACGGCCGAGTAGGCCGAGAAGAGCTGCCACAGCCGGCCCAAGGCGGCGGCGGCCAGGTCCCAGCGGCGTTTGGTCTGCCCGGTGAGCGCGGCGCCCTCGAGCAAGCGCTTGCCGAAGCTGCCGTCAAGCTCCAGCAGGTTCGCCTGGATCGCGTCGCGCTCAGAGACCGCGGCCTGCACCACGCCGGGGGCCCGGTCCCTGGTCAGCACGGGGGCGACGCTCACCGGTACTCCGCCAGCCGCCGAGATAGCCCCCAAGCGCAGCCGGCCGCCATCACCAGGGCCAGCACGATGATGCCCGCCTCCAGGCCGGTGAAAGCGTCCGCGCCCGCCGCGGCGTTGGTGGCGAACACGCCCTGATCGGTGTTGATCGCGGCCCCCAGGTCCGTCTCGAGCTGGCTGAAATACGTCCCGGCCGTACCAGGGCCCGACCCGATCTCCAGGCGGGTCTCCGCGCCGTAGTCGAAGACGGCGTCGAGCGCCTGGGCCTGCCGGTTGACCGCGGACCAGCTGGTCGCCGCGGTCTGCGCCGCAGCAATCTGGCTCGCGCCCGCCGCGTTACTCTGCGAGGCGGCGTTCGGCAGCAGGGCATCCAGCCTGCTCTGGGCGGCTCGGAAGTCCTGCTGGAAATCGGCGTCGCCGCTGCGGGAGATCAGGTTGAGGGTCTCGTCGCCGCGGGCCTGCAGTGCCTCGATGTCGGCCTGGGCCAGCGTTTCGGCCGGGGCGGAGCCGTGCCCGGCGGCCTGGAGCAGGTCCGAGCGGCCCGACGCGAACGACACGACCAGCCAGACCAGCGCGACCAGGATGGCGGCGAAGCCGAAGAGCAGGCCGGCGTTGAGCGTCCGGTGGGTGCGCCCGGACAGCCAGCGCTGCGTGCGGAACAGGAAGAAGGCCGTGACCAGGCCGCCCACGATCGCGATGACCGCCAGCGGGAGGCCGGTGGCCTGCGCGCTGGCCTTGGTCAGCTGCGCGTTCTCCTGGGTGTACACGCCGCGGGCGGCCGGAAGGAGGGTCAGGTGCATCTCCTCGGAGGCCACCTGGATGAACGAGCCGCCCGCCGGGAAGCCCAGTGAGTTGTAGATCTCGCCGTCCTCGACGTAGCCGGTATAGATCGGCAGGGCCGCGGACAACGTGCTCAGGCTCGCGCCGATGCTGGAGTTTCCGCTCGCGGCCGTGACCGCCTTGAGATCCGCCGCGGCGACCCCGATCCTTCTCCGTCGCCGTGCAGGAGCACGCCCCGGCGGCGCGGCCTGCCCCCGAGGCGGGTGGCCCGTTGCCGTGGCCGTCATCGCCAGCCCGCCATGTCCGCTCCCGTCATCGGAACCGACGCACCATGACGTTCTCTATTTTGCCCGCAATTGATGGCTACTTCGGCGCAACGCGGCTAGCCGTGATGCACCGTGATCACGGTCCAGACGCCGAGGTTGATGCGGTCGCCATCGCGCAACGGGACCAGCTCCCCGACAGCGATCTCGCGGCCGTTGAGAAGTGTCCCGTTGGCCGAGCCCGGGTCGAGGAGCGACCAGTTATCATCCGGGCCCGGGATCAGGACCGCGTGCAGCCGACTGATGCCCGGGTCGGCAGGCGGGACGGCCATGTCTATCTCAGGCTCGAGGCCACGTTCCGCGCTGTGCCTGCCGATACGCAGCTGCCTGCCCTCGAGCTGGAATCGCCGGGTGCTGGTGAAGGCGGGGAAGGCCACCGCGGGGCCGGTGCGGGCCCTGGTGAGCTGCATCCTGTCGTAATAGGCCCGGTCCGAGCCGATAACGACCGTCCACGTGATGGGCGTGACGGCTGATGCCGGTGGGGTGGGCGGAGGCGGTGAGGCGATTCGGGCGGACGGGACCGATGAGGCCTCGGGACCTGAATAGGAGGACGAGAACGATGGGGTGAAGGGTGGTTCGGGCGCAACGGAGGGCGAGGATGGCGGCTGGGGGGACATCGGCTGCGAGGACCAGGAAAATGACCCGGGCGCGGCGGGGGGCACCGACTCGTCCGAGTTCGGGGGCGGGTCCGCAAGCTCAGGCCGGTC
Organism: Streptosporangiaceae bacterium; assembly: GCA_050698755.1. Classification (GTDB taxonomy): domain Bacteria; phylum Actinomycetota; class Actinomycetes; order Streptosporangiales; family Streptosporangiaceae; genus Palsa-504. The sequence continues at coordinate 6,167 of JBOHCK010000018.1, read as the reverse complement.
TGGTATCGGGGGCGCGTCCGCAAGCGCGGCCTGAGCCTGGATCCGGGACGTGTCCGAAGGCGCCGCTCGGTCCGAGATCGCGCGCGAGCCCACAACCGCCGATCGGTCCGGGATCGGGGGCGGGTCCGCAAGCGCACGCCGGTCCGGGATCGGGGGCCGGTCCGCAAGTACCGGCCGGTCCGGGATCGGGGGCGGGTCGGCAAGTACCGGCCGATCCGGGGCCGGGGGCAGTTCGGCGAGCGCGGGCCGGTCCGGGACCGGGAGCGGGTCCGCAAGTACCGGCTGAGCCTGGATCGGGCGCGAGTCGGCAAGCGTTGGCCTAGCCGGGATCGGGGGCAGGCCGGCAAGCGTTGGCCGGTTCGGGATCGGGGGAGCATCCGGGAGCGCCGCCCCGTCGGTGGCCGGGTCCGGCTGCGGCGGAGCGTACAGGTCATGGGACGGCTGACTGTAGTGGTCCCGGTACGGCCGACCGGACGGATCCCGGGATATCTGACCGTACGGGTCCGGGGGCTCCGCAAGCACGGGCCCGTGCGGGATCGGCGACGTATCCGGGAGCGCAGCCCCGCCAGTGGCCGAGTCCAGCTGCGGCGGAGCGTATGCGTCCCGGGACGGCTGACTGTACGGGTCCGGGGGCGCCGGGAAGAGGGGCGCCGCAGGGGGCGGGAAGAAGGACGCGGAAGCAAAGGGTGACGGGGACGGCATTTCGAGCGGTGAGGCCGACGCCGACGGCGGCCCGGGTGGTGACGGCGGCTCGGGCCAGTCCCACGAGGGCCGCTCGGGTCGGGATATGGGCGGGAACAGTGATTCGGGCGGACCGCCCGACCGCGGGCCCGGCGGGGTGATGGGCGGGAACAGCGATTCCGGCGGTCCCGAGAGGGACGGCGAGCCAGCAGGAAATGACGACCCCGGTGAGGAGGACGGTCCCGGTGAGGAGGACGGTCCTGGAGAGTAAGACGGTCCTGGAGAGTAAGACGGTCCTGGAGAGTAAGACGGTCCCGGAGAGGGGAACGGCCCGGAGGGCGGGGGCTGGTCGGAGGACCAGGGCGGGCCCGAGTAGGAGGGCCCGGAAGGGGGAAACGGCCCCGTTGAGTAGGACGGCGCCGCGGGTGGGGACGGATCGGAGGGCCAGGGCGGCCCCGAGGAGGAGGACGGTCCCGGAGAGGGGAACGACCCAGGGGAAGCGGACGACCCCGGAGAGGAAGACGGCCCCTGAGCAGGGAACGACCCCGAAGAAGAGGGTCCCGGGGAGGAAGACGGGCCCCGAGCGGGGAACGACCCTGGGGAGGAAGACGGCCCCCGAGCGGGGAACGACCCCGAAGAGGAAGACGGTCCCGTAGAGGCGAACGAACCCGCGGAGGAAGGCGGTCCCGCAGAGGCGAACGGGCCTGAGGGAGAGGACGGCCCCGGGGAGGGGAACGGTCCTGTTGGGGAGGACGGCCGCGCGGGTGGGGATGGGTCGGAGGGCCAGGGCGGCGAGGGGAAGGGCGCGGTCGTGGCGGACGAGAAGGACGACGCTGGCTCGTCCAGGGGGGCAAACGGCCGACGACCCCAGAGTCGGTAACCGCACTCGGGGCAGAGCTGCCCGGAGCTCAGCGCGCCGCACCTCGGGCAGGCAGTGGCCGGACCCGCCTCCTGGCCTGCCCCGCCGACGTGGTGCTTGCCGGCCGTGCGGGCCGGGTCGGACGGCGACCTCCTGGCGATGTGCTTGCCGCACACATCGCAGTAGTCGTCGCTCACCGAGTCGTGCCCGTTGGGGCATACCGCCATCACCATAAGCTGCCCTGAGTCCCCCTAGTCCGTTAGATGCGCGAATCTCAGGATATGTTCACGAGCGCGGTTTTCCTGGCCATTTGCCAGGGTCAGGCCAGCGGACGTGCGGTCGGCGGGATGGGGGCGGGCAGGGCGGACGTCCCGGTCAGGTAGAGATCGACGGCGGCGGCGGCGCTGCGGCCCTCGGCTATGGCCCAGACGATCAGCGACTGGCCGCGGCCCATGTCGCCCGCAGCGAACACGCCGGGCACCGACGTCGCGTAGGACGCATCACGGCCGACGTTGCCGCGCTCATCGAACCTCACGCCGAGGTCGGTGAGCAGCCCGGGCCGCTCGGCGCCGGTGAAGCCCATGGCGAGGAGGACCAGGTCGCACGGCAGCTCGCGTTCGGTGCCCGGGACGGGGTCGAACCCGGCCGCGTCGGCCAGCCGCAGGGCGCGGACCCGGCCGCCGGCGTCGCCGAGGAACTCCAGCGTGGACACCGCGTAGGCCCGCTCGCCGCCCTCCTCGTGCGCGCTTGAGGTGCGGTAGATCATCGGGTAGGTCGGCCAGGGCTGGTGGCCCGGGCGCGCCCCTGGGGGCCGCGGCATGATCTCGAGCTGGGTCACCGACGCCGCGCGCTGCCGGTGCGCGGTACCCAGGCAGTCCGCTCCGGTGTCGCCGCCGCCGATGATCATCACGTGCCGCCCGCGCGCGCTGATCGAAGGCTCAGGCGATCCCCCGACCGCGCGGTTAGCGAGCGGCAGGTACTCCATGGCCTGGTGGATGCCGGCCAGATCCCGCCCGGGCAGCGGCAGGTCTCGGGGCACCCGGGCGCCGCCGCACAGCACGATGGCGTCGAAGGCGGACCGGAGTTCTGCAGCACTGATATCGCTCCCGGCCGAGACCCCGCAGCGGAACCGCGTGCCCTCCGCCTGCATCTGGGCCAGCCGCCGGTCTAGGTGCCGTTTCTCCAGCTTGAACTCGGGGATGCCGTACCGCAGCAGGCCGCCGGGTGCGTCGTCACGCTCGAAGACGGTCACCGCGTGCCCGGCCCTGGTCAGCTGCTGGGCGGCCGCCAGCCCGGATGGGCCCGAGCCGATCACCGCGACCGTCCGGCCGGACAGGACGGCGGGGGGCCGCGGGACCACCCACCCGGACGCGAACGCGTGGTCGATGATCTCCACCTCGACCTGCTTGATCGTGACGGGATCGGCGTTGATCCCGAGCACGCAGGCGGACTCGCACGGGGCGGGGCAGAGCCGCCCGGTGAACTCGGGGAAGTTGTTCGTGGCGTGCAGCCGGTCGGCGGCCTCGCGCCAGTCGTGCCGGCGGACCAGGTCGTTCCACTCCGGGATCAGGTTCCCCAGCGGGCAGCCGTGGTGGCAGAACGGGATGCCGCAGTCCATGCAGCGGCCCGCCTGCCGTTCGAGGCGGCCGGGCGGGAACGGTTCGTAGACCTCGCGCCAGTCGAGGAGGCGCAGCTCGACGGGACGCCGGGCCGGGGTCTCCCTCGGCGTGGTCAGGAAGCCCTTCGGGTCAGCCATGGCCGCCCCCTACCCGTGCGCCGCGGCCATTACGGCCTCGTTGACGTCGCGACCCTCGCGCTCGGCCTGCGAGGCGGCGGACAGCACCCGCTTGTAGTCCTGGGGCATGACCTTCGTGAACCGGCCGGGATCCCAGTCGGCCAGCAGCAGCGCCGCGACCGCGGAACAGGTGAGCGCGTAATGTCGCTCCACCACGTCGCGCACGAACCTGGCGTCGGATTCGTCGAGCGGGTCGAGGTCGACCATCTCCCGGTTGACCCGGCGCGCCGCCAGGTCGAGCGCGTAGGCGATACCGCCGGACATGCCGGCGGCGAAGTTCCGCCCGACCGGACCCAGGATCACCACCCGGCCGCCGGTCATGTACTCGCAGCCGTGGTCGCCGGTGCCCTCGGCGACGGCGAGCGCGCCGGAGTTCCGCACGCAGAACCGCTCCCCCACCAGGCCGGACAGGAAGATCTCGCCGCCCGTGGCACCGTAGCCGATCACGTTGCCCGCGATGACCTGCTCGTGCGCGGCGAACGGCGCCCGCGCGGGCGGCCGCGCGACGAGCCGCCCGCCGGACAGCCCCTTGCCCAGGTAGTCGTTCGCGTCGCCCTCCAGCCGCAGGGTGATGCCGCGCGGCAGGAACGCGCCGAACGACTGGCCCGCCGACCCGGTGAACGAGACGTCGATCGTGCCTTCGGGCAGGCCCTCGCCGCCCCAGCGCCTGGTCACCTCGTACCCGAGCATCGTGCCCACGGTCCGGTTGACGTTCCTGATCGGCAGCTCGAGCCGGACCGGGCGTCCTTCTTCCAGCGCCCCCTCGGCGAGCTGGATGAGCGTGTGATCCAGCGCCTTGTCCAGGCCGTGGTCCTGAAAACTGACGCATCTGGTAGGCGCCGTGGCCGGCAGCGGCGGCGCGTACAGCACCGGGGACAGGTCGAGCCCCGAGGCTTTCCAGTGCTCCACCGCGAGCGCCGCGTCGAGCAGGTCGACCCGGCCGACAATCTCGGCCAGGGTCCGGAAGCCGAGCGCAGCCAGGTACTCGCGGACCTGCTCGGCGATGAACTCGAAGAAGTTCACCACGAACTCGGGCTTCCCGGAGAAGCGGGCCCGCAGCTCGGGGTTCTGGGTGGCCACGCCGACCGGGCAGGTGTCCAGGTGGCAGACCCGCATCAGCACGCACCCGGCCACGACGAGCGGCGCGGTCGCGAAGCCGAACTCCTCCGCCCCGAGCAGCGCGGCGATGATCACGTCCCGGCCGGTCTTCAGCTGGCCGTCCGCCTGCACCACGATCCGGTCGCGCAGGTTGTTGCGCAGCAGGGTCTGCTGGGTCTCGGCCAGCCCGAGCTCCCACGGCGCGCCGGCGTGCTTGATCGAGGTCAGCGGCGCGGCGCCGGTGCCGCCGTCGTGCCCGCTGATCAGCACCACGTCGGCGTGCGCCTTTGATACCCCGGCGGCCACGGTGCCGACCCCGACCTCGGCGACGAGCTTGACGTGCACCCGCGCCGCCGGGTTGGCGTTCTTCAGGTCGTGGATCAGCTGGGCCAGGTCCTCGATCGAGTAGATGTCGTGGTGCGGCGGCGGCGAGATCAGCCCTACCCCGGGCGTGGAGTACCGCGTCCTGGCGATCCAGGGGTAGACCTTGTGCCCGGGCAGCTGGCCGCCCTCCCCCGGCTTGGCGCCCTGGGCCATCTTGATCTGCAGGTCGTCGGCGTTGACCAGGTACTCGCTGGTGACGCCGAACCGGCCGCTGGCCACCTGCTTGACGGCGGACCGGCGCAGATCGCCGTTCTGCTCGGGGGTGAACCGGTCGGGGTCCTCGCCCCCCTCACCGGTGTTGGACCGCGCGCCCAGCCGGTTCATCGCGATGGCCATGGTCTCGTGCGCTTCGGCCGAGATCGACCCGTACGACATGGCCCCGGTCGCGAACCGGCGCACGATGCTCGAAACAGATTCAACCTCATCAAGCCGAACGAGCGTTGGTGGCTCCCCCGCGCCCTCCGCTTCGGCCGCAGCGTCGACGCCTCGGATGCGCAGCAGCCCGCGCAGCGTCATCAGCCGCCTGGACTGGTCGTCGATCAGCGAGGTGTACTCCTTGAAGATCTCGTACCGGCGGCTGCGCGTCGCGTGCTGGAGCTTGAAGACCGCCTCCGGGCTGAACAGGTGCGGCTCGCCCTCCCGGCGCCAGGCGTACTCGCCGCCGGTGGGCAGCCGGCGGTAGTCCGGCCCAGGACCGGGGGCGGCGCGCTGGGCGATCTCGGCGGCCAGCGCGTCGAAGCCCACGCCTGACAGCCGCGAGGTGGTCCCCGCGAAGCAGGTCTCGATCACCTCCTCGCCGAGGCCGACGGCCTCGAAGATCTGCGCGCCGGTGTAGGAGGCGACCGTCGACACGCCCATCTTGGACATGATCTTCAGGAGCCCCTTGCCGAGCGCCTTGAGCAGGTTGGCCTCGGCCTTCTTCTCGCTGACGCCCTCGAGGTCGCCGCGCCGGACCAGGTCCCTGACCGTCTCGATGGCCAGGTAGGGGTTGACGGCCGCGGCGCCGTACCCGACCAGCAGCGCTAGGTGGTGGCACTCGCGCACGTCCCCGGCCTCGACGACCAGCCCGGCCCGGGTCCGCGACTTCTCGCGGATCAGGTGGTGGTGCACCGCCCCAGTGAGCAGCAGTGACGGTATCGGTATGAGGGTAGGGTCGCTCCCGATCCGGTCGGAGAGGATGATCAGGCGCGCACCGCCGGCGATCGCGGCCGAGACCTCGGCGCAGATCTCGGCCAGGCGGGCGCGCAGGGCGTCGCCGCCGCCGCGCGGGTGGTAACGGCCGTCAATAATGTGACTGGCCAGCCCTGGCAGGTTGCCCTCGTCGTTGATGTGAATGATCTTGGCCAGGTC
>JBOHCK010000017.1:0-33165 GCA_050698755.1 Streptosporangiaceae bacterium | reverse complement strand
CTCGCGGGCCTTGCGCTCGGCGGTCGCGGCCGCGGCCAGCGAGCCGGCGCGGCCGCTGATGGCGCGCAACCGCTCCTCCGCCGTGCGGACCTCCAGCCTGGCCTCCATCTCGGCCTCCCGGGCCGCGGTGCAACGCTTGGCGAGGTCCTCCCTGGGCGCGCCGTCGCCATCCGGCGACTCCAGCGGCTCGTCGGTATAGGCATCAGCCGCAGCCTCAGCCGCCTCGAGGTCCTGCCGGAGCCGGGCCAGCTTGGCCTGGCCCTGCTCGGAGGCGAGCCTGGCCGCCTCGATGGCGCGGTCGAGGCGGCCCGCCTCGTCACGTTCGGCCCGGGCGGTGCCTGCCAGTCGGCCCAGGCGCCCCGAAGTCTCCGCCGCCGCCGCGTCGGCCTGCTGCAGTTGCGCGAGCGCCTCGGCCACCGACTGCCTGGCCTGCTCCTCGGCCTGGGCCGCGGCCGCTAGCTGCCCGGCCGCCTCCTCGCACCGCCGCTGCGCGCCGGCGAGGCCGGCCGCGGCCTCCTCCGCCGCCGCCCGCAGCTCGAACAGGCTCTGGGGCCGCGCGCCCCCGCCCTGCGCCCAGCGTGACCCGAGCAGATCGCCGGCGCGCGTCACCGCCCGCACCTCGGGATGGTCCCGGACGATCCGGCGGGCCTCCTCCAGATCGGCGGTGATCACGACGTCGCCCAGCAGCGCCGCGGCGGCCTCCGCCAGCCCGCCAGGCGCACGGACCAGGTCGACGGCGCGGACCGGGCCCTCTTGGCGGCCTGAAGGGGCAGCCGGGGCGACAGTGCTGGATGAGGTGGCAGTGACGGCGGAGATGAGGGCCGTGAGGTCGTCGAGGCTGACGGGATCTACGAGGGCAGCGAGACTGGCGAGATCTTCGGGGCTGGAGGAGCTGGCGGGATCCTCGGGGTTGAGGGCGTTCGCGGGGTCCTCGGGGTTGGAGGCGGCGATGACTAGGGCGGCGCTGCCTGCGTCGTCGCGACGCAGGGCGGACAGGATCTCGGCGGCGGCGTCCAGGCTGCTCACCGCCACTGCGTCGGCGGCCGCGCCCAGGGCGGTGGCGATCGCGACCTCGAAGCCCTCGGCCACCTGCAGCCGCTCGGCGAACGAGCCGAGGACGCCGGCGAACCGGCCGGGGTCGGCGAGCAGCGCCTCGGAGGCGTCCACCCCGCGCCGCGCGGCCTCGGCCAGTGCCTCGGCGCGCGCCCGCAGGGCGGCTAGCTCGCGGGCTGATTCACGTTCTGCGGCGCGGAGAACCACCGTTCGTTCGGCCAGATTCGACAGGATCTCGGCGGCCTGCTTATGGGCGGCGGCCAGCCCGGTACGGTCTTCGCCCCGGTCGTCGGCCAGCTCGCGCGCGTGGTCGTGCTCGGCTTGGGCGCGTTCGGCCCGCTGCGTGGCCTCGGCGGCGGAGGCGGCCAGGCGGTCCAGTTCCTCCTGCGCGGCGGCGCCGCGGCTGGCGGCCGCGCCGACCTGCTCGCGCAGCCGGGCCAGCTGACCGGCCCGGGCGGCGGCGGCCTTGGCGCCCTCGGCAATCCGGCGTTCGGCCGCGCTGAGCTCGGCCTCTGCCGCGGTGCGCTCGGCGACGGCGGCGGTCAGTACCTCGCGACCCGCCGCCAGGCGCGCGGTCAGCCCCTCTTCTTCTTCGCGCAGCTCGGCGGCCTGCCGGTCCAGTTCGTCGGGGTCACGCCCGGGGCGCTCGGGGTCGGCCTGCTCGGTCAGCAGGCTGTGCCGCTGCGCGGCCAGGTTCTGCGTGCCGCGGAGCCGCTCGGCCAGCGAGGACAGGGCGAACCACGTCTCCTGCGCGCGGGCCAGTTCCTCGGCGGCGTGCTGCGCCGCCTGGTCGAGCTCGGCTTCTGAGGTCCTGGCCTGGGCCAGGTTCCGTTCGAGCACGGCCCGCCTGGCCGCGACGGCCGCCTCGTCCGCCTCATCCCGCTGCAGGTCGGCGGCCAGCGTGACGTAATCGTCGGCGAGCAGCCTGAGCTTGGCGTCCCGCAGCTCGGCCTGGATGACGGCTGCCTTCCTGGCCATCTCGGCCTGCCTGCCGAGCGGCTTCAGCCGGCGGCCCAGCTCGGCGGTGAGGTCAACCAGGCGGGTCAGGTTGGCCTGCATCGCCTCGAGCTTGCGCAGCGCCTTCTCCTTGCGCCTGCGGTGCTTGAGCACGCCGGCCGCTTCCTCGATCATCGCCCGCCTGGCCTCGGGGCCCGCGTGCAGGACCATCTCAAGCTGGTTCTGGCCGACGATCACGTGCATCTCCCGGCCCAGGCCCGAGTCGGACAGCAGCTCCTGCACGTCGAGCAGCCGGCATTGGTCGCCGTTGATGGCGTACTCGCTCTGCCCGGACCTGAACATCAGGCGGCTGAGCGTGACCTCGGTGTACTCGATGGGCAGGGCACCGTCGCTGTTGTCGATGGTGAGCGTGACCTCGGCGCGGCCGAGCGGCGCGCGCGAGGTGGTGCCGGCGAAGACGACGTCCTCCATCTTGCCGCCGCGCAGCGACTTGATCCCCTGCTCGCCCATCACCCAGGACAGGGCGTCGACGACGTTGGACTTGCCCGAGCCGTTCGGCCCGACCACGCAGGTGATGCCGGGCTCGAGGCGGAGCGTGGTGGCGGAGGCGAACGACTTGAAGCCGCGCATGGTAAGGCTCTTCAAGTACACGGGCCGCCCCTCCTCTCCGCTCCCCGCACCTTACCGTCCCGTGACGCTCCAAACGCCGAACCGCGCCCCGCCGCGCGGGCCGGCGGGAGGCGGGCATGGCGGGCTCGCTGAACGCCCCTCGGGGTTCATTCAGGCAGGCACGCCCGTATTGATGCCGGTGTGACAATTGGCAGATAACGAGGGGATATACAACGAAGGAGGGGCGTCGTCCAAGACGCCCCTGATCCGTTCGTTACCGCATGCCTCGTCCGCGAACGCCCTATCGGGCGAGCGCTGGCTCGCGATCCGTTACCAGCAGGTCTTCGTGCTCGTTCGTCTCCAGCGCAAGCGCGTCGTTCTCTTCCTGGAGCCGGACAAGCTCGGCTTCCAGGTCCCGTACTCGCTGCTGGAGGCGGCGCATCTCGGAAACCAGCCGGGGGTCGGGACCGCCGACGTGGCCGAATAGAGCCTTCGCCATTGTTAAAGGTCCTCCACGCTGAGTGACCAGAGTGGGCACATTCTTCTACCCGCGCGCGACCGCGCGCAATCAACGTTTCTCAGTTTCTCACCACAGGGTTTCCTGGTCAAGTTGAGCACGCCTCGACCGCCGGGTATACACCTTATCACCCAGAACAAGAGGGTTTGTACGGCCGCGTGCTGGGGTTTTGCGCTGCGGCGCGCGGGGGCTTTGCTCTCCGGGGTGCTGGGGTTTCGCGCCGCGGGGTGCTGGGGTTTGCCCTGCGGTTGCCGCCGGGCCGCTGGTCAGAGGCGGGGACGGCGGGGGCGGGGCTGGCACCGGGGGCAGCTGTAGGAGGAGCGGTTCATGAACGGGTCGCGCCTGATCGGCGTGCCGCACGCGCGGCATTCCTGGCCCTCCCGCCCGTAGACCGCGAGGGAGCGGTCGAAGTAGCCGCTCTCGCCGTTGACGTTGACGTACAGGCTGTCGAACGAGGTCCCGCCGACGGCCAGGGCTTCGGCGAAGATCTCGCGCACGGCCTCGAGGAGGCGAGAGACCTCGGGGCCGTTCAGCGTTTCCGTCGGCCTGGCCCAGTGCAGGCGCGCCCGCCACAGCGCCTCGTCGGCGTAGATGTTGCCGATCCCGCTGACCAGCGACTGATCGAGCAGGGCGCGCTTGACCCCGGTGTGCCTGGCGCGCAGCCGGCGGGCCAGCGCCGCCGGGTCGAAGGCGGGCTCAAGCGGGTCGGGGGCGATGTGGGCGATCGGGGCGGGGAGTTCGGCGCCGTCGCGGGCCACGAGCATGTGACCGAACGTCCGCTGGTCGGTGAACCGCAGGTCGGGGCCCGCGTCGCGGAAGGTGAACCAGATCCGCACGTGCGGTGACAGCGGGCGGTCGGTCTCGCCCACGAGCAGCTGGCCGCTCATGCCCAGGTGCGTGAGCAGGGCGTCCTCGCCCGCCGAAAGCCACAGGTACTTGCCCCGGCGTCTGGTCGCCTCCAGCGTGCGCCCGGCCAGCGCGGCCTCGAAGTCGGCGGGTCCGAGCACGTGCCTGCGGACGGCCCGCGGGTGCAGGACGCGCACGGTGTCTATGGCCCGGCCCACCACGTGATGTTCCAAGCCGCGCCGGACGGTCTCGACCTCAGGCAGCTCGGGCATGGCTCACCGGCTCGGGGCCGGACCGCCCGCCTGCCCGCCCTCGCCGTCCCCCGGGTCGTCCTGGAGGTCCTTGGGTCGGTCGCCGTTATCAGCCGCGGCGCCGGATTCGGCGGTAATGGCGTTCCAGGCCGCCTCGGCCGCCTGCTGCTCGGCTTCCTTCTTCGAGCGCCCGCTGCCGGAACCGAGCTCGCGCCCGCCGATCCTGACCACGGCGCGGAACGACTTCTGGTGGTCGGGCCCGCTCTCCTCCACCTGGTAGTCGGGGACGCCGAGCATCTGGGCGGCGGTGAGCTCCTGCAGGGAGGTCTTCCAGTCCAGGCCCGCGCCCAGCCGGGCCGACCTTTCGATGACGGGGTCGAACAGGCGGTGGACCAGGTCGCTCGCCACGGCCAGGCCGCAGTCGATGTACACCGCGCCGATGACGGCTTCGAGGGTGTCGGCGAGGATCGACGACTTGTTCCGGCCGCCGGTCACCTCCTCACCGCGGCCCAGCCTGATATAGGCGCCCAGGCTCAGTTCCCGCGCCACCTCGGCCAGCGCCCGCATCTGCACCACTGCGGCGCGGAGCTTGGCCAGCTGCCCCTCGGGGAGGTTGGGGTAGTCGCGGAACAGCGTGTCGGTCACGACGAGCCCGAGGACCGAGTCACCGAGGAACTCCAGCCGCTCGTTGGTGGGCGGGTTGGCGTTCTCGTACGCGAAGGAGCGGTGCGTCAGCGCGCGCTCAAGCGAGGCGGGCTCGACCGGCACGCCCAGGGCGTCCCGGAACTCGGCGGGATTCCTCCCGGCGTGGTCCCCGTCGCATGACTGGCTCACGACGCCGCGTCCTCCTCCGCTAGAGCACTCCTCAGGCCGGGTTGATCACCTGGCGGCGGCGGTAGGTACCGCACGTCGGGCAGGCCACGTGCGGAAGCTTGCGCTCGTGGCACTGCGGGCAGTCCACCAGCGTGGGCGCGGTGGTCTTCCAGTTCGAGCGTCGCGATCGGGTGTTGCTGCGGGACATTCTCCGCTTGGGAACCGCCACGTCAGCCCTCCTGTAAGTCGATGGCGCCAGCGCGCCGCGGTTGGTCTGGTGTTGCTTGGTCGTCAAACTGCTTCAGGGCGTTCCACCGCGGGTCCTGCGGATCCTCGTGCCGGTGACCTAGTCCCGCGTCGCCCAGCGGAGCCCCGCACTCGATGCACAGCCCCGGGCAATCGTCCCGGCACAGCGGTGACATCGGGAGCGCGAGCACCACCGCGTCGCGGAGGGCCGGCTCTAGGTCGAGCAGGTCGCCGTCGAGGTAACGCTCCTCGTCGTCCTGCTCCTCGTGTTCGTCGTACCGGTCACGCCGGTCCTGGTGGTGGCGCCCGTCCCGGCCCTGGCCCGTCCCCCGCGGTCGCGCGGGAGGGTACAGGTAGAGCTCGGTGAAGCTGGCCGTGACCGAGCTGGCCACCGGGCCTAGGCACCGCGCGCACTCGCCAGCGAGCGGTGCGGTCACCGTCCCGGTGACGAGCACGCCCTCGGCCACCGCCTCGAACCTGAGGTCAAGTTCGGCGGCGGCGCCTTCGGGGACGCCGATGAGCTCAAGGCGCAGGTCAGCGGGGGCCGGCGCGGTGAGCTTCCGGTTTCGCGCGGAGCCCGGCTGGCGGCCGAGCGAGCGCATATCAAAGACAAGCGCGCCGCGAGGTGTGCTTGTACGTGTAGTGGGCATGACAGTGTACTCGTCACATAGCTTGAGGAACCGAGCGCCCAGCCTACCGGGGGCACGCGGTAATCCCAACTTGACCGCGCACGGCCCCTGACGCTGGTGTTATCTCACTCCGCGGCGAGGCGCTCGCGCAGACGGGATAGGACGGTGTCCGGGACCAGACCGCTGACGTCCCCGCCGTACTTGGCGATTTCCTTGATCAGGCTGGAGCTGAGGTAGGAGTACAGCGGGTTGGTGGTCATGAACAGCGTCTCGACCTTGGCCATCCGGTAGTTCATCTGCGCCATCTGCATCTCGTACTCGAAGTCGCTGACGGCGCGCAGGCCCTTGATGACTGCGGAGACCCCGTTGGTAGCGCAGAAGTCGACCAGCAGGCCGTGGAACCTGTCGATCTTCACGTTGCCGTAGGGGGCCGTGACCTCGCGCAGCATCTCCACGCGCTCGTCCACCGTGAACAGGCTCTTCTTGGTCACGTTGATCAGGACCGCGACGATCACCTCGTCGTAGAGCCCGGCGGCGCGGCTGATGATGTCGAGGTGACCGTTGGTGACGGGATCGAACGAGCCCGGACAGATGGCGCGGTGCACGCGGTGCGCCCCTTTCACTTACACTCTTCAGGGGTCCCTGCGGCCAGACCGTACCAGAAGGTCGCCTCGCCGTACCGGCGGGCCCGGTCCTGGACGTAGCCGTCAGGCCAGCGCACCGGCCCGGACCGGGTGGCGCGCTCCACGATGACCAGCGCCCCGGGCGCGAGCCAGGCCCCGTCCGCGAGCGCGGTCAGCATCGCGGATACCTCTTCCCCGTCCAGCGCGTACGGGGGGTCGGCGAACACGACGTCGTACCTGCCGCCGGCGTCGTCGGGTCCCCGGGCCAGCACGCGTTCGGTCCGGTCGACGATCACCTGCGTGCCGGGCAGGCCGAGCATAGCGATGTTCTCTTTGATGACGCGCCCGGCGCGGGCTCCGGCTTCCACCAGGAGGACGTGCCCGGCGCCCCGGGACAGGGCCTCCAGCCCGACCGCGCCCGACCCCGCGTACAGGTCGAGGACGCGCGCCCCGGCCAGCGAGCCGACGATCGAGGAGATCGTGGCGAACAGCCCTTCCCTGGCCCGGTCGCTCGTCGGCCTGGTCTCCCGCCCGCCCGGGACGGCCAGCCGCCGTCCGCCCGCCTCCCCCGCGATGACCCGTGCCACCCCTTAAGTGTGCCCGCCGCGGCTGGGCTGCGGCGCCGGTCAGGCGGTCAGGTCTTGTCCAGGTATTCGGCCTGGACGCCGAGCAGGTCGTCGATGGCCGCGTGCAGCGCCGGATGGGCGGCCAGGTCGGGATCGGCCGCCACCACCGCCGTGGCGTCCTCCCTGGCCTGCCTGATCAGGTCCTCGTCGGAGAGCAGCCGGAGCAGCCGCAGGCTGGACTGCCGCCCGGCCTGCGCAGCGCCCAGCACGTCACCCTCCCGGCGCTGCTCGAGGTCCAGCCGGGACAGCGCGAACCCGTCGAGGGTGGCGGCCACCGCGTCCAGCCGCTCCCGCGCCGTGCTGGCCCGGGGGGACGACCCCCCCAGACCCCCCCGCGAGGGCATCGCAGACGGCGCCTCGCTCACCAGCAGGCACAACCCGGCCGCGGACCCCCGGCCAACCCGCCCGCGGAGCTGGTGCAGCTGGGAGACGCCGTACCGCTCGGCGTCCATAATCACCATCACGGTGGCGTTCGGCACGTCGACGCCGACCTCGATCACGGTGGTCGCCACCAGGACGTCGAGGCGACCCGCGGAGAACTCGCGCATCACCCGGTCCTTCTCCTCCGGGTGCAGCCTGCCGTGCAGGACGCCCAGGCGCAGCCCGGCCAGCGGGCCCGCGTCCAGCACCGCGGCCACGTCGAGGACGGCCAGCGGCTGGCGCCGGCCATCGGCCACCCCGCGCGGGAGGCCAACGGGTCCTTCCGCGTCGCCGAAGTCGTCCCCTTCGGCGTAGTCCGCCCCGTCGGTGTCGTCTCCGGCGGTGTCATCTCCGCCGCCGGAATCCCCGATGCGCGGGCAGACCACGTAGGCCTGCCTGCCCCGGCCGACCTCCTCCCTGACGCGTTCCCAGGCCCGTTCGAGGAAGTGCGGCTTGTCGGCGGCGGGGACCACGTGCGTCGCGATGGCCGACCGCCCGGCGGGCAGCTCGGTCAGCGTGGAGGTCTCCAGGTCGCCGTACACCGTCATGGCGACCGTCCTGGGAATCGGCGTCGCGGTCATGACCAGGACGTGCGGCCGGTTGTCCGCCGCCTTGGCGCGCAGTGCGTCCCGCTGCTCCACGCCGAACCTGTGCTGCTCGTCGATCACGACCAGACCGAGGTCGGCGAACTGGACCTGCTCTTCGAGCAGCGCGTGCGTCCCGATGACGATGCCCGCGTCGCCGGTGAACACGTCGGTCAGGGCCGCGCGCCTGGCCGCGGCGCCCACCGACCCGGTGAGCAGGGTGACCCCGGTGGCGTGTTCGGCCGCGCCGAGCTGCCCGCGCTGGGCGAGCGGCCCGAGCATGTCGGTGACCGACCGGTAGTGCTGCTGGGCCAGCACCTCGGTCGGCGCCAGCAGCGCCGCCTGCCCGCCCGCGTCCACCACCTGGAGCATGGCCCTGACCGCGATGACCGTCTTGCCCGAGCCGACCTCGCCCTGCAGCAGCCGGTGCATCGGGTAGGCGCAGGCCAGGTCGCCCGCGATGGTCTCGCCCACCGCCACCTGCCCCGCCGTGAGCGTGAACGGGAGCGCGGCGTCGAAGGAGCCGGCGATGCCGCCTTGGACGGCTGGCCGGGGCATGGCCGGGAGGGCGGCGGCCGCCAGCCGGCGCTGGGCCAAGGCGGCCTGCAGCGTGAAGGCCTCGTCCCACTTGAGCCGGTTCCTGGCCCGGGCGAGGTCGGCCTGATCCAGGGGCTTGTGGATGGCCTGGATCGCCACGGCCCGCTCGATCAGCCCGTAGCGTTCCCTCAGCTCGGCGGGGAGCGGGTCCTCCCCCGCGTCCAGCGTGCCGAGGACGGTCTTGACCGCCTTGGCGATGCTCCAGGAACTGAATTTGGCGCTGGCCGGGTACACCGGAAGCATCTCGGCGGCGAACTCGGCGGCGAGTTCGGCGGTCAAATCGGAGTTCGGCGCAGCGACGGGGAGCAGCTCACACTCCGGGTGGACCAGCTGGCGTTGGCGTTTGAAGGTGGACACCGTGCCTGCGAACATGCCGACCGCCCCGGGCACGAGCGGACGGAGGTAGCCGGGCCTGTAGTTGCCCTTAAAGAAGAACGTCAGCACCAGCTTGGCGCGTTCGTCGCTGACGACGACCTCGGTCCGGCCGCGGCGGCCCTGGCCAGGCAGCGAAGGCAGCGGGTGATCGCGTACCGATTCCACCCTGGCCAGCACGGTGACGTGGTCGCCGTCGCGCAGCGCGGACAGGTCGGTAAGCTCGCCGCGGGTGTAATACCGCCGCGGGTAGTGCCGCAGCAGGTCGCCGACGGTCCGCAGGCCGAAGACGCTCTCGAGCGCCTTGCCGTTCTTGGGGCCGAGGGCCCGGATCAGCGGCTCGCGGAGCGTGGTCACACCAGGCAGCATAGAAGGGCCCGCCGACAGTGCTGGTCCGGTTCGCGCTCGGGGCCGGGTATCGGGTAGGCTGCGACGGCTGCCCGATCCGGCGGCGTGACCGTAAACCCTGATCAATGGAGCGAACCGTGGCTTCCGTCTGCGACGTATGCGGCAAGGGGCCGGGCTTCGGCAACAACGTCTCGCACTCTCACCGCCGCACCCGCCGCCGCTGGAACCCGAACATCCAGACCGTGCACGCCAACGTGAACGGCTCGCCCAAGCGGCTCAACGTGTGCACCTCCTGCATCAAGGCAGGCAAGGTCGCCCGCTAGCGGTGCTTGCTGGCGGTGCTTACGCGCTGGCGGCTCAGCCGCCAGCGCCGGTGAAGTGATCCCAGCCGGCCGACCCGGCCCAGCCTTCGCCGTCGACCAGGACGCCCCGGCCCTGGCGCACCTCGCCGACGACCGTCCACCGGGGCGGCAGCGCGATACCGCGCGGGAACGTGGCGGCCAGGGCGTGATCCTCGCCTCCGGTCAGCACCCACGCGAGGGCCTGCCTGCGGGCCGAGTCGGGTGGCTCGGGGGGAGCACCAACGCTCGTTCGGGATGAAGGATCTTCGTGAATTACGGCGCGGGCCGCGTCGAGCAGCAGGGCAGGCGGGCGGAGCGTTTCCGCGGAAACGTCGATGAGCACGCCGCTCGCGTCCGCGATGTGGCCGAGGTCGGCGAGCAGGCCGTCGCTCACGTCGATCATGGCGGTGGCGCCCAGGTCGGCCGCCTGCGGTCCCGCGTCGTACGGCGGGGCGGGCCGGAGGTGGGCGGCGACCAGCGGGCCTTGCGTGAGTCCGGCGGACAGCAGGGCCAGCCCGGCCGCGGCCGGCCCGAGCCGGCCCGCCACCGCGACCACGTCGCCGGGTGCCGCGCCGGACCTGAGCACGGGAGCCCGCCCGGCCAGGTCACCCAGGCCGGTCACCGCGAGCAGCACCGACGAGGCGCGGGCGGTGTCCCCGCCTGCGACGCTCGCGCCGGTCCTGGCGCACTCGGCGGCGAGCCCGGCCGCTAGCTCTCGCGCCCAGCTGACCGGCAGGTCCCCCGGTACCGCCAGCGCGACGAGCAACGCGGTCGGCACCGCGCCCATGGCGGCGACATCGGCCAGGCTCCTGGCCGCGGCCTTGTGCCCGACGTCACGCGCGCTGGACCAGTCGCGGCGGAAATGCCGCCCCTCGAGCAGGAAATCCGTGGTCGCGACCACCCGGCCGTCGGGCGCCGCGAGGACCGCCGCGTCGTCCCCGATCCCGACCAGCGCCCGCTCCTGGAGCGGCAGCCACGCCGACAGCGCCCTGATCAGGCCGAACTCGCCGACCTCGGCCACCGTGCGCGGGTCGTCACAAGCGATCGCGCCCACCTCGCTCTCTGGTATGAACCACTACGGTAACGTGATGCCCTCAGGGCCCATGTCCCGCAGAGCCCGAGGGAGGACCTCATGGTGGAGGCGTACATCCTCGTCCAGACGGAAGTAGGTAAGGCCGCCGACGTGGCCAACCAGATCGGCAAGATTGCCGGGGTCACGACGGCGGAAGACGTCACAGGCCCGTATGACGTCATCGTGCGCGCCCACGCGGACAACGTCGACGACCTGGGCAGGCTCGTCACGATGCACATCCAGGGCGTGCCGGGGATCACCAGGACGCTCACCTGCCCCGTGGTGCACATCTAAGGAGTTCGGCGGCCAGCGGCGCGCTGCGGGGGCCGAGCCCCAGCGCAGCCGCGCCGCGCAGGTCGGCGGGCGTGTCCACGTCCCGGCGCAGCCCCGGTACGCCGCCGAGGTCAAGCTCCACCGCGCCGCCCGCCGCGTGGCGGGCCCTTGACCCGAGCCCGAACGCCGGCCGGAACGGCATCCCCGGCGCCGCCGTGTACAGGGTCGTGCCGTCCCCGGCCGCGTCGGCCACGAACGCGGTAGGCGAAGCCGAGGCGGCCCGCAGCGCCCGCCCGATCTCGTCGGCGCGCAGCGCGGCCAGGTCGGCGGACAGGGCCGCGGTCCCATCCCCGGGCCAGCGTGAGCTGGCGTACGCGGCGCCGTGGCGCAGCGCGGCGTTCAGGCCGTCCCTGGGCTCGTCCGGCACCACCTGGGCGCCGAGTTCGGCCAGCGCGGTCCCAGCGACCTGATCATCTGTGACGACAATCACACGCGCTACCTCGGCGCAGGCCAGCACGGCGGTCACCGTATCGCAGGCCAGAGCCAGCGCTAGTTCCCCCCGGCGCGCCCCGGCCAGCCCGGCGAGCCTGGACTTGGCCTGGCTGAGGACCTTGACGGGCATCAGCACGGACCAGGCCGAGGCATTATCGGTCATCAGGATCGCGGCGTGAAGGCCCGACTTTCAGGCCGGAGAGGGCACGCCGCGTCACCTCCCCGGAAAATGTCGGTAGTATTCGCTAGTATGTTCGCATGTCCCGGTATCGGCTGCTTCCCACGCCCGCCCAGCAGGCTGTGCTGCGGGAACACTGCGGCCATGCCCGGTTCACCTGGAACCTGGCCGTCGAGCAGCACCAGCACTGGCGCCCGGGCCGGGCGAGCGCGCCGGGCTACCTGGAGCAGTGCCGGCAGCTCACCGCCGCCCGCGCCGAGCACCCCTGGCTGGCCGCCGGCTCCCAGACGGTCCAGCAGCAGGCGCTGCGGGACTTCGCCCAGGCGCGGACGGCGTTCTTCGACCCGCACAACCCTGCCGGGCGGCCGACCTGGCGCAAGGCCGACCGGGATGAGGGGTTCAGGATCGTGGGCAAGCGCGGCCAGCAGTGGGACGTACGCCGCCTGTCCCGCAAGACCGGCGAAGTCTGGATCCCGAAGGCCGGGTGGGTGCGATTCCGCTGGTCCCGGCCGGTGGCGCCGGTCGCCAAGTCCTACCGGGTGACCATGGACCGGGCCGGGCGCTGGCATGTCGCGTTCGCCGTGATCCCCGAGCAGGTTCCTGCGCCGGGTAACGGCGGGGTCGTGGGCATCGACCGGGGCGTGGCGGTGTCCGCGGCCCTGTCCACCGGGGACTTGCTGCACGTACCGGGCCTGACCGCACCGGAGCGTACGCGCCTGCGCCGCCTGGAACGGAGACTGGCCCGCGCCCGGCGGGGATCGAACCGCCGCACGCGGGTGCGGCTGGCCATCGCCCGGCTGCGCGCCCGTCAGACGGACCGGCGCAAGGACTGGGCGGAGAAGGCCAGCACCGGCATCGCGCGCCGGTTCGACGTGATCCGCGTCGAAGACCTCCAGATCGCGAACATGACCCGATCCGCCCGAGGAACGCGGGACAACCCCGGTCGGAATGTCCTGGCCAAGGCCGGGCTTAACCGGGAGATCCTCGCCTCGGGCTGGGGCCTGCTGGTGCGCCGCCCGCAGGAGAAGGCTCCCGGCCGGGTCGAGAAAGTCAACCCGCAGTACACCAGCCAGCGCTGCTCGGCGTGCGGGCACGTGGACGGGGGGTCGCGCGAGAGCCAAGCGCGGTTCGCCTGCACGGCCTGCGGGTTCGCCTGCCACGCTGATGTGAACGCGGCCAGGAACATCGCGGCGGGGCACGCCGTGACTGCGCGGGGAGGCCTCCGGGATGCCGGGCCTGCGAACCGCGAACCTCACCTGCTTGCCTCCTAATCGGACGTAAGCGGCTGGAATCCCCCGCCTTTAAGCGGGGGAGGATGTCAAACAGTTGATCCTGCCTCGACACCGGACTACCTGAACCAGCAGACTGACGGCATGAGCACCCAAAACACCTCCGACCAGCCTAAGGCCAGTCCCGACTGGAGCTATTCAAAGGCCTGGCGGGTGTTTGTGGTGGCCATCTTGCGCCCGCTGCTGCGGCTGCCGATGCGGCACGAGTGGTCGGGTCGGGAGAACTTTCCCAAGACCGGCGGGGTGATCCTGGCCCCCAACCACCTGTCTTACGCCGACTGGCCCACGGTCGCGCTGTTCTGCGACGCCTACGGGCACCGGTTCCCTGTGTTCATGATCAAGGCGCCGATATTCCGGGTCAAGCTGATCGGGCCGCTCCTGTACAAGGTGGGCGAACTCCCGGTCCACCGCGGCCGCGGCGACGCCGGGCTGGTGCTCAGGCAGGCGGAACAGGCGCTGCGGAAGGGCGCATGCGTGATCGTCTACCCCGAGGGGACGGCCTCGCGCGACCCGGACCTGTGGCCGATGGTGGGCAAGACCGGCGCGGCGCGGCTGGCCCTGACCACCGGCGTTCCTGTGATCCCGATCGCGCACTGGGGCGCGCAGGAGATCCTGCCCTACGGCACCTCCAAGCCCCACCTGTGGCCGCGCAAGACCGTCCGGATGGTCGCGGGCCCGCCGGTCGACCTGTCGGCCTACACCGGGCAGCGCCTGTCCGCGAGCGTGCTGCGCGCGGCCACCGCGGACATCATGGCCGACATCACCGGGCTGCTGGCCAAGATCAGGCAGGAGACGCCGCCCGCCGTACCCTACGATCCCGCCGCCGTCGGCCAGCTTTCTGGCGATGGCCGAACGGCCGATGGTGCTCCGGCCGATGGTGCTGGGACCGATGTTCCCGCGGCCGATGGTGCTCCGGCCGATGCGGCTGCGGCCGATGGTGCTCCGGCCGATGGAGCCGGCCCCGCATGAGGGCCGCGGTGATGGGCGCCGGCTCGTGGGGCACCACGTTCGCGCAGGTGCTCTGCGACGCCGGGACCCCCACCGTGGTGTACAGCCGCCGGGCGGAGCTGGCCAAGGCGCTGCGCGAGCTGAACGAGAACCCGGACTACCTGCCCGGGATCACGCTGCCTGCCGAGCTGGACGCTACCGCTGACCCCGCGGAGGCGCTGGCCGGTGCCGATCTGGTGGTGTTCGCCGTGCCCGCGCAGTCGCTCCGGCCGAACCTCGCCGAGTGGGCTCCGCTGATCCCGCCGGACGCGCTGCTCGTCAGCCTGATCAAGGGGGTCGAGCTGGGCACCGGGGCGCGGATGAGCGAGGTCGTCGCCCAGGTGCTCGGCGCCGACGCCGCCCGGGTGGCCGTGGTCACGGGGCCTAACCTGGCGGGCGAGATCATCAGGAGGCAGGTCGCCGCCACCGTCGTCGCGTGCGCCGAGCCGCAGGGGGCGCTGGCGCTGCAGGGTGCGTGCCACGCGCCGTACTTCCGCCCGTACACGAACTCCGACGTGATCGGCTGCGAGCTCGGCGGCGCGGTGAAGAACATCATCGCGATCGCGGTCGGCATCGCGGTCGCGATGGGGCTCGGCGACAACACCAAGGCCACGTTGATCACCCGGGGCCTGGCCGAGATGGCCAGGCTCGGCTCGGCGCTCGGCGCGCAGCCGCAGACGTTCTCCGGCCTGGCCGGGATGGGTGATCTGGTCGCGACGTGCAGCTCGCCGTTGTCGCGCAACCGGACGTTCGGGGAAAACCTGGGGCGCGGCCTTTCTGTGGCGGCGGCGGCCGAGATGACCGGCCAGACCGCCGAGGGCGTGGCCTCGTGCGGGCCGGTCCTTGAGCTGGCCAGGGGGCACGCCGTCGAGATGCCGATCACCGAGGTGGTCGAGGCGGTCACGCGAGACGGGCTGCCGATCGAGGAGGCCGCGGCGATGCTGGCGTCGCGGTCCGCGAAGCCGGAGTGGTACGGCCCTAAGGGTGGTGATCGTGGACATAGTGCGTAAGCAGGCCGGCGAGAACACCCGGGCGGTTCACCTGCCGGCTCCGCCCACCCCGCCGCAGGAGCCGCTCGGCACGCCGGTGTACCGGACCGCGGCGTTCGCGTTCGACACGGCCGAGGAGTACCGGGCCGTCCTGAACGACGAGATGCCCGGGTACACCTACAGCCGGATCGACAACCCCACGGTCGATGCGTTCGCCCGCGCGGTCGCGGCGCTCGAGGGGGTGAACCTGCCGCGGTGGCCCGCGGCGCAGGCGTTCGCCTCCGGGATGGCCGCGATCAGCGGGGTGTTCTGGACCTTCGCCCGCGCGGGCGCGCACGTGGTCGCGTCTTCCGCGGTCTACGGCGGGACGTACTCGTTCCTGCGCAACGTGGCGTCGCGGTTCGGGGTGGAGACGGACTTCGTGGACATCACAAACCTGGACCAGGTCCAGGCGGCCATCCGCCCGACGACGAGGATCGTGTACACCGAGACGATCGCGAACCCGACGACGGCGGTCGCCGACCTGCGCAAGCTGTCCGACATCGCGCACGACGCAGGCGCGCTGCTGGTGGTGGACTCCACCCTGGCCCCGCCGGTCATCTGCCGGCCACTCGAGCACGGCGCCGACCTGGTGCTCCACTCGGCGACCAAGTACATCGGCGGCCACTCCGACGTCACCGGCGGGGTGGTCACCGGGCGCATCGAGCTGATCAGCACCATCCGGAACGTGCGCGTCGACACCGGCGGGTCCCTCGCCCCCGACGAGGCGTTCCTGCTCCGGCGCGGCCTGGAGACGCTGCCGCTGCGGGTGCGGCGGGCCTGCTCGACGGCCTCGGTCTTCGCCGCTGCGCTGTCCAGGCACCCGACCGTCGTGCGCGTCGACTACCCCGGGCTGCCCGAGCACGCCGGGCACCAGGTGGCCAGGCGGATATTCGACGCGGGTCCTGAGGGGGTGCGGTTCGGCGCGATCGTCACGGTCACCCCGCACGGCGGACGCGACGCGGGCATGGCGTTCGCGGACAAGCTGCGGCTGGCTCAGCTGGCCACGTCCCTGGGCGGGACGCACACCGTAGTGAGCCACGTGGCCTCCACGACGCACCGCCAGCTGGACGACCGCGCGCTCGCGGCCGGGGGCATCGACCCGGGGGCGGTACGCTTCTCCATCGGCCTGGAGGACCCCGAGGACCTGATCTCCGACGCGTACGTGGCCCTGGAGTCCCTGAGCAGGCCGTAGTGTGTGCAGGCCGTAGCGTATGCAGGCCTGACAGGTGCTGGTCGAGGGTCGGGAGGATGCGTGCCGGGGCAGCGCAAGATCCGGGTCGCCGTGGTGTTCGGCGGCCGCAGCACAGAGCACGCCGTGTCGTGCGCGAGCGCGGGACTGATCCTTTCTGCCATCGACCCTGACCGCTACGAGGTGCTGCCGATCGGCATCGCCACCGACGGGCGATGGGTCCTCACCTCGGGCGACCCGGCCCGGCTGGCGCTAACGGGCGGCAACCTGCCGACAGTGGAGTCGGTGGCCACGCCAGGGACCGAGGTCATGCCGCGGACCTCTGGGCGCTCTGAGGGCGGCGGCGTGCTGCAGGTCCACACCCCGGGCGAGGTGCCGCGCGACCTCGGCGAGGTGGACGTCGTACTGCCGCTGCTGCACGGGACCTACGGCGAGGACGGCACGCTGCAGGGACTGCTGGAAATGACCGGCACCGCGTACGCGGGCGCGGGCGTGTTCGCCAGCGCCGCCGGCATGGACAAGGAGTACATGAAGCTGATCATGGCCGCGCGCGGCCTCCCGGTCGGCCGGCACGTGGTGATCCGCGACCGCGACTGGACCAGCGGCCTCGGCGAGCGCAAGCGCGTCCTGGATGAGATCGCCGAGCTGGGGTGGCCGGTCTTCGTCAAGCCGGCCCGCGGCGGGTCGAGCATCGGGATCACGCGGGTCACCGGCCCGGGCGACCTGGAGGAGGCCATCGAGGCCGCGCGGGTCCACGACCTCAAGGTGATCGCGGAAGCCGCGGTGGCCGGGATGGAGGTCGAGTGCGCGGTGCTCGAGGGCCTCGACGGCGGACCGCCCGAGGCGAGCGTGCCGGGCCAGGTGGTCATCGACGAGCGTTCGGCGTTCTACG
The DNA here is from genome assembly GCA_050698755.1 of Streptosporangiaceae bacterium. Lineage (GTDB taxonomy): Bacteria > Actinomycetota > Actinomycetes > Streptosporangiales > Streptosporangiaceae > Palsa-504. The sequence continues at coordinate 15,930 of JBOHCK010000017.1, read as the reverse complement.
ACTTCGAGGCGAAATACCTGGCCTCCGGGACGACCATGGTCATCCCGGCGCCGATCCCCGCAGCTGCGGCGCAGGAGGTCAAGCGGCTGGCGTGCGCGGCCTTCGAGGCCATCTCCTGCGAGGGCCTCGCGCGGGTTGACTTCTTCTACACCCCGGCGGGGACGGTCGTGTTCAACGAGATCAACACGATGCCGGGGATGACTCCCGCCTCGGGATTCCCGATGATGTGGGCGGCCAGCGGACTGCCGCTGCCGCAGCTTGTCGACCGGATCATCCAGACCGCGCTGCGCAAGCGCTCCAGCCCTGACCCTACGACCTTACGGGTGACCCTGACCCGCGGCTTACTCGCGGCGGGCCCGGCCCGCGGCCGGCTCTTACTCGGCGGCCGGCCGCGGGTCGATGGCTCGCTACTTGTCGGGCTTCTCGCCGTTGACGAGGGCCTTGAAGTCGGCGCCCGGGCGGAACTTCGGCACCGAGGAACTCGGCACCTGGATCGTCGCTCCGGTGGCCGGGTTCCTGGCGGTGCGGGCGGGGCGCTCGCTCTTCTCGAAGACGCCGAACCCGGTGATGGCCACCTTGTCGCCGCTCGCGACGGCGTCCTGGATAGCCTCGAGCACCGCGTTCACGGCTTCGGTCGCGGGCTTCTTACCCCCCAGCCGACCCGAGATCGCGTCGACCAGATCACGCTTGTTCATATTCACTCCTGCGCTTCCCCCACTGGAGGTCGCGCGTGGGCTCCGTGACCGGATCGCGACCTCTGACCTGCCCGAAAGTAAGCGATCGAGCGTCGTTGCACAATAACCACCGGCACTTTCGCCGGCGTGTCGGCCACAATCGCACGCCGGGAACGACGCACTAGACCAGAAACTCAGCAATCGGGGACATTCCGGCTACGGCCTGCGGCGATGCCTTCCCTGGTGGTCCTGTGCCTGGTCTCGATCCTGGTTCAGGCCTGCCGCTTGCGGTCGTAGAGCAAGGCGAAGTTGCCGCGCAGCATCGCCTCGCCCAGGGCGCCGCCCGCCGCGGCCTGCATCTTGGCGACCTCGCCGGCGAAGTCGCCCCACGGCTCGTCGCTGGCGAACAGCACCCGGTCGGCGCCGATGCCGCGCCGTTCGATCTCGCTGGCCAGCCAGCGCGGTGCGAAGCCGATCGCCCAGCTCGTATCGGTGTAGATCTGCTTGCCGGCCTCCAGCCAGTCGAAGAACCGGCTGTTGACCAGCTTGATGTGACCGCTCACGCCGCCACCGAGATGGACCAGGTGGATCTTCACGTCGTCGGCGTAGCGGTCGACGAGCAGGCCCACCTGGTCGAGGTCAGACTCCGCGCCGGACGCGGCGTCCACGTGCACGACCAGGCCGTGCTCCCGGGCGGTAGCGAAGATCTGGTCGAGCTGCGGCTGGCAGGCCGGGTCATCGGGCTTGCCGCCGAACAGGAAGCTCGTCTCCAGCGCCACCACGCCGTGCTCGCCGGCCAGAGCCAGCGCCGCCGCGGTGAGCTCGGCGTCCTGCGGGCGCGGGGAAACCCACAACCCGCACTTGATCCGGTCGTCCGCCGCCGCGGCCTCCAGGACCAGCGGGTTGAAGCCGAACGAGATCGAGGCGTCGGGAACCCCGTAGTTGGGCAGGACCACCGCGCGGTAGACACGATCGCGATCGAGGTCGGCGATCAGCTCGCGGACGGTGCCCCGGGCCCGCGTATCCGGGTTGCAGGGCGGGCCGCCGTAGTAGGGGAAGGCAGGCATCTGGCCCAGATGCCTGTGCGCATCGTTGACGAGTTGGGTTCCCATGTGCCGGATGCTAGTCCCGGGACCCGGAACCTTAGGCGGTAACGGGCAGCCAGGCGGGGCGGGACTGCTCGAAGGCGGTGATCGCGTCGACGTGGCGAAGGGTCAGGCCGATGTCATCGAGGCCCTCCATGAGGCGCCAGCGCGTGTAGTCGTCAAGGTCGAAGGGGGCGGTGATCCCGGCGCCTTCGGCTCGCACCGTGCGGCCGGCTAGGTCCACGGTGATCTCGGTGTCCGGGTCGGCCTCCACGGCGTCCTGGAGGGCCGTCACGACCGCCTCGGGGAGCACCACGGGGAGCAGGCCGGCCTTGGTCGCGTTGGTGCGGAAGATGTCACCGAAACGGGGCGCGATCACCGCGCGGAACCCGTAGTCGGTCAGCGCCCAGACCGCGTGCTCGCGGGACGACCCGATGCCGAAGTCGGTCCCCGCGACGAGGATCGTCGCGCCGGCGTACTGCGGCCGGTTGAGCACGAACGACGGGTCCTCGCGCCAGGCGGCGAACAGGCCCTCGGCGAAGCCGGTCCGGCTGACCCGCTTGAGGTACTCGGCCGGGATGATCTGGTCGGTATCCACGTTCGTGCGCCGCAGCGGGACCCCGTGGCCGGTGTGCGTGGTGAACGGTTCCATCGTCGGTCTCCTGTTACAGGTCGGCGGGCGCGGTCAGGTAGCCGGTCACGGCGGTGGCCGCGGCCACCGCGGGCGAGACCAGGTGGGTGCGCCCGCCCTTGCCCTGGCGGCCCTCGAAGTTGCGGTTGGAGGTCGACGCGCTGCGCTCTCCGGGGGCGAGCTGGTCCGGGTTCATGCCCAGGCACATCGAGCACCCGGCCGCGCGCCATTCGGCTCCGGCTGCGGTGAACACGGCGTCGAGCCCTTCGCTCTCGGCCTGCGCGCGGACCTGCATAGACCCGGGGACGACGAGCATCCGGACCGACGGCGCGATCCGCCGGGAGCGCAGGACTTCCGCGGCGACGCGCAGGTCCTCGATCCGGCCGTTGGTGCACGAACCGACGAAGACCGCATCCACGGCGACATCACGCAGGGCGGTGCCCGGCTTGAGGTCCATGTACGCCAGCGCGCGCTCGGCCGCGGCGCGGGCGTCCTGGTCGGCGTACGAATCGGGGTCCGGCACGGACTCGCTGAGCGGCAGCGCCTGGGCCGGATTGGTCCCCCAGGTCACGTACGGGGCCAGCGAGCCGGCGTCCATCCTCACTTCCCTGTCGAAGGCCGCCTCAGCGTCGGTGGGCAGGCCGCGCCAGTAGTCGAGCGCCGCTTCCCACGCCGCGCCCGACGGTGCGTGTGGGCGCCCCTCCAGGTACGCGAACGTCACGTCGTCCGGAGCGACCAGGCCCGCGCGGGCCCCGGCCTCGATGGACATGTTGCAGACGGTCAGGCGGCCCTCCATGGACAGCGCGCGCACCGCGCTGCCGCGATACTCCAGGACGTAGCCCTGGCCGCCGCCGGTGCCGATCCGCGCGATGATGGCCAGGATCAGGTCCTTGGGCGTCACCCCATCGGGTAGCGTGCCGTCGACCGTGATCGCCATCGTCTTCGGGCGCTGCTGGGGCAGCGTCTGGGTCGCGAGCACGTGCTCGACCTCGCTGGTCCCGATGCCGAAGGCCAGCGCGCCGGACGCGCCGTGCGTGGAGGTATGGGAGTCTCCGCAGACGATCGTCAGGCCCGGCTGGGTCAGCCCGAGTTGCGGCCCGATGACGTGCACGATGCCCTGGCCCGCGTCGCCCATGCGATACAGCCGGATGCCGAACTCCGCGCAGTTCTTCCGCAGCGCCTCCACCTGCGTGCGCGAGACCGGATCGGTCACCGGGCTGCCGGGTCCCTGCAGCGGTACACCGGGTCCTGTGATCCCCGTGGTGGGCACGTTGTGGTCTTCGGTGGCGATGGTCAGGTCGGGACGACGCACCTTCCGGCCGGCCATCCGCAGCCCGTCGAACGCCTGCGGGCTAGTGACCTCGTGGACCAGGTGAAGGTCGATGTAGAGCAGGTCGGGCTCGCCTTCCGCGCTGCGCACCACGTGGGCGTCCCAGATCTTCTCGGCGAGCGTCCGGCCCATCGCTCTCTCCCCTCGCTTGCGTCTCGTCGCTTGCGTCTCGCATTTCGAGACGGCAGTATTCGTACCATGAGCAACTCTAGCGGAGTGGGCGTCCTCGACAAGACCGTTTCCGTACTCTGCGCCCTCGAGAGCGGGCCTGCCTCGCTGGCCCAACTGGTCAAGGCGACGGGTCTGGCCCGGCCGACCGCGCACCGCATCGCGGTCGCGCTGGAAACCCACCGCATGCTGGCCCGCGACGCGCAGGGGCGGTTCGTGCTTGGGCCTCGGATCGGCGAGCTGGCCGCCGCGGCGGGCGAGGACCGGCTGCTGGCCATCGCCCAGCCCGTGCTCATCCAGCTCAGGGACGTCACCGGGGAGAGCGCCCAGCTCTACCGGCCGCACGCGGACACGCGCATCTGCGTGGCGGCGGCCGAGCGGGCCAGCGGGCTGCGGGACACCGTCCCGGTCGGCGCCGCCCTGCCGATGACCGCGGGCTCGGCCGCCCAGGTCCTGCTCGCCTGGGAAGAGGGCGGCCGCATGCACCGCGGGCTGCGCGGCGCGAAGTTCACCGCCACGACGCTCGCGCAGGTCCGCAGGCGCGGCTGGGCCGCCACCGCCGCCGAACGCGAACCGGGCGTGGCCTCGGTGTCCGCCCCCGTCCGCGGGCCCGGCGGCCGGGTGATCGCCGCCGTCTCGGTATCCGGGCCGATCGAGCGGCTGACCAGGTCGCCCGGACGGCTGCACGCCGGGGCAGTGGTCGCGGCCGGAGAGAAGATCAGCAAGCTGCTCCGCGACTCGTGAAGGGCGGTTCGTGGGGCGGTTTGTAGGCGATTCGTGAGGGGCGATTGGTGAGGGGCAGAGCGCGCTTTCGCCCCAGGGTGTTCGCCGGACTACCCTTGGGGACGGACACCGGGCATCGGCCGGGGAACCGGGTTTGGGTAGGGTCGGATTCGGACGCGAACGACGCTACCGGGGAATGGATACGAGGTCGCGCGCATGATTGCAGCCGTCGTCAAGGAAAACGCGCCTGGTGAATGCCGGGTGGCCCTGGTGCCGGACGGGGTAGCCAAGCTGCAGGCCGCCGGGATCGACGTGCTGGTCGAGCGCGGCGCGGGTGAGGGCGCGTGGCTGGCCGACTCCGCTTACGCCGATGCGGGCGCGAAGATCGTGAGCTTCGCCGACTTGTGCGAGTCCGCCGACGTGATCCTCACGGTGACCAAGCCGCCGGCGGCGATGGCGGAGCGCCTGCGGGCGGGTCAGGCGGTCATCGGCATGCTGGCCCCGCTGACCGATCCGGAGCTGGCGGGCACGCTGGCGGCCAGGGGCGTGACCGTGATCAGCCTGGACGGGATCCCGCGCACGCTGTCGCGGACGCAGCCGATGGACGCGCTCAGCTCCCAGGCGAACGTAGCCGGGTACAAGGCGGCGCTGGTCGCCGCGGCGGCGTTCGGCCGGTTCTTCCCGATGCTGATCACGGCGGCGGGCACCGCGCGGCCCGCCAGGGTGCTGGTGCTCGGCGCCGGCGTGGCCGGCCTGCAGGCCATCGGCACCGCCCGGCGCCTCGGCGCGGTCGTCAGCGGGTACGACGTCAGGCCCTCCTCCAGGACGGAGGTGGAGTCGCTCGGGGCCACGTTCATCGAGCTGACCTCGGTCGGCAGCGCGGCCGGGGTGGGCGGGTATGCCCGCGAGCTGACCGCGGAGGAGCGCCAGGCCCAGCAGGACGAGCTGATCGGCCATATCGCCAGGCACGACGTGGTGATCACCACGGCCCAGGTGCCCGGGCGCAGGCCGCCGCTGCTCGTGACCGAGGACGCGATCAAGGCCATGGCCGCCGGGGCCGTCATCGTCGATATGGGCGCCAGCGCGCTCGGCGGCAACGTGACCGGGTCCCGGCCCGGCGAGACGGTCGTCACCGGCAACGGGGTCACGATCATCGGCGCGGACAACCTGCCCGCCACGCTGCCGACCGCGGCGTCGAACGCCTACTCGCGGAACATCACCTCGCTGCTTGAGTACCTGACCTCCGGCGGCGCGCTGGCCATCGACACCAGCGACGAGATCCAGGCGGGCGTGGTGATCGCGCACGACGGCCGCGTCGTCCGCGAGGACGTGGCCCGCCTGCTCCTACCAGCCGAGGAAGGCACCGATGTCGACGGCACTGCTGACTGACCTGACCATCTTCATCCTGGCGCTGCTGGTCGGGATCGAGGTCATCGGGAAGGTCCCCGCCACGCTGCACACGCCGCTGATGTCGGCCACCAACGCGATCCACGGCATCGTCCTGGTCGGCGCCATGCTGATCGAGGTCTCGTCGCACACCGTGGTCGGTTACATCCTCGGGTTCGTGGCCGCGGTCTTCGCCGGCGCGAACGTGGTGGGTGGCTACGTGGTGACCGAGCGGATGCTGAAGATGTTCCGCCGGGAGGCGGCACCGTCAAGGACGGGAGGGCCCGAGGTGGAGTCGCTCAACGGTCACAAGGGCCTGCGGGGCCTGCTGAGCCGGGCGGGCAAGGCCTGATGAGCGGGTTCACCGGATACATCCAGCTCGTCTACGTGCTGACGGCGGCGCTGTTCGTCGTCGGCCTGCACCTGATGAACAGCCCGGTCACCGCGCGCCGCGGTAACCAGGTCGCGCTGACCGGCATGGTGATCGCCGTCATCGCCACGTTCATCCTGCTCATCCACGACGGTACCGTCACCGCGGCCGGCTGGGCCGTACTGATCTGCGGCGCGCTGATCGGGTCCGGGGTCGGCCTGTACGCCGCGCGGACGGTGCAGATGACCGCGATGCCGCAGCTGGTGTCGGCGTTCAACTCGGTCGGCGGCGGCGCCGCGGCGCTGGTGGCGGTCTCCGGCTACATCAACTCCGAGTCCCACGCCGGCGGCGTGCTCGGAAGCACCACGGTGTTCACGGTGCTCGACGTGCTCATCGGCTCGGTCACGTTCTCCGGGTCGATCGTGGCGGCCGGCAAGTTGCAGGGATTCATCCCCAGCCAGCCGCTCGTGTTCCGCGGCGGCCGCCTGATCAACTTCGCGCTCGCGGTCATCGCCATCGGCACGGGCGCGTTCTTGTTCGGCACGGCCAGCCTGCCGGCCATGCTCATCCTGGTCCTCGCCGCACTGGCGTTCGGGGTGATGATGGTCCTGCCGATCGGCGGCGCGGACATGCCGGTGGTCATCTCACTGCTGAACGCGTTCACCGGCACCGCGGTCGCGATGGCCGGGTTCGTCATCGGGAACTGGGCGCTGATCGTGGCCGGCGCGCTGGTGGGCGCGTCCGGCAGCATCCTGACCAAGCTGATGGCCGACGCGATGAACCGGTCGCTGGCCAACATCATCGTGGGCGGGTTCGGCACCGGAGACGCCGCGGTCGCCGTCGGCGGGCCCGTCGACGGCCACGTACGCGCGATCGCAGCCGACGACGCGGCCATCCAACTCGCGTACGCCTCCAAGGTGATCATCGTGCCGGGGTACGGCCTGGCCGCCGCTCAGGCGCAGCACGGCGTGGCCGAGCTGGCCAAGACCCTGGAAGATCACGGTGTCGAGGTCAGCTACGCCATCCACCCGGTCGCGGGGCGGATGCCGGGTCACATGAACGTCCTGCTGGCCGAGGCGAACGTGCCTTACCCGCAGCTCAAGGAGATGGACGAGGTCAACCCGGAGTTCGCCAGGACCGACGTGGCCCTGGTCATCGGGGCCAACGACGTGACCAACCCGGCGGCCCGCCGCCCGGGCAACGAGATCTCCGGTATGCCGATCCTGGACGTGGACCAGGCCAGGTCGGTCATCGTGGTCAAGCGCTCGATGGGGCACGGCTACGCCGGCCTGGACAACGAGCTGTACTACGACTCCAAGACCAGCATGTACTTCGCCGACGCCAAGAAGGCCATGACCGACCTCACCGCCGCCGTCAAGACCCTGGTTGGCTGAGCCCCGACCAGCGATGAGACGGCCGTGGTACGGACGTCCTAGCTCAGACAAGGCGAGGAGGCGAAGATGGCTGACTACGACATCAGGCGTGAGCTGCTTGAAGGTCTGGAGTACCAGCGGGCCTCGGTGCGGTCCATCGTCGGGGGACTGCCCGAGGAGGCTTGGCACACGCCGGTCGTTCCGTCGGGGTGGACGGTCGCGGGCATGGTGGAGCACTTGGGCAATGCGGAGCGGCACTGGTTCCAGGAGGTGGTCGCCGGGGAATACCCGGACCTGCCGTGGGATGAGGGTCGGCCGCCGTATAACCCTAGGATGACCTTCACCTGCGATCGTCCGTCGTCAGAGGTGCTGGGCTATTACCGGGAGCAGTGTGACCGGGCCGACGAGATACTCGCCGGGCTCAGCCTGTCGGACGTGCCGCGCGCCCGCCACGCCGGCGAGGAGATACCCAGCGTCAGTGTGGTAATCCTGCACATCATCGAGGAGACCGCGGCGCATACGGGTCATCTGGAGATCGCCCGGGAGTTCCTGGACGGCGCAACCGGCCTCGGGCTGCGCTGACGCGCCGCGTGAGCACTCGATAGGCGGTGACGTTCGATTGCGCAAACCCGGCTGCGCTCGATCGGCTATGCGCTGAGGTGCTCGTGAAGCATCTGCCAGGCCCCATCGTTTTTGACTAGTACGTTGGTTCCCCGTCCGCTACCTGACCGCGCTTGCCCGTCGACGATTCCGGTCCAGGCGAAGTGGTAGCGGCAGACCGCCTGGCTGCAGTCGATGGAGATCCATTCCAGCTCGTTGATCCGGTAGACCTCGTCACGGATGGTGGCGAACGTTTGGCTGATCGCCGCGAGGACGGCCCCGCGACCGCGGTGTGAGCCGTCGGTGAACCAGTAGACGGCGTCAGAAGCGATCAGCGGGGCGAGCTGCGCGATGTCGTGGCTGTTGGTGGCTTGCTCGTAGGCGCGGATGAACGCGGTGGGCGCGGTGGCGGGCTCTGGCATGGCTGGTCCCTTCGGGGGCGAGGCTTCCCGGCCAGCGTTATAGCGTCAACCATTGACTGAGACCTTCGGCTTCCCGAATATCCCTCTGGCCGGACTTGGTCTGGGCGATGACTGGCTGCGCTTTCAGCCGGGACGATCCCGTCGCGTTGTTCGGCCGTCCGTTAATAGCACACGGAAATCGGTGCCGTCCGCCTCGGCTCCCGGAGGTGGTTACCCGGGTGGCGGGCTATGGCTGCGGATCACCTTTCCGCCGGGGCTGCGGACCTCGCTCGTCCCGTCCGGATGGACGGTGAGGTGCCAGCCTAGCTGGTGCAGGACGACGTGATGGTGCCAGTGGCAGTAGGTCTTAAGGCCGTCCAGGCTGGTGTGCCCGCCGTCCGCCCGGTGCACCACATGGTGCGGCTCGCACGCACACGCGGGCTGGTCACAGCCGCCGGGGAATTGGCAGGTCTGGTCCCGCAGGGCCACCAGCCGGCGGAGGTGGACGGGGATGTCGTCGGTCTGGCCCTAGTTTGTATTTTGTACCTATGCTGCTGACCCGAATGTCGCACGCTGTGTGATTGTCCCCTCGTCCCGTTCCGTCCTGCGCGTGTGCCCTATGCGTGCAGACGCGCGTGCGCGCGAGGACGGGACGAACGGGACGGACGGGGACAACCCGCGATGACGGGAGCGGCCTGATCGGCCTCGCCACCCGCGCGGTCACGGGAGCGGCGTTACAACGCGAAACTGCTCCAGCTCGGCCTTAGGTCGTCCGGTCCGAAGGGGGTGGCCGGCGTAGTCGGGAATGGATTAGGCACGAACGGATTCCCGTCGCGTCACCGGGCGAGCGGATGACTAGTGGCTCCGGGCTCAGGGGATGGTTCCCGTAAGTACACACTCTTGGGCGGATGGGTTGGGCGTCGCCGAGCCGTCAAGAGCCCTTCGGTGGGCAGTCCAAAGAGCCGGGGCTACCTGATGATCAGCCACGGCGCCCGCTAACGTGGCTAGGGCTTAGCGCGGTCTGCGGGGCGCCGGATGCGTATCTCCTCGATGCGGAAATCGGCCGGATCCCACGTCAGGATCTGCTCCTGGATCAGCACCGACAGGAGCACTGCGAGGTCGTGGTAGGCGGAGCCGTTCCATTCCGGGTTGTTCGATGTGTTGTCGCGTAGGTCGCGGAAGTCGCTGGCATCGATGGTCGCCGTCACTGTCTTGCCTGCACTGGTAAGGACGCCGACGAGCCTGCTCTTGCCGAGGTCGGGGTCGAAGTCCAGCCGGCTCAGGTGCCATTGCTCCAGGAATGGCACCTGTTTGACCTCGGTCAGCCTGCCGTCAGGACCGTAAAACTTCCCCTCGCCGGTTGAGAGCAAGATCTTCCGCAACTCGGGCAACACGCTCGGCCCGAATTCCATGCGTCCCACGAGACTCCTCACTGCATCGGACGCGGTCGCGCCCGGGCATCACAAACCAGCCTACGGGCAGGACTCATTGACTGTCCTCCCCGGGCGTCCGTACGCGGTGACGATAGCACCGGAGCTGATCCTGGAGATCACGATGAATGTCCAGATTATGTAATAGCCCGCGGAGTAGAAGCACTGGTAGATCGGGGCGCGCTCCTGGTAGTTGTCGTTCTCCTGGGCAACGAAGGTAGCGGGTGCCTTCAGGGTCTGGGCCATCGCGAACGAGAAGCTAGCCCAGCCGCCGAAGTACTCCCCGATGTGCTGTTCCAGATGACGATAGCCGTAGTCGCTGTTCCCGCAGTACAGGGTATCTGTACGGTAGCCGCTGGCCTCGTATCTCTTGGCCTTGTACGTGGCGACGACCTTGCGGAGGTTGGCGCCCTTCCCGCAGCCAGGGACGGCCGCGATCGCGGGAGCTGAGGGGACATACCACGCGCTGGCCCCTGTCGTAACCGGCATGAGGCGAACGCCCGCTGGTGCCGTGGAGGCGATGGCGGTGCCGGATAGAACACACGACAGCGCGACGATGATGGCCGCCGCCACCGCTATCGCCGCTCTCAGCCTGATTACCGGTCTCTGCGGTTGCCGCGCAGCGGCCTGCTTTTCACCGTAAGTGGCATTGACGTTCGGCACGGGCCTCTTCTTTCCGTTGGGCTCGCGCGCGGGCACCGCGTGCCCCCGCTGCCGTTGCTGGCACCCATCGCAACGGCTCCGCCGCGCGTGCAGTTCGTCATGTTAGAAGCCCGTAAGACAATCAGTGACTGAGGTGTTACATAGTGCACTACTTCGACTTAGAAAGGTCGTTGTGCTGAGAATGGGCCGAGGTGTCACGCTGGGTGATCGTCTCGCTGTCTCGTCTCATCAAACGCATTCGCGCGTGACGTGCAGACGCGCGCGAGAGCGAGACGAGACAATGAGACGAACGGAACCGGCAGCGATGTGACTCAGGCCATAGGTACAAAATGCGAACTAGGGCTGGCCGACGTCCAGCGGCAGGCTCGGCCCGTTCAGGCCCTGGCCGAGCAGGTTGCGCCGCAGGAACGAGGCGACGCCGCTGGGGCCGGAGACGATCTGCAGGACAGTGGCCAGGATCTGGTGCTCCAGCATGGCCAGTACCTGCGCGGTCCGGCCGGCCTGCGGGGCCTGCTCGGTGGAGCTGACATCTGATCCGTTCGAGACGACGGCGTGGCCAGGGGTGCCCGCGCGGGCGGGGGTTTCCGCGCCGCCATCGGTGCCTGGGCCGCCATCGGTGTCTGAGCCGTCATCGGTGTCTGAGCCGTCATCGGTGTCTGAGCCGTCATCGGTGTCTGAGCCGTCATCGGTGTCTGAGCCGTCATCGGTGTCTGAGCCGTCGTCGTCCGTGCGGGCGTCGGGGTGCGTGCCTTCTGGTGCGTGCCTGCGTAGGCGGTCGTATTCGGCGCACAGATTGATCAGGACTTCCACCGCGCCCAGGTCCAGGTCGCAGGTGACCACCGGGACCAGCATCGCGTCACAGGCCACCCGGCGGGCCGCGTCGCCCTCCAGCCAGGCACCGCCGTCGCCGGTGCTGACCGCGGCCGCGGCGCGCTGGGCGGCCCACCGGGCCCGGTACTCCCGGATCCACGTCTCCTGGAGCTTGGAGTCCACGTCCAGGTCGCACAGGTCCGCGAAGGTCACGTGCACGAGGGCCTTCACCGGCTGCCCGGCCCGCTGCGGCAGCAGGCCGGAGGCCAGCAGCCGCTTCATCGCCTCGGCCAGCGCGTCATGATAGCGCTGCGGCCTCGTCCGCAGGTCCCCCGCCCCCGCGGGAGCGGACAGGGCGTCCAGGACGGCCTGGACCATGGCGGCGCACTCGGGGGTGAGGTCGCCGCGGATGACCCCCGCGCCGTCCAGGGTGGTGTCCAGGAACAGGGCCCGGTCCAGGGCCGGGTCGTCGTCGGGGTCCGGCAGGACGGTCCGGGACAGAATCTCCGCGCAGATCCGGGCCAACGCCCGCAGGTCGGCCCCGGCGCGGGCCGCGGCGACGAGGATGTCCTCGGCCTGCGCCCGGAACTCATTCGGGATGGCCCGGGTCCACCGGGCCAGTTGCAGAGCCTCGGACTTGGTCAGCGCCCGGGTCCGCAGCCCGGCCAGCAGCGGCTCATGGTCGCGGGCCAGCGCCCGCATCGCCTTGTACTGGGCGGCCTGGCTCCGCGTGACCCGCGCCGTGTGCACCAGCCAGGCTCCCAGGCTCCGCTGCCCGTCGGCCAGGTGACCGTCCTTGGCGTCGTAGGCCGCCAGCATTGGGGCTAGCGCCGCAGTGAGTACCGCGTCGGCCTGGACCAGGTCCCGGATGCACGGCCCGAGCGCCTCGGCCGGCATGCTCGCCGCGTCCAGGTCGGCCAGGTAGCCGGCCGAGGACAGCAGCCGCTCGAGTGCTTCCGCCGCGCTGGCCGGGGCTTCTGCGGTACTCACCTTATCTCACCTCCCAAGATCATCTTCGACTCTGTTTTCTAATTTGACTCTAACAGCTGCCTCTGACATTTTCGCGGGCGGCACGGTCAGCAAGGCTAGGAGGGCGGCGAGGAGGGTCGCGGAGCTGGCCACGGCGACGATCCCAGGCAGGTGTATGGCCTGGGCGAGGAATGGGCCGGCTACAGCGCCGAGAAGGGTGGTGGCGGCTTCGCCGGTCAGGAAGATGGCACTGACCCGACCGAGGATGGCATTGGGGATGACGCGCTGCATGGCGGTCTGCGCGATCACCTCGGACATCGAGCCGGACATGCCGACGGCGGCCGCGGCGGGTAGGGCGGTGGACAGGGAGGAGGAAGTGAAGAGCGCGACGTATGCGGCGGCGGTGGCCGTCAGGGTGACGGCCAGGAGGGTGCGGGGCTGGCCGCGGTCCAGGAGGGCGCGCAGGACCGGCGCGCCGAGCAGGAAGCCAACCCCCAGGGCGGACAGCATGAATCCGGTGTGCTCGCTGCCGCCTAGGCGCTGGACCCCGAAGGGGATGAGCACGGCGCTGAGCGAGGCGTTGGCGGCTAGGAAGATGACGGTGACCGGGAGCAGGGCCCGGGCGACGGGCTGGGCGCGCAGGACCCGCACGCCAGCGGCGAGCTCACGCGCCACGTCCCGGACCACGACGCGCCGGTTCAGGGGGTCGCGGGACAGCCGGGGCGTCATAGCCCCGGCGGCCCGGCGGTTCGCGCGGTCGCGGGCCGCTGGGCTGGCCTGGTCGCGGGCCGGGCGGTTCGCCTGATCGCGGGCCGGGCGGTTCGCCTGATCGCTGGACGAGCGGGAGGTCATGAGCATGGCGGCGGTGGAGATCAGGTAGCTGAGGGCGTCGGCGCAGATCAGCCACTTGATGCCGAGCAGGGCCAGCAGGATGCCGCCGAGGGGGCCGCCGATGAGGCGTACGGCGCCGTCGGCCACGGCGTTTAGGGAGTTGGCGCTGTTCAGTAGGGGGCCGGTGCCTACGATGGCGGGGATGCGGGCCAGCGCGGCGGGTCCGTAGAGCACGCCGCCGGCGTTCTCGGCGACCAGCGCGGCATACAGTACCCAGTACCGGCCGGGCGCGGTGCCGAGGAGCATCACCGCCACGGAGGCCGCGCGGAACACGCTCGTCGCGATCAGGAGGCGGCGCCGGTCCCACCGGTCGGTCAGGACGCCGGCGACCGGGCCGAGGACCAGGGCCGGCAGGTATTGGGCGGCGAGGATGAGCCCCGTGTCGCGCAGGGAGCCTGTGACCAAGAAGACGTGGGCGGGGAGGGCGAGGACCAGCAGCCATGAGCCGAGGGAGCTGACCAGGCTGCCGACCCACAGCAGTCGGAAGTCCCGGTTACGCAAAGCCTTGAACATATCTCAGTAGAATAGTCCATTAGGCGATAGTGTTCTAGGAGAATAATGGAGGATCCGGAACTCGGGCATCAGTTGCGCACGCTGCGCACCGCGGCGGGCCGGACGGTCGCCTCGGTGGCCGTGGACGCGGGGCTGTCGGTGCCGTACATCGCCAACCTGGAGAACGGGCGGGGGAACCCGACCCTGTTCGCGCTCGGCAGGCTCGCCTCGGCGCTCGGGATGAAACTCTCGGTCTCGCTGGTCCCGGCCGACGACGGCCTGGAGGCCAGGCCGGACACGGCGACGGAACTGCCCGGGACTCTGGTCCGGCTCAGGCGGACGGCCGAGTTCCGGCGCGCCACCGAGATCATGGCCCGGGGGCTGAGCCTGGAGCACGGGGACTTCTCGACCCGCCTGACCGGCGCCCTGGCCATGCTGGCCGCCGCCCTGGGCACCGAACCCAGCGAAGCGGACTGGTGGCGGCTGCTGGACGCCCTGCTGCTGATGGCCACCCTCCCGCGGAACCGAACCCAGTAAGCCGACTGGCGGCGGCCGACGTCCTCCTGTGATGGCCACCCTCCCGCGGAACCGAGCCCAGTAAGCCGGCTGGCGGCGGCGGACGTCCACCTGCTGGTCACCCGCCCCCGCGGAGCTAGCGGCTGTTGCCGCGTTCGGGATCAGGCGTAAGGTTCGGACAAGATCTTCCACGCCAGCGGGAGGGCCGTCATGACTGAGCAAACCAAGATCACCCTGGCCGAGTCCGAGATCCCGCGCCAGTGGTACAACGTGATCCCCGATCTGCCCTCCCCGCCACCTCCGCCGCTGCACCCGGGGACGGGCCAGCCGGTCGGCCCAGGGGATCTCGCGCCGCTGTTCCCGATGGCGCTGATCCTGCAGGAGGTGTCCGGCGAGTCCTTCATCGACATCCCGGACGAGGTGCTCGACGTCTACCGGCTGTGGCGGCCGACCCCGCTGTACCGGGCGCACCGGCTGGAGAAGGCACTGGGCACCCCGGCCCGGATCTACTACAAGTACGAGGGGGTCTCCCCCGCCGGGTCGCACAAGCCGAACACCGCAGTCCCGCAGGCGTTCTACAACGCGGCGGAGGGCACCAAGCGGCTCACGACCGAGACCGGCGCCGGGCAGTGGGGCAGCGCACTGGCCTTCGCCTGCGCGCAGTTCGGCATCGACTGCGAGATCTGGATGGTCCGCGCCTCCTACGACCAGAAGCCCTACCGGCGCACGATGATGGAGACCTGGGGCGCTACCGTGCACGCCAGCCCGTCCCGGGCCACCACCGCGGGCGCGAACGTGCTCGCCGCTCATCCGGATTCGCCCGGCAGCCTGGGCATCGCGATCAGCGAGGCGGTCGAGGCGGCGGGCGGCAGCGCCGACACCAGGTACGCGCTCGGCAGCGTGCTCAACCACGTGCTGATGCACCAGACGGTGATCGGCCAGGAGGCCATCAAGCAGTTCCACGCGGTCGGCGAGTCGATGCCCGACCTCATCGTCGGCTGCACCGGCGGCGGTTCCAACTTCGCCGGCCTGTTCCTGCCGTTCCTGCGGGAAAAGCTGGCCGGGCGGGCCAACCCGGTGATCCGTGCGGTCGAGCCCTCGGCCTGCCCGTCGTTCACCCGGGGGGTGTACGCGTACGACTTCGGCGACACGGCCGGGTTCACGCCGCTGCTGAAGATGCACACGCTCGGGCACGACTTCATCCCCGACCCGGTGCACGCCGGCGGGCTGCGCTACCACGGCATGTCGCCGCTGCTGTCGCACATGTACGAGCTGGGGATGTTCGAGGCCATGGCCAAGCCGCAGCGGGAGTGCTTCGCCGCGGCCCTGACGTTCGCCAGGAGCGAGGGCATCATCCCGGCACCCGAACCGGCGCACGCGCTTGCGGCGGCCATCGAGGAAGCCAAGAGGTGCGCGGA
>JBOHCK010000016.1:0-33363 GCA_050698755.1 Streptosporangiaceae bacterium | reverse complement strand
GCTCGCTTCGCCTCAGCTAGCTCTGCGAGACGGTGATATCGCCGCCGCCGCCGTTGAGGTTGATCTTGTATGGGGACGTCGAGCTGTACAGCGAGGACGGGTAGTTCACGTTCCCGCCGTTGCTGTTCGGGGTGGCGATGTCGTATTTGGCGCCGGGCGGGAGCACCAGCGTGATGTTGCCGTCGCTCGAGGTGATCTGCAGGTTGGTCGGCGCCTGGGTAAACGTCAGGGCGATGTCGCCGCCTCCGGACAGGATGGTGAGCTGCGGCGAGGACACCGAGTTGGCGTTGACGTTGCCGCCTCCGGTGGTGATCTGCACGATACCGGACAGCCCGCCGGTGGTCAGGTCGCCGCCGCCGGTGTCTAGCCGCACGGTACCGCCCAGGTCGTCGGCGTTGATGTTGCCGCCTCCGCTGGTGATCTGCACGTTGCCGGTCAGCGCGCTGCCGGTCACGTCACCACCGGAGGTGTCGATTTGCACGGTGCCTGCGAGGTTGCCTGCGTTGATGTTGCCCCCGCCGGTGGACAAGGCCAGGTGTCCGGTCCAGTCGGAGATCGCGACGTCGCCGCCGTAGCTCGCCAGCGAGACGGCGGTCTGCGCCGGAACCGCGAGGGTCGCGTCCATCCCGCAGTCACTGGCTATGCCGTCACAGTTGACGCCCACGCTGGTTCCTGTGGAGGTGGTGTTCTCTGTGATGCCCGGGCGGACGAGGCCGTACTGTACGGTCCCCGTCAGCCGGGCCGCGCCGAAGGCTTGCCGCAGCGTGACGTTGCCCTCGTTGACGTTCACCGCGACCTGGCCGTCGTGCACCAGAACCGGGTAGCTGAACGGGTAGCTTCCCCTGGCGATCGTGGTCACGAGGGTGAAGCCGGTCCAGCCGATCAGGGCGATGGCGACCGGCACCGCCAGGGCGACCGCGACCCAGCGGCCGGGTGTCATCCGGAGGTTGCCTGCGGCGCGGCGAGCGCCTGCGGCCTGTGTGAGCGTCATGGTGTTACCCCGTTCAGCCGGTGCCGAGATAGCGCAGGACGGCGAGCACGCGACGGTGGTCGCGGTCGCCGGGCGCCAGCCCGAGCTTGGTGAAGATGTTATTGATGTGCTTTTCCACCGCACCGGCCCCGACCACCAGGGCGTCGGCGATGGCGGCGTTGGACCGGCCTTCGGCCATCAGGGCGAGCACCTCGCGTTCCCGCGGGGTGAGCTCGCCGAGCGGGTGGCGGCTGCGGGCGAGCAGCTGCGCGACGACTTCGGGATCGAGCGCGCTGCCGCCCTCAGCCACCCGGCGCAGCGCGTCGAGGAACTCGGCCACGTCTGCCACCCGGTCCTTCAGCAGGTAGCCGACCCCGTGCGGGCGGCCGGAGATCAGCTCGGTGGCGTACCGCTCCTCCACCCACTGGGAAAGCACGAGCACGCCGACCTTCGGCCACTGGTCCCTGACCACCAGGGCGGCCCGCAGGCCCTCGTCGGTGAAGGTGGGCGGCATCCGGACGTCCACCACCACCGCGTCTGGGTCGTTCGCCGCCACCGCGCGCAGGAACTGCTCCGCGTCACCCTCGGCCGCCGCCACCTCGTGGCCGGCCTCGGTGAGGAGCCTGGTCAGCCCCTCGCGCAGCAGGACGGAATCCTCCGCGATCACTACCCGCATGGCAGTTCCGCCGCGATGATCGTGGGCCCGCCCACCGGGGACTCCACCGAGAACCTGCCGTCCACGCCGGACACCCGGTCGGCCAGCCCGGCCAGCCCGGGGCTGTTCGCGTCGGCGCCGCCGATCCCGTCGTCGCTGATCATGATGGTCAGCGTGCCCGGGAAGCCGTGGCCCTCGACCACGACCTTGGCGTGGCTGGCGCGGGAGTGCTTGGCCACGTTGGTCAGCGTCTCCGCGACCACGAAGTAGGCCACCGCTTCCACCGCGGCCTTGGGCCGCACCGGCACGTCCACGTGCATGTCGACCGGTACCGGGCAGAGCGCGACCAGGCCGGACAGGGCCGCGTCGAGGCCGCGGTCGGTCAGTACGGGCGGGTGCACCCCGCGGACGAGGTTGCGCAGCTCGATGAGGGCCTCCTTGGCCTGGGCGTGGGCCTGGTCGACGAGTTCCCTGGCCGCGTCGATGTCGTCGGCGAACTTTCCCTTGGCCCGGCCGAGCTCCATGGCCAGCGCGACCAGCCGCTGCTGCGCGCCGTCGTGCAGGTCACGCTCGATCCGCCGCCGCTCCGCCTCGGCCGCGTCGACCACGCGCTCGCGGCTGGTCTCCAGCTGGCTCACCCGGGCTTCCAGTTCGCGGGTGCGGCGCGGGCCGAGCAGGCCGCGGGAGAGCGCGCTGTCCGCCCCCGCCAGGCCGCGGGTCAACTGCGGCGCGGCGAGTAGCAGGGCGACACCCAGGACCACGGAGACCACTAGGACGCGCGGGCCGTGCAGCACCTGGCCGTCGAGGTTCGGGCCGCCGCCGGGCAGGTCCCAGCTGTAGATCGGCAGCGTCAGCGCGACCAGGCCTGCCGCCCAGGCCCCGATGCTCACCGTCAGCGCGACCGCGCTGATGGGCAGCCGCAGCAGCCCGTAGCCGAGCTCGGCCCAGGTCGCTCGCTCGGTGAACATCCGCCAGCGCGGGATGATGCCCCACCGGTAGCCGGCCCGGCCCTGGTCGGGCCAGGGCGGGATCGCCATTCCGGCCAGGAAGGCGAACCTTTTCCGCTCGGCGCGGGCGAACCGGGTGGCCAGCCGCAGCGTCACCCCCAGGATCGGGATACCGATCAGGCCCAGCCAGATGAAGCAGAACCCGAACCCGAGACCGAAGGTGAACACGAAGATGGCCACGGTCCCGATGAACAGGCCGGCCAGGTGCTGGGTCATGGCGAGCCAGGTGCGCGCCGACACCAGGTCGCGGAGGAGGAACATGCCTCGACGCTATGACATGGCCCTCCGGGTTGCCATCAGCCGCACCCCCCGGATCGTGGTGAGGCTAGCCCCACCACGGTTCCGTAAGGTCGCACCATGGCTGGACGGGGCCTAGGCCCTCAAGGCTGGGGGCTATGACTAACACCTCGCGCGGACCCATCGTGGAACGAGTGGCCGGGTGGTCCGCCCGGCACCGCAAGACCGCCGTGTTCGGCTGGCTGCTGCTGGTCGTCGCGGCGGTAGTGGTCGGGCAGCGGCTCGGTACGACCAACCTCAACAGCTACGATCCCGGGCAGGCGGGAAAGGCCGAGCGGGTGCTCGCGCTCCCCGTCGTCCAGACGCCCGACAGCGAGAGCGTCCTCATCCAGGGCCGCTCCGCGGGCCAGACGTACGCCAGCGATCCCGAGATGCGGCTGGCGGTCCGGCAAGTGGTCGCCGCGCTGCGCGCGGTGCCGCAGTCCGCGACCGATGTCATTTCACCGCTGACCACACCGGGGCTGGTCAGCGGCAGGTCGGCCCTGGTCACCTTCAACGTCGCGGGCAACCCGAACAACGACGACCAGGCGGTGGTGCCCGCGGCGAACGCGGTCGCCGCCGTGGCGGCCCGCCATCCGGGGCTGACCATCGAGGAGGCGGGCGGCGCCACCCTGGACCGGGCGACCGGCAGCATCACCGATAAGGACTTCCACAAGGCAGAGATCACCTCGGTGCCGATCTCGCTGGTCCTGCTGCTGATCGTGTTCGGCGCGCTGATCGCGGCGGGCATCCCGCTGCTGCTGGCCGGGACCGCGGTGATCTCGGCGATCTCCCTGTTGGCGATCCCTAGCCGCTGGCTGCCGATCGACAGCACCACCTCCGCGGTTGTGCTGCTGGTCGGGATGGCGGTCGGCATCGATTACTCGCTGTTCTACCTGCGCCGTACGCGTGAGGAGCGCGCGGCGGGACGCGACACGCACGAGGCGCTGCGCATCGCGGCGGGCACCTCGGGGCGGGCCATCGTGGTGTCGGGGGTGACGGTGATGGTCGCCCTGGCTGGGCTGTTCCTGACCGGCATCGACGTGTTCTCCGGCATCGCCGTCGGCACGATCATGGTGGTCGGCGTGGCCGTGCTCGGCTCGCTGACCTTCCTGCCCGGGATCTTGTCCATGCTCGGCAAGTGGACGGACCGAGGCCGGATCCCGTTCCTCGGCAGGCGGCGCACCGCCGCGCACGAGTCGCGGTTCTGGGGCCTGCTGGCCCGCGCGGTGGTACGGCGGCCGCTGGCCTGGGGCGGCGTGGCTGCGGCCATTCTGATCACGCTGGCCGTCCCGGTGCTGTCCCTGCACCTGGAGGACCCCGGTATCCACGACCTGGAATCCAACGTGCCCGTGGTGCGCTCGCTGATCGCCATCTCCGACGCCTTCCCCGGCGGCCCCGAGCCCGCCGAGGTGGTCGTGACCGGCTCCGATCTCGGCGGCCCGCAGGTCAGCCGGGCGGTCGCGGCGCTGCACTCGGAGGTGGCGGCCACGCACGGGGCGATCCGCGAGCCGATCACCACCGCGGTGTTCGGGCACGACCAGGTGCTGATCGTGTCGGTGCCGCTCGCGGGCGACGGGACGGACGCCGCGTCCAACCAGGCGCTCACCACGCTCCGCGACCAGGCGCTGCCCGCGACCCTGGGCCACGTGCCCGGGATCAGTTACGCGGTGGCCGGGCTCACCGCGGGCAACCACGATTTCGACGCCCAGCTGGCTAAGACCGTCCCGTGGGTGTTCGCCTTCGTCCTCGGTCTAGCGTTCCTCTTGCTGGGCACATCGTTCCGTTCGGTATATATACCGGCGCTGTCCATCGGCCTGAACCTGCTGTCTGTGGGCGCCGCATACGGCCTTATGGTTTTGATCTTCCAGGACGGCCACCTGCAGCGGACCCTCGGCTTCACGGCTTACGGGGGGATCACGCCGTGGCTGCCGCTGTTCATGTTCGTCCTGCTGTTCGGGCTGAGCATGGACTACCACGTGTTCATCCTGAGCCGGATCAGGGAGCTGTGGCTGGGCGGCGCGTCGGCTAAGGACGCGATCACCGGCGGCATCGCCCGCAGCGCCGGCGTGGTGACCAGCGCGGCGGTGATCATGGTCGCGGTGTTCTCGATCTTCGCCACGCTGTCCCTGTTCGAGTTCAAGGTGTTCGGCGTGGCCATGGCGGCCGCGGTGCTCATCGACGCCACCGTGGTCCGCGGCGTCCTGCTGCCCGCCGGGCTGGCGCTGCTCGGCGAGCGGACCTGGACGCCGCGGGGCCGCCGAAACTACGGCGCCACCGCCTCGCTGACCGTAAGCGAGCCGCCGCGGGAGACGGACGGGTGGTCGCGGACCAGTTCCACCGCGGACTCCATGTCGTCCGCCCGCAGGATGGAGTAACCGCCGGTACGACCGCGTAGCCCCGGGGGTGTCGGCCCCCGGGGTATGGCGTTCGGACTAGGTGTTGACAGGGAATCCGAGGTTGACACCGCCGTGGCTCGGATCGAGCCAGCGTGAGGTGACCGCCTTGCCCCGGGTGTAGAAGTGCACGCCCTCGGTCCCGTGTACGTGCGTGTCCCCGAACAGCGACTCCTTCCAGCCGCCGAACGAGTAGTACGCCATGGGCACCGGGATGGGCACGTTGACCCCGACCATGCCGATCTCCGCCTCGGAGACGAACCGGCGGGCCGCTCCCCCGTCGTTCGTGAAGATGGCCGTGCCGTTGCCGTAGCGGTTGTCGTTGACCAGCTTGACGGCGTCCTCGTAGGACGGCGCGCGCAGCACGCTGAGCACCGGGCCGAAGATCTCGTCGGTGTAGCAGCTCATCTGCGGGGTGACGTGATCCAGGACGCTCGGCCCCAGCCAGAAGCCCTCGGCGGTCTGCGCATCCCCGCCAAGCACGGGGTGGCGCCGGCCGTCGACGGCGAGGGTCGCGCCCTCGCGGACGCCGCTGTCCAGGTAGGACGCGACCCGGTCCCGGTGCGGCCCGGTGACCAGCGGACCCATCTCGGACCGCTCGTCGGAGCCGGGCCCGACCCGCAGCCCGCCGATCCGCTCGGAGATCCTGCTGACCAGCTCGTCCCCGATCGGCTCGACGGCGACCACCGCGGAGATGGCCATGCAGCGCTCCCCCGCGGAGCCGAAGCCCGCGGACACCGCCGCGTCGGCGGCCAGGTCAAGGTCGGCGTCGGGCAGGACCACCATGTGGTTCTTGGCGCCGCCCAGGGCCTGCACGCGCTTGCCGTTCTTGGTCCCGGTCTCGTACACGTACCGTGCGATGGGAGTGGAGCCGACGAAGCTGACCGCGGCGATGTCGGGGTGGTGCAGGATGGCGTCGACCGCCACCTTGTCCCCCTGCACGACGTTGAACACGCCGTCCGGCAGGCCGGCCTCGGCCCACAGCGAGGCGAGCAGGAGCGACGCTGACGGGTCCTTCTCCGAGGGCTTGAGCACGAAGGTGTTACCGCACGCGATCGCGAGCGGGAACATCCACATGGGCACCATGGCCGGGAAGTTGAACGGCGTGATGCCCGCGACCACGCCCACCGGCTGGCGGATCGAGTACGAGTCGACGCTGGTGGAGACGTTCTCCGAGTACCCGCCCTTGAGCAGGTGCGGGATGCCGCAGGCGAACTCGACGACCTCCAGGCCCCGGGACACCTCGCCCGCGGCGTCGGTCGCGACCTTGCCGTGCTCGTCCGTGATCAGCTTGGCCAGCTCGAAGGCGTGGTGGCGGACGAGCTCGCGGAACGCGAAGAGCACCGAGGCGCGCTTGGCCAGCGAGACGCGCCGCCAGGACTGGAACGCGTCCTTCGCCGCCGCGACGGCCAAGTCCACATCGGCCGGGCTGGCGAAGTCCACCTGCCCGGTGACCTGCCCGGTCGCCGGGTCGTAGACATCGCCGTGACGCTCCGCCACACCGTAGAAGGGCTTGCCGCCGATCCAGTGGCTGATGTGCTTGCTCACTGCGCCTTCGTCTCCTCGTTGACCGCAGTGAGGGCGTCGATGAGGAGCCCGAGCCCCTCCTTCGCCTCGGCCTCGCTCAGGGTCAGCGGCGGCGCCATCCGCAGCGTGGAACCGTACAGGCCGCCCTTGCCGACCAGCAGGCCGCGCTCCTTCGTCGCCTCGAGCAGCTTGGAGGCCAGCGGCGGGCTCGCCTTCCCTGAGGCCGGGTCGACCAGGTCCACGGCGAACATCAGGCCCTTGCCGCGCACCTCGCCCACGATGTCCAGGGTGGCGGCCGCCTCGCGCAGGCCGTCGATGATGATCCGGCCGGTCACGGCGGCGTTGCGCTGCAGGTCGTGGGAGAGCAGGTAGTCGAGGGTGGCGTTGGCCGCGGCCGTGGCGAGCGGGTTGCCGCCGAACGTCGAGATGCCGTTGCCCCGGATCCCGTCGAGCAGCTCACGGCGCGCGACCACGCCGCCGATGGCGAAGCCGTTGCCCAGTCCCTTGGCGAACGTCATCGCGTCCGGGGTGACCCCGTGCGCGGACATGCCCCAGAAGTGCTCGCCCGTGCGGCCCCAGCCGGTCTGCACCTCGTCGGAGACCAGCAGGATGCCGTGCTCGTCGAGGACTTCCTTGTACGCCGCGAACAGCCCGTCGGGGGCCATGGTGAACCCGCCCACGCCCTGAACCGGCTCGGCCAGCAGGCAGCCGACGTCGGCCGGGTGGACCCCGGCGGACAGCAGCGCCCGCAGGTCGTCCACGCACACCTTGATGAAGTCGGCGTCCGACAGGTCGCGGTACGCGGGAAGCTGACGGTCCGTGCCATGCAGGTAGTGGGTGCCGAACGGGTCGAGGCTCGACATCTTCCAGGCCGCGACCCCGGTCACGGCGACCACTCCGAACGAGCGGCCGTGATAACTGCCGCGCATCCCGAGCACCTGGTTGGCCTTGCGGGCCGACAGGGCGGCCAGCAGCGCGACCTCGTTCGCCTCGGTGCCGGAGTTGGTGAAGTACACCTTGGCGTCGCCGATGCCGGACAGCTTGATGATCTTCTCGGCGAGCTCGACCTGGTTGCGGATCAGGTACAGCGTCGAGGTGTGCACGATGCCGGTGGCGATCTGGCGCTGCACCGCCTCGCGCACTTCGGGTACGTCATAGCCGAGCATGTTAGTGAGGATGCCGGCGAAGAAGTCCAGGTAGGTTCGGCCCTGACCGTCGGTGACGCGGCAGCCCTGGCCGCTGACGATCTCTATGGGCTCGTCGTAGTAGACCCCGACCCAGTTCGGGATGACCGCGCGATGGCGGGCGAGTAGCTCAGACATGCCTTCTAGTCTTTCGGATCTCTGTTGGTGACGGGAACCGACATCGTGTAAGGCTTGTGCCGTCTTGATTGACACATAGTCTTGCTCTTGTGCTTCCCACCGTCGGCGACCTGCTCGGCCTGGACGTCATCCGGCGGGGCAGCCCGCAGGTGGTCGCGGGTTCCGAGGGCCTCGGCGCCCGCGTCCGCTGGGTGCACGTCCTCGAGATCGCGGACGCGGCGCACCTGCTGCAGGGCGGCGAGTTCGTGCTGACCACCGGGATCGCGCTGCCGTCTGATCCTGTCTTGCTCGCGAGGTACGCGTCGGACCTGGCCGGGGCCGGGGTGAGCGCGCTGGCCGTCGAACTCGGCCGGCGGTTCGTCGGGACGCTGCCCGCCGCGCTGGTCCGGGCCGCCACCGAGCGCGGCCTGACGCTGATCGCCTTCGAGCGCGAGGTTCCGTTCGTCGAGATCACCGAGGCGGTCCACGCCCTGATCATCGACGCCCAGCTCGAGGAACTGCGTGCCTCCGAGCGCCTGCACGAGGTGTTCACCGAGCTATCCGTCGCGGGCGCCTCGCCCGACGAGATCGTACGCCAGGCCGCGATCCTGGCTGGCCGGCCGGTAATCCTGGCCGACCTCTCGCACCGGGTGCTGGCCTGCGAGCCGGGCAGCGCCGACCCGGCGCGCTTGCTGGCCGGCTTCGCCAGGCGCAGCCGCGCGTTCGGCCCATTGGGGGCCAGGGCGGGCGGCGGAGCGGCGGGTGGCGGAGCGGCGGGCCGCGCGGGGCGGACGGCGTACGACGATGCGGCGGGCTGGCTGGTCACGCCGGTGGGCGCCCGCGGCGAGGACTGGGGCCGGGTGATCCTGGTCTGCGACGGGCCGCCGACGGGCACGGACACCGTGCTCATCGAGCGGACGGCGACGACGCTGGCGCTCGGCCGACTGCTCGCGCGGCACAGCGAGAGCCTGGAGCGGCAGGCCCACCGGACGCTGATCAGCGGGATCATCTCGCAGGCGCACGCCGACCCGGCCGAGGCCGCGGTCCGGGCGCGGGCCCTGGGGGTACCTGTCGACGGGCGCCAGCTCGTCGCCATGGTGCTCAGGCTCCGGGATCCCGTCGGACCGGGCGGGGCGCTCGGGGTTTCCGCGCACGCCCGGGTGCTCGACCTGGCCGACGCGGCGGCCGCCGCGTGCCGGGCCGAGCGGATCCCGTCACTGGTCGGGACGCTGGACGACGCCCGCGCCGGAGCCATGCTCTCGCTCGGCCCGCGAGCCGAGCCCGATGACGCGCTGACCAGGCTGGCCGCCCGGATCTCCGAGCGGCTCGGCGCCGATACTCACGGCCTGGTCATCGGGGTGGGCGAGGCCGTCACCTCGATCAGGGACGTGCGCCGCTCGTTCCTCGAGGCCAGCCAGGTCGCCGACGTGGCGGCCGAACGTCCCGATCATCGGGATCCGCGCGATCCCGGGACCGCGCCCCTGTTCTACCGGCTGCCCGACCTGCGCCTACGCGGGCTGCTCCACCTGCTCAGGGACGACCCGCGCCTGCAGACCTTCGTCGAGCGGGAACTCGGCGCGCTGCTCGCGTTTGACCCGGACAGCGGGCTGCTCGACGTGCTCTCCGCTTACCTGGCCGCCGGGGGCAACAAGGCCGAGGCGGCCAAGGCCTCCCACCTGGCCAGGCCCACCTTCTATGAGCGCCTCCGCCGGATCGAGCGGATCCTCGGCACTGACCTGAGTTCGGCCGAGTCGCGGACCTCCCTGCACGTGGCCGTCCTGGCCCTGGACGCGGCGCGGGTCAGCTCGGCCCGGCCGAACTGAACGGCTGAATCACCTCCTCCGGTACCCCATCTGAAACCGGGGCGTCGTCAGGCGTCGAGGACCTGGCCCGCCCGCTGGACGACGGGAGCCTCGCAGCTCCAGGGGAAGTTGATCCAGCGGTCGGTGCGTTTCCAGACGTAATCGCACCTGATCACCGAGCGCGGCTTCTCGTAGATCACCGCGGTGCGCACCTCGTCCACCTGGTCCTTGACGAAGGTGTGGACGAGCTCTATCGTCCGGCCGGAGTCGGCGACGTCGTCGGCGATGAGCACCTTCTTGGCCGAGAAGTCCACGGCGCTGGGGACCGGCGGCAGCATGACCGGCATGTCGAGCGTGGTGCCGACCCCGTCGTAGAACTCCACGTTCATCACGTGCAGGTTCTTCACGGCCAGCGCGTACCCGAGGGCGCCGGCCAGGAACAGGCCGCCGCGCGCGATGGACAGGATGAGGTCGGGCTCGAACCCGTCGGCCGCGATGACCTTCGCGAGTTTCCTGGACGCCTCACCGAACGCCTGCCAGCTGAGATCCTCACGCTCGTCCATAGTCCATTCTCATCCGCGCGGCGCTCTTGCGGGAGTCCCCCTGCCCGTGCAACGTCCTGCTGGCCTACGGTGCTCTTAGGTGGTGTGGAGCCGGTGGTGACCGAACCTCGCGACGAGCTCGCGTCCGCGTCCGACATAATCGGCAGCGACGACGGCGAGGAATTCAGCGCGTTCGCGCTCTCCAGGTGGGCGGGACTGGTCCGCCTGGCGTTCGGGTTGACCGGGGACGCGTGGATGGCCGAAGACATTGCGCAGACCGCTCTGGCCAGGGCCTACGTAGCCTGGCGGAGGGTCAGCCGGGCGGACGACCCGGACGCCTACCTGCGCCGCATCCTGGTGAATGCGAGCAATGGCCGGTTCCGCAAGCGCCGGGTGACCGAGCAGCCCGGCGACCTGCCGGAGGTGGCGGTGGAGGGTCCCGCCGACCTGGTGGGCGAGCGGGCCGCCCTGCTGACTGCGCTGCGGCAGCTTCCACCGCGGCAGCGCGCGGTCGTCGTCCTGCGCTACTGGAACGATCTGTCTGACGCGCAGATCGCCGCCGCGCTGGGCTGTTCGGCGGGCACGGTGCGCAGCCAGCTGTCCCGCGCGCTGGCTGCGCTGCGGGCCAACCCGGTCTTCGGGGAGGGTGATGAGCCGTGACTCGAACCGAGGACACCGAACTACGCCGGCGAGTGGACGACCTGCTCGGGGCCCTCCAGCCGCCCGCCGTTCGGCTTGATCAGATCATCCGGCGCGGTAACGGCATCCGCCTGCGGCGCGCGGGCGCCGCTGCGGTCGGCGTCGGCCTGGCCGCGATCATCGCCGTAACCACGCTCGGGCTGCACGGCAGCCCCTCGCCGACCACCGCTCCCTCCGGACCCGTGACACGGGGCGGGGTCATCGCCAGCGGCACCGCAGACGGACACGCGTGGAAGCTCGCCGTGCAGGACATCGCCGACCCGGGCTACCGGTGCCTGCCCGCGATCACCATCAACAGCACGGACGCCGACCCGGTGTACCCCGACCCGGAAAACGTCAGCGTCGTGACCCTGGGCCCGGCGTTTCGCGGCGTCGGCTTCGGGTTCATCCAATTGCCCGCCAGCAGCAGCGGGATTACCGTCAATGGCCTACGGCACGTCCCGGCCGTCACCGCCGCCGCCTGCGGGTACCGCTACCACATCGCTGGCTTCGCTTACTCGCTGGAGCAAGCGGTCCACGTCAGCGTGGACCATCCTCCGCCCGGCTGGCCGACCGACTTCCCCATATCCCAGCCTCTGCCCGCGGGCGTCACCCCGCAGTCCGACGGCCTGTGGATCAACACCTACGCGGTCCACGGCGAGACGGCGTCGGGTCTCCTGGCCTCGGGCTACCTATCCGGCCAGGAGTGGTCCCTCCTGGTCATGCTCGGCCCGGGCGGTGACTGCTACGCATTCAACGGCAATGGTTACCAGATGGGCACGTGCGGTCCGGTAGGCACGCCGGACGGGGCTGAAACGATCATGGCCCTGCCGCTGGGCTTCCCTGAAGCCGACACCGGTGCCACCGGCTACGCCTTTCCTGTGAGCCCTGGCACGGCCCACCTCAAAGCGGTCCTCTCCAACGGGTCCTCGGAGCTGGTGACGCCGCGAGTGGTGGACGGGAGGAAGTACGTGGGGTTCATCGTCCCCGACCCCTTCCAGCTCGCCCGGCTGACCTGGCTCGACGCCGCGGGCCGGGTCATCGCCAGCACCACCGCGCTGCCCCAGTACGGGTACGTGCAGTTCCAGCCCTAGGCGGTCAGCGGCCGAGCTCTTCGACCGGAACGTAGCAGCCGAGCAGCAGGTTCAGCGTCACGCCGTCCGGGTCCTCAGCCTGGTCATCCTTCAGGCTGTCCATGATCTCCTGGAGCTTGCTGCGCAACTCCGCGGCCCTGGCGGGCGAGACCTCCAGGTCGCACATGAACATCAGCGGCCTGAGGTAGTCCTCCTTGGCCGGGACCTCGCCCGCTGGGGACTTATCAGCACGGAACGCCGCGAAGAAGCCTTCGCGGTACAGATCGAGGACCGCTTGCATCGCCTGCTGGGACTCGTCAACGTGCTCCTGCAGGAATCCGCGGTCGAGCGTCAGATCCCGTTGACAGGCCTGATACCGCTGCTCAAGGATGCCTGACACCATGCGGGTGCCGGCCACCCTGATCAGGCCGACAGCTTCTAGTTGGCGGACGTGCCGGTAGAGCTTGGTCTGCGGCTCACCAAGTTCCGCGGCCAGTTCCTTGACCGACATGACCGGCAGGTCGCCACCCGACTTCATCAGCGCCGAGATGATAGCCAGCCGAGTGGGGTCCGCCAGCGCCTTGAGTACCTCAACGTCGTTCACGTTCCGGACGGCAGGCGGCTCCGCCTCGACTGAGGACTGCTCCATGAATACATCTTGCCATATGCTCACGATCATGCCATCATTCACGTAAGCGTGAATGATGGCGCCAGAGTGAAGATTCTCAGGAGTGGCAATGGATGCGACCGCGACGGCGACAGCGACCGGGCAGGCTGGACAGGCCGGGGCCGGGACCATGACCTGGCCGGCCGGGGACGCCGGGACCGGGACCGTGACCGTGACTGTGACCGTGACCGGGCAGGCTGCGGCGGGGCCCGCGATCGCGCCGCTCCCGCTGCGGCGCAACCTGCGGTTCCAGACGCTCTGGATCGGGATGACCGCCTCTACCGTGGGCGTCTCGGTCGCGGACGTGGCCTACCCGCTGATCATCCTGGCCATGACCGGCTCCCCCGGCTTGGCCGGGCTGTTCGCGGCGGTCCAGGCCATCGGGATGCTGGTCGCGGGCCTGCCCGCCGGCTCGCTGGCCGACCGGTACGACAGCCGCACGATCGTGATCGCGACGGAGGCTGCCCGGGCGGCCGTGACCGCGGGAGTCGTGGTGGCGCTGGTAGCCGGCTGGCTGTCGCTGCCCCTGCTGCTGGCCGCCGCCGCGCTTCTCGGCATCGGGCAGGCGATCAAGGGCGCGGCCGGCCTGCTGCTGATGCGCTCGGTGGTGGCACCCGAGCAGCTGACCCGGGCGCTCACGCAGGATGAGGTGAGGATGAACGGCGCAGCGCTGGCCGGGCCGGCCATCGGCGGCGCACTCTACGGCGTTCACGCGCTGGCGCACGCCCTCCCGTTCATGTTCACCGCGGGCTCCTTCCTGGTGGCGCTGGCCGCCGCGGCGCTGATGGCCGTCGTACCCGGCCGGCCGTGGGACGTTCGGGTCCAGCCGGCCGACCGGCCCGAGGGCGCCACCGGATCGGGGAGCATGCTGGTGGGCCTGCGCACGCTGTGGGAACAGCCCGTGCTGCGGGCGGCCACGATGCTGATCATGTTCGTGAACACAATCGGCGCCGGACTCGACCTGGTCATCATCGTGATCCTGCGTCACCAGGCGGTGCCGCCCGGCATGATCGGGGTGGCCCTCGGCGCGGGCGCGGCCGGCGGCCTGGCCGGGGCGCCCCTGGTCCGGGTCCTGCACCGCCTGCGGCCTGGCGTGCTCATGTTGGGCCTGTGCCTGCTGGACGTGCTGATCCTGGCGCTGCTGGCGGTGCCGTTCGGCCCGTGGTGGGTGGCCGGCCTACTGTTCATCGTCATGCTCGGCGTACCCGCGATCCGGGTGATGGTCGACATCCTGGTCATCAGGCAGGCGCCCCCCGAGCAGCGCGGCCGGGTGATCGCCGCGCTCATGACCCTGATCGGCCTGGGCATCCCGGCCGGCCTGGCGGGCTGCGGGCTGCTCCTGCAGTACCTGCCCGCCCAGGCGGCGATGCTGACCCTGGCGGCCATCGAGGCCGCCGGCGTGGCGTACTGCTCGACCAAGCGCCAGCTGCGGCAGGCCCGCTGGCCCGCCGACCCCGCGATGTAGCGGCAAACCATAGTTCTGACCCAGACAGGAGAAAACGATGTTCATCAACCCGCGAGTCAGCAAGCAGCTAGCCGAGCAACACCGCCGCGACCTGATCGTCGACGACCAGCGGCAGCAGACCCTAGCCCGCCAGCTCCGTGCCGGATCCGGCACCGCCAAGCACCACCAGCCGCTCACCAACCGCCTGTGGCGCCGCCTGCGTTCGGTCACCCGCCCCCGCCTCGAGCCCCAGGTCTGACCACGCAGCCCACACTCACCACCCCAGGTAGCAGCCCGTCCATTCTCTGACTATGGTCAGAGAATGGACGGCAGCATGATCGATCAGGTCCGGAGGTTCAACCGGACCGTCACGCAGAGAGTCGGCGCTCTCGATGACACATTCCTGTCCCGCGACCGGCCGCTGGGGCAGGCGCGCCTGTTGTGGGAGATCGGCGCGGGCGGCAGCGACGTAAGAGAACTGCGCTCCCGGCTCGACCTGGATTCCGGGTACCTGAGCCGGCTGCTGCGGTCACTCGAGGGCGACGGGATGGTAGTCGTCGAGCCGAGCCACGATGACGCGCGGGTCCGCACGGCCCGCCTGACCAGCCGCGGACTGGCCGAGCGAGCCGAACTTGACCGGCGCGCCGACGACACTGCCGCCGCCATACTCCAACCGCTCGGCGTGCGGCAATGCGACCGGCTGATCACGGCGATGGCCGAGGTCGAGCGGCTGCTGGTTGCCTCAACGGTCCAGGTCGCCGTGTGCGACCCACGGCACCCGGACGCCCGCTGGGCGGTGCGGGCCTACGTCGCCGAGCTGTCGGACCGGTTCGAGGATGGCTGGAATCCCGCCCTGAGCATCTCCGCCACTGACGAAGAGCTCACCCCGCCCGCGGGGTTGTTCCTGATCGCGACCCTGCACGCCGACCCGGTCGGGTGCGGGGCGCTGAAGTTCCACGACGCGGCTCCAGCCGAGGTCAAGCGGATGTGGGTCTCCCCCGCGGTCCGCGGTCTCGGCCTGGGCCGCAGGCTCCTCGCCGAGCTCGAGGCCCACGCCGCGGCCCGCGGGGTCCGCGTCCTCCGCCTGGAAACCAACGGTACGCTCGGCGAGGCCATCAGCCTGTACCAGGCGACCGGCTACCGCGAGGTCGCGCCGTTCAACGACGAGCCTTTTGCGCATCACTGGTTCGAGAAGACCCTGCCGGGCTGAAGCCGGACTACCCGCCGGCGGCCCGCTGCAGCAGGTTCCACAGCTCCTCGACGTCCTCGCGCTCGGTGGCTTCGGCTCCGATCGAGACCCGGACGGACCAGCTGCCGTCCAGTAGCGACGGCGTGAGCAGGGCGGCCCCTGACCGGTTGACCGAGTCCACCCAGGACAGGGTGTGCGCGTTCAGCGCGGCGGCATCCAGCACCGCGCCGGTGCCGGAGACCAGGCCCGCCGGCTCGTGCCTGAGCACGACGGTCTGCAGGTTGACCGGGGCCAGGACCCGCCAGCCCGGCGTGGAGGAGACCTGCTCGGCCAGCCAGCGGGCGTTGTCGAGGTCCCGCCTCAGCCGGGCCCGGATGGCCTCCACTCCGTCGAGCCGCAGGTGGAACCACAGCTTCAGGGCCCGGAACCGCCGGCCGAGCGGGATACCCCAGTCCTTGAACTGGGTTACCTCGCCGTCGACGGCGGAACGAAGGTAGGACGGGTTGGTCGACATGACCCGGATCAGGTGGCCGGGGTCGGCGACGTACAGCAGCGCGCAGTCCAGCACGGTGCCCAGCCACTTGTGCGGGTTCCAGGCCAGGGAGTCCGCGCCTTCCACTCCGTCGACCAGCCAGCGCATCTCGGGCAGCAGCAGGGCCGAGCCCGCCATAGCCGCGTCGACGTGCACCCACATTCCGTACTGGCGGGCCAGCGGGACGATCTGCGCGAGCGGATCCACGGCCGTGGTGCCGGTGGTCCCGATGTTGACCACGACGGCGGCGGGGCGCCGGCCGACCGCGACGTCAGCCTCCAGGAGCGACGCCAGCGCCTCAGGTCGCATGGCGTACGTGACCGGGTCGACCCCGGCGAACCTCAGGTTGTCGCGTCCGAACCCGGCCAGGGCGACCGCCTTCGCGATCGACGAGTGCGCGTGCTCGGTGGTGTAGACGGTGAGCGGCGCGTCTTCGCCCTGCATTCCGCCGCGCGCCTCGGAGTAGTCGGTCG
Source organism: Streptosporangiaceae bacterium (assembly GCA_050698755.1). Classification (GTDB taxonomy): domain Bacteria; phylum Actinomycetota; class Actinomycetes; order Streptosporangiales; family Streptosporangiaceae; genus Palsa-504. The sequence goes on along the minus strand of JBOHCK010000016.1, from coordinate 16,831 downwards.
CGCGCTCGCGGGCCGCGAGCAGGGCGACGAGGCAGGCGGTGGACGCCGTGTCCTGGATGACGCCCTTCCACGAGGCGGGCAGCGCCGTCAGCTCGCGCAGCCACTCGACCACGACCTCCTCGACTTCCGTCAGCGCGGGCGCGGACTGCCAGGTGATCCCGAGCGCCCCGAGCCCGGAGGTGGCCAGGTCGCCCAGCACGGAAGGGAGAGAGGCGTTGGAGGGGAACCAGCCGAAGTAGCGAGGATGCTGAACCTGGGTCACCCCGGGGACCACGACGGCGTCAAGGTCAGCCAGCACCCGACTGAAAGGTTCGGCCTCCTCCGGCGCCCGGCCCGGCAGCTTGCCCGCTACCTCACCCGGTTCCACCTGCGCCTGCACCGGCAGCTGCGGGATCCTGCTCCGGTAGTCCGCGATCCAGTCGATCAGCTCATGGCCAGCGGCCCGGAACTCCTCAGGCCCCATTAGCCACCCGCCTCACTGACCGGGACGGCTCGCGCGGACCTGGTGACCGCCCCGGCGCCGGCGAGCCGCGCCGCCAGGACCACGGGGATGATCGTCAACAGGATCACGATGGACACCACGGCGTTCACCTCGGGGAGTTGCTGCCCAAGCCGGATCGCGCCGAAGATCCACAGCGGCAGGGTGTTCTGCGCGCCCGCGGTGAACACCGTGACGATGACCTCGTCGAACGACAGGGCGAAGGCCAGCAGGGCGCCGGAGACCAGCGCGGTCGCCGACAGGGGCAGCGTGACGAAGCTCAGCGTCTGCCAGCCGCGCGCGCCGAGATCGCTGGACGCCTCGGCCAGCGACCCCGGCGTCCGGCGGAGCCTCGCGATCACGTTGTTGAAGACCACGACGATGCAGAACGTCGTATGCCCGATGACGATCGTGATGGTGCCGAGCTGGATCCCGGTGAAGGAGAAGAACGAGTTCAGCGCGATCCCGGTGATGATCCCGGGCAGCGCGAGCGGCAGGACGAGCAGGAACGAGATGGCCTCGCTGCCGAAGAACTTGAACCTGTGCAACGCGAAGGCGACCGCGGAGCCGAGCAGCACGGCCAGCGCGGTCGCGAACAGCGCGACCCTGATCGACAGCAGGAACGCGCTGCGCACCTGGGGGTCGTGGAAGGCCACGTTGTACCAGTGCCAGGAGAACCCCGCGATGGGCCAGCTCTCGATGTTGGACCGGTTGAACGAGTACAGCACGATGAGGATGATCGGGATGAACAGGAACGCCAGGACCAGCACGACCCAGATCCGCAGTCCGACGCGCAGGGCCTTCGGTTCCATGGCCTAGATCGCCTCGAACGCGCCGAGCGACCGGGCGCCCAGCAGGTAGGCGGCCATGATGATGACGGGGACGCAGGCCATGGCGGCGGCGAACGGCACGTTGTTCGCGATTCCGATGTTCGAGTAGATGACGTTGCCCATGAACTGCGCGCTCGTCCCGCCGACCAGCAGCGGCGTGATGTAGTCCCCCAGAGTCAGCGAGAACGTGAAGATCGACCCGGCCACGATCCCGGGCAGGGCGAGCGGGAGCAAGATCTCGCGCGTGGTGCGCCAGGTCCGTCCGCCCAGGTCCTGGGAGGCCTCGATCTGGGAGGGCGGGATGCGCTCGAGCGCCGCGTACACCGGGATGATCATGAAAGGCAGCCAGAGGTAGCAGAAGACGGTGAATACGGCCCAGTTCGTGTAGATCAGGTGGATCTGGCTGAGGCCGACCTTGCCCAGGCTCCAGTCCAGGATCCCGTCGTGGGTGAAGATCACCAGCCAGGAGTAGATCTTGGCCAGGTAGCTCGCCCACAGGGGAAGCAGGATCGCCACGAATAGGCCGGTCCTGGTCCTGGGCGAGGCGATCCGGGCCATGAAGTAGGCGAACGGGAAGGCGACGGCGGCGTCGACGACGGTCACCGCCGCCGCCATGCCCACGGTCCGCAGGATGATGCCCCGGTAAGCGGAGCTCGTGAAGATCGTCGTGAAGTTGCCGAAGCTCCAGATCCGCTCGATGTTGGTCGTGAACGGGTTGATCTGCCAGAACGCCGTGATCAGCAGGACCACGAGTGAGGCCAGGTAGATCAGGACGAACCAGGCCAGTGGCGGGGTGAGCAGGATGGTGGCCCGCGCCCACGGCCGGCGCCACAGCACCGCCGAGACGCGGGTCCACATTCCGTCCCGCCTGGCCTGCCCCCCGGGGGCGGAGACCGCAGTGGCCGTCATCCGCACCCGGCCCGGTCCGGCCCGCGGTGTGCCGTCACTTGACCTCGGTGTTCCACGCGGACACCCACTCCGAGTAGGGCACGCAGTCGGTCTTGCCGTTGTCGCAGGTCGCGAGCGGCGTCTTCCACAGGGAGATCGAAGCCAGGTAGCTGAGCGGCGCGTTCGCGTGGTATTCCTCGCACGACCCCGCCTGCATCTGGTTCATGTATCCGCAGGCGAGGCTGTTGTCCGGCGTCTCGCCGTAGTTGATGGCCTGCTCGGCCTGGACCTTCGGCTGGCTGATGTACGCCATCCACATGTAGGCGCAGTTGGGGTGCGGTGCCTTCGCCGCGAGCATCCAGGTGTCCGCCCAGCCGGTCGCGCCCTCGGCCGGGACGACGCTGCCGATCGGGAACTTGTCTGCCTTGAGGGTGCTGACCTGGTAAGGCCACCCCGCACCGACGATCGCGTTGCCGTTCTTGAAGTCGAAGATCTCCTGGGAGGCGAGATCCCAGTACTTCTCGATCAGGGGGCGCTGCCCGGCCAGCAGGTTCACCGCGGCCTGGAACTGGGGCTGGGTCAGCTCGTAGGGGTCGGTGATCCCCAGCGACGGCTTGGCGGTCTTGAGGTACAGCGCCGCGTCGGCGATCTGGATCGGGTTGTCGGGGACGGTCACCTGCCCCTTGTACTTCGGGTTGTAAATGACGCTCCATGAGGTCGGGGCCGTCGGGAAGTCCTTGGTGTTGTACATGAGCACGTTCGGGCCCCACTGGAGGGAGACTCCGTAATGCACCCCGTTGATCGTGTTAAAGGGCGGGGACTGGAAGGCGGGGAAGAATTCCTTCCAGCTCGGGATCAGGTTCATGTTCACCGGGTGGGCGTCTCCCGCGTACAAGATGCGCAGGTCGGCGTCGCCCGACGAGGACACCATGTCGTACTGGCCGCCGCCGCCGTTCTTCATGAGCGCGACCATCTCGTCGGAGCTGCCCGCGTATTTCGCGTTCACCTGGCATCCGGTCTGCTGCTCGAACGGTTTCACCCACTCAGGTTGCAGGTAGCCCTCCCAGGCGATGAGGTTGAGCTGGCCCTCGCCCTTCCCGATCTTCTGCAGGACCGGGAGGTTCGCCGTGGGCACCGTCAGCCCGGACGTGCCGGCAGAGGCGGTACTGGGCGAACTGGTGTTGCTGCTTGTGCTGCTGCTGCAGGCGGCGGCGACAAGTGAAGTAGCGGCCAGGGCCATCGTTATCTTCATGGGGCGGGTGATCCGCGCCCTCGTTGTCATCATTGCTCTGCCTCCCCTGAACTAGGGTCCTGAGGGATTGTGAACGCCTGTTCCGGCCGCCAGGCCAGCCGGACCTGTCCGCCCCGGGCCAGGGCCCCGGTGTCGCGGGTGCCGTGAGCCGGGGCCGGCGCCTCCGCGTTCTGGCGGCTGACGACCAGCTCACCGCCCGCGTCGAGGTCCACCAGGTAGCGGGTGAGCACACCGGCGTAGATGACGTCCCGGATCCGGCCGGGTTCTACGTGCGTGCCGGGCGGGTCGGGCTGACCGTCCTCGAGCAGGGTGATCTTCTCTGGCCGCACGGTGATCCGGTGGCCGTCGCGCTCGATCAGGTTGGACACGCCAATGAACCCCGCCACGAAAGCCGACTGCGGCCGCTCGTACACCTCGACCGGCCCGCCGATCTGCTCGATGCGGCCGCGGTTCAGCACGGCGATGCGGTCGCTCATCGTCAGCGCTTCTTCCTGGTCGTGCGTGACGTAGATGAACGTGATGCCCACCTCGCGCTGGACCCGCAGCAGCTCAAGCTGCATCTCCTGGCGGAGCTTGAGGTCCAGCGCACCCAGCGGCTCGTCAAGGAGCAGGACCTGGGGCTCGTTGACGATGGCCCGGGCGAGCGCGACGCGCTGGCGCTGACCGCCGGACAGCTGGGCCGGCTTGCGCGAGCCGAGCCCGGGCAGGCGGACCATCTCCAGTGCGCGGCCTACCTTCTCGCGCCGTTCGGCCTTCGAGACGTGCCGCACGCGCAGGCCGTATTCGATGTTCTGCGCGACCGTCATGTGCGGGAACAACGCGTAGTCCTGGAACACCGTGTTGACGTCCCGCAGGTAGGGCGGGACCAGCGTGACGTCGCGGCCGCCGAGGTCGATCCGGCCGCCGTCCGGGCGCTCGAACCCCGCGATCAGCCGCAGCAAGGTGGTCTTCCCCGACCCCGACGGGCCGAGCAGGGTGAAGAACTCACCCGAGGCGACTGTGAGTTCGACCCCCGCGAGAGCGACCACGTCGCCGTACCGCTTCAGCAGGCCGGTCACATGAACGGCCGCCGCCGCGTCGGCCTCATTACCTGCGGCGGCGGGCTGCGCAGGGCCCGGAGCGGTGATCATTCGGCTCGTTGTACCACGGTTCAGCGCGGACCCGCAATCAGCCGGAGGCCCCGACCTGGGATCGCAGGCACCGGCGTCCAGTCCGGTCACGCAGCGGGATAACGAGCCGGGATATCGAGCCAGGCGCGTCGGGCCTGAGCCCGTCAAAGCGCCGCGCGCAGCGGCTGCAGGGCCTGTCGCGAGGGCGGCGCCGGGCGCGTTGATAATGCGCGATGGAGCCTGGATAATCGGGTCGCGTGCCCGCCTGGGGAGCACTGCCCGGACCGTCATCTGGTCCCCCGGGCCGAGCTCGCGGCTGGAGGAACCGTGGATAGCGGTGGCGGCGCGTCGCCGGGCGAACTGGCTCCGGGTTCCCGTGTAGCCGGGTACCTGCTGGAGGAGCAGGTCGGCGCCGACGGGATGGCAGTGGTGTACCGGGCCGTGGACGAGCGAGTCTTGCCTTCTGATGCCGGCGGGCTGAGGATGACGGTATGTCCGAGCTGCCGACGTGGGCACGCGACGCGCTCGCCGGGATCTACGATCCCTGCTGCCAGGAGAAGGGCATCTCGGTCATCGACATGGGCCTGGTGCGCTCCGTCCGGGTCGAAGACGGCAAAGCCACGGTCGAGTTGCTGCTGACCTCCGGCTGGTGCCCGTTCGCCGCGACCGTGCTCACCCAGGTGAAAGAGCAGATCCTCAGCCAGCCCGGGGTCAGCGACGCCGACGTGTCGATCGTCTGGGACGAGGCGTGGAGCCCTGACCGGCTCTCGCCCCGAGCCCGGTCCATCCTCCGCTTCCTGCCCCCGCCCTCGGCGGTGCCTGACCGCGACGAGTACATCCGCGCACACGCCTCACCAAAGGAGTAGCCCGCGATGATCGACGATGCCTTCGTCTTCGACTGCGTGGCGCACGTGTTCAACTTCGACCCCAAGAACGCGTTCGGCCAGCCGGGCCTGATGTTCGACAACCACCTGTACGCGTTCCACAACGCCCTGACCCCCGCTGGCGACGAGCACAAGCTGCCGCCGGAGGAGTTCCTGCGGGAATGGACGGCCTCGGACGTGCGCAAGATGGTGTACGAGGAGTCCGACACCGACATGCTGGTGGCGATGCCGCTGCCGCTGACCGACCTGTTCCGCGACGGCCTCTCGCCGTGGGAGACCTGCGCCGACCTGGCCAGCCGGGACCCGGACCGGACCGTCTTCTGGGGCTCGGTCAACCCGCTCGAGGGCCGCAAGGCGCTGGACCTGATGGAACGGCAGGTCGGGGAGTTCGGGGCCCGCGCGTTCAAGTTCTACAACGTCAGGTACGACTACGGGACGCCGTACCCGTGGCGCATGGACGACCCGAACATCGCCTTCCCGATCTTCGAGAAGGCGCAGGAACTCGGCGTGAACCTGATCGGGGTGCACAAGGGCGTCCCGCTGGGCCCGCAGCCGATCGAGCACACCCAGACCTGGGACATGGACGGGGCCGCGGCCAACTTCCCCGACATCAACTTCGTCATCTTCCACGTCGGGCTGCCGTTCCTCGACGAGACCTGCTGGCAGCTGATCAGGTACCCGAACCTGTACGCGTCGATCGCGGCCACGATCAACTTCGTGGTCCGTGCGCCCAGGCTGTTCGCCGAGATCATCGGCAAGCTGCTGTTCTGGTGCGGCGAGGACAAGATCATCTACGGCTCGGAGGCCCCGCTGTTCCACCCGCAGTGGGCGCTGCGCGCGTTCATGGACTTCTCGATCCCCGAGGACCTCTGCGCCGGGTACGGCTACCCGCAGCTCACCGACCAGGCCAAGCGCAAGATCCTCGGCGAGAACCTGCTCCGTCTGCACGGCATGGACGTCGCCGAGGCGAGGGCGAGGCTTGCTCGCTAGGCCCCTGGATGACGGGTCGGCGAAGGTCAGGTGTCGAGAGCCAATAGCCCGGCCTGGGCTACCTCCATGTCCTGGCTGTAATGGCCGCCGCTCACGCCGATCCCGCCGACCACCGCTCCCCCGAGCTTGATCGGGTACCCGCCGCCGAACACGATCAGGCGATCGATCCCCGTCGCCGCGCCCATGGCCAGCGGCGGATCGTCCTTGACGAAGTCGTGCCAGGTGTCGGTGGCCAGGCCGAAGCCGACCGCCGTGTAGGCCTTGTCCTGGGCCACCTGGACGGACAGCAGGGGCGCGCCATCCATGCGGCTGAACGCTTTCAGCACCCCGCTGTCGTCCACGATCGCGATCACGAAGGGCTGGCCCATCTGGGCCGCCTTCCGCTCCGCCGCCTCGATCATGGCCTTGGCCAGTTGCGTGCTCACGCTGGCCCGCTCAAACGTTGATGCCACCCAGACCTCCGGTCTCCGGCCCCGATGCCGCAGGCTCGACCGCATACCGCTGTTCGGCCTCGTGCACCTCGGGCAGTCCAATGAAATCCACGAACTCCGCGAATGTGGGCAACTCGTGCATCGCCGCGGCCGGTGTCCCCGCCCGGGCGATCTCCTGCAGTATCCGCCGCATGGCCCCGGTCGCCGCCAGCAACGTGCCGATCGGGAAGATGACGATCCGGTAGCCAAGCTCCCTGAGACGATCAAGCCCGATCGGCGGGGTCTTGCCGCCCTCGGCCCAGTTGAAAAGCAGCGGCACGCCGGGAAAGGCCCGCACCGCCTCCTCGGCTTCTGCCTCGCTGGTCAATGCCTCGACGAACAGGACGTCGGCCCCGGACTGGCGGTACAGCCGCGCACGCTCCAAGGCCCGCTCCAGGCCTTCCACAGCCCGCGCGTCGGTCCGGGCGATGATCACGAACTCGGGCTGGGTGCGTGCCTCGACCGCAGCCCGGACCTTCGCGGCCATCTCCTCCGCCGGGATGACCAGTTTTCCCTCCATGTGGCCGCACTTCTTCGGGGCCACCTGGTCCTCGATGTGGATCCCCGCTACCCCGGCCGCCTCGTAGGCCCCGACCGTGCGGATCACGTTCAGCGGGTTGCCGTAGCCGGTGTCCGCATCGGCGATGACCGGGATATCCACGCAGGCCGCGATCCGCCCGGCGTTACCGACCATCTCGGTCATGGTCAGCAGCCCCACGTCCGGCCGCCCGATGAGCGCCGCCGAAGTCCCGAACCCGGTCATGTAGACGGCCGGAAACCGGGCCTCCTCCACCAGCCGGGCGGACAGCGGATCAAACGCCCCCGGCGCCACGATCATCTGGCCGGAGTCCAGCAGCGCCCGCAGGCGGGCCGCCCCGCCCGGCCGCCTGGTAAGCCGGGCCGTCACCCGGCTCCCGCCGCTCCGCAACCCATGCGCCGATCGTACCGAGGCCGCCGGCACCGCTCACTGGGACCCGTTTCATGATCGCGAAGGGTTTTGTACCGCAGGCGGTACAAAACCCTTCGCGATCATGGGCAAAGGGAGCACGAGGGGACAGAGGGTCACAAGTGATGGGAACAGAGAGAAACTAGAGAGCTGAGGGACTTGGGGGACGGAGGGTACTAGGCGACGAAGGGGAACGGAGAGGGGCACCAGGCCACGTGGCGGTGGAGCAGGCGAGCGGGGGAACCAGGGATGGAGGGGCTCAGGTCAGCGGGGGGGCTCGGGTCAGCGGGGGGCTCAGGTCAGCGGGGGGGCTCGGTCAGCGGAGGGCCGGGGGCAGGAGTTCGGGGGGGAAGTTCTGGTAGGCGACCGGGACCAGCCAGCGGCGGATCGCCGCGGTCCCGACGGAGGTGTAGGCGGGCATCGTGGTGGCTGGCCAGGGGCCGCCGTGGTGCTGGGCCGGGACCACGGCCACGCCGGTGGGCCAGCCGTTGAACACGATCCGGCCCGCCACGTACTCCAGGACCGCGACTACCTGGCGGGCCAGGTCCAGGTCCCCGGGTGACCCGGTGTCGGCGTGGACCGTGCCGACCAGGTTGCCGGGCAGCGCGGCGAGCACCGGGAGCAGGTCGTCCACCGACGGGTAGGTGATCACCAGCCCGGCCGGGCCGAACCGCTCGCGCGAGAGCACCGAGAGATCGGCCGCGAACTCCTTCAGGGTGAGCTGGAACACCCGCGGGGTGGCGCCCCACGGCCCGACCCCGGGCTGGCCGACGGCTAGCTCGCTGACCCCGGGATGCTCCGAAGCCTCCTCCACCGCGTCCTCGTACCCCGCGAAGATCCGGCCGGTCAGCATCGCGCCTCCCGCCGACGCGCCGACCGCGTCCGCGATCGCGGTCAGCAGCCCCGCGTCCTCGGGCACGAAGAGCAGGCCGGGGTTGGTGCAGAACTGCCCGGCGCCGAGGGTCAGCGACGCGACGTACCCGCTCGCGACCTCGGCCGGGCGGGAGGCCGCGGCACCCGGCAGGACCACGCCGGGGTTGACCGAGCCGAGCTCGCCGTAGAACGGGATCGGGACAGGCCGCTCCGCGCAGATCCTGGCCAGCGCGAGCCCGCCGGCCGTCGATCCGGTGAACCCGGCCGCCGCGATCAGCGGGTGCCGCAGCAGCCGCAGGCCCGCCTGGACCCCGTGCACCAGCCCGAACACCCCCGAAGGCGCCCCGGCCGACGCCAGTGCGGAGGCGACGACCCCGGCCGTCACGTCGGACGTGACCGGGTGCGCCTCGTGCGCCTTGACCACGACCGGGCAGCCCGCCGCCAGCGCCGAGGCCGTGTCGTTGCCTGCCACCGAGAACGCGAAAGGGAAATTGGACGCCGCGAACACCGCCACCGGGCCGACCGGGCGGTTGATCCGCCTGACGTCAGGCACGACGCCCACGGCCCCGCCGGCCACCGCGCCGGCGTAGCCACCGTCCCGCAGCACGCCGGCGAACAGGCGCAACTGCCCGGTGGTGCGGGCCACCTCGCCAGTGAGCCGCTCGCCGCCGAGCGCGGTCTCGGTGTCGGCGATCACGGCCAGTTCGCCGGTCCGCTCGTCAAGCGCGTCGGCCACCGCCTCCAGCGCCTCGGCCCGTCGCGACGACGCGGCCCAGGCGGACCCGGCTGCCGCCGCAGCGGTCACCAGAGCGTCGACCCCGGCGTCGGAGGTCTCGGCCACCGGCTCCCCCACGGGCTCGCCGGTTCGCGGGTCAAACCCCTGGATCATCGGGCCCTCCTGGGAATCAGCGGTTCCCTAGGAGGTTACGACAGCGGTTCGGCCGCCTGAGAGGCCTGGGCAGCCTGGACGGCCTCGGCGGCCTGAGCGGCCTGAGCGGCGCGGGCCGCCGCACCCGCGGCCTCGCCCTTGCGCTTGGCGTGCTGGCCGTAGACGGTCATCCAGGCGACCACGACGCCGGCGACCGCGAAGGGCATGAACTTGGAGATGGTCAGGGCGGTTCCGGCCGAGGTGTTCTCCACGATGACGACCCGGGCCGCGGCCTCGGCCAGGTAGGCCACCCCCCAGACCACCGTGATGACGTTGAAGGTGTGGCGGAAGCCCTCGTACTGCCAGCGGCTGGCGAAGTCCCGGCCCTTGGGCGTGTCCGGGCCGATGAACTCCAGGGCAAAGCGGTATATCAGCGGGCGGCGAGCCCACAGCGAGCCCAGGCACACCAGGCCGAAGATCCCGGTCGGCACCGAACCCTCGACCAGCACCAGCTTGGCGCTGCCGCTGGCCAGCCCGAGAATGCTGCCGACCGCGATGCCGAGCAGGACCAGGGCGCCGATGGCGTCGATCCGGCGGTGCCGGACGACCCCGTACAGCACGCCCAGGGCGGGGAAGATGCCGCTGAGCACCAGCGCCTTGACCTCGCTCGCCCCGTGCCCCCGCAGCACCTGGTAGACCACCAGCGGCCCGCCGATGTCAAAGGCGGCGATCTGCGTGAACCCCTCGACCCGGGCACGCACCGACGCCCGTGCCCCCGCGGTTGACTCCGGCTGGCTCATGTCGTGCATACTAGCACACGACCGTGATGAGAAGTACACTATGTTGGGGGCGGGGAGGCGGGGAGGCAGGGGCCGGGTGGTTGGAGGCAGGGGGCCGGGAGTGGGGTCTGGAGGGGCCGAGAATGGGTCGGGGGCTGGCCGGGCGCGAAACGCATGGGGAGACAAGGTGACTGAACCCGAGGTAAGCCCGCGGATGGGGCTGGTCTGCTTCGCCTTCGGCGCGGCGGCGGTGCCCTTCGGCGGCCAGCTGCCCGACGGGCAGCTCTCGGGGCGCGCGCTGATCCAGCTGCTGGCCGACCTCGGCCTTTCGGAGGCGGCCACGAGGTCCCTGCTGCTGCGGATGCGCAAGGAAGGCTGGCTCGACTCGCAGCGGTCAGGGCGGGAGGCCAGGTACCGGCTGGCCCCCGCGATCAATGCAGCGCAGGCCAGGATCGAGAGCCAGCTGCGCGGCAAGCGGCCGCCGTGGGAGGGGTTCTTCTACGGCCTCCTGTACGAGGTCCCCGAGTCCGACCGCGCCTACCGCGACCGGCTGCGCCGCGCGGCCCAGCTCCTCGGCTACGCCACGCTGCGCCCCGGCCTGCTCGTGGCCACCAGCGACCGCTGGGCCGAACTCACCGGGCTGGTGCCAGAGCAGCCGCCGCCGGGAAGCCAGCTGCTGCGGATCCAGGTCAGGCTCGACGAAGCCGACAGCCGCCTGGTCGCGGCGCGGCTCTGGGGCCTGGACGAGCTGGGCGCCCGCTACCGGCGGGTCCTGGCCTCCTCGGGGGCCCTGACCGACCAGGCCGACCGCCACCCGGCCGGGCCCGCGGCGTTCCGCGCCTTCGCGGACGCGACGATGCCGATCTTCGACGCCAGTACCGCCGACCCGGACCTGCCCGACGAGCTGCTGCCCGACGACTGGCCCGGCTCCGAGCTAGGCGTCGCCCTCGGCCGCGCCTTCCGGGCCTTCTACCCCCACATCGCCGGCTACCTGCAGGCCCTGGCCGCCTAGCGCTACCGGGGATCAGGCTCAGGGTTGCGGCCGGGCCTGGCCAGGAAGTCGAAGTCGCACCCCTGGTCGGCCTGCGTGATGTGCTCGCTGTACAGGGCGCCGTAGCCACGCTCGAACTTCGGCGCCGGGGGGCTCCAGGCTTCGCGGCGGAGATCCCACGCTCGTTCGGAAGAAAGGTTCACAGAAAGCTCGCGGGCCTCCACGTCGAGCGTGATGAGATCGCCCGTCTGGACCAGAGCCAGCGGGCCGCCCACGAACGACTCCGGGGCCACGTGCAGCACGCAGGCGCCGTAGCTGGTCCCGCTCATCCGCGCGTCGGAGATCCGCACCATGTCGCGGACGCCCCGGGCGAGCAGGTAGTCGGGGATGGGCAGCATGCCGTACTCGGGCATCCCCGGGCCGCCCTTCGGCCCGGCGTTGCGGAGCACCAGGACCGAATCGGCGGTTACGCCCAGGGCGGGGTCGTTGATGCGCCGCTGCATCTCGCGGTAAGAGTCGAAGACGACCGCGGGGCCGGTGTGCTTGAGCAGCCGCGGCTCGGCCGCGATGTGCTTGATGACCGCGCCGTCCGGGGCGAGGTTGCCGCGCAGCACCGCGATCCCGCCCTCGCCGGCCAGGGCGGTTTCCGGGGTCCTGATGACGTCCGCGTTATACACGGGTGCTTCTTCAATCTTTTGCCCGAACGACCGTCCGCTCACCGTCAGGCGATCAAGGTGCACCGCGCCGGGAACCCTCGCGAGCTGGCCCAGGAGGGCGGGCAGGCCTCCGGCGTAGTAGAAGTCCTCCATCAGGTAGGCCCCGCTCGGCTTGATGTTCGCCAGCCACGGCACCCGGCGGGAGATCGCGTCGAAGTCGTCCAGGGTCAGGCTGACCCCGGCGCGGCCGGCCATCGCGATCAGGTGGATGAGGGCGTTGGTGGAACCGCCCAGGGCGAGCACGGTGGCGACCGCGTCCTCGAACGCCTCGCGGGTCAGGATCACCTCCGGGGTCAGGTCCTCCCAGACCATCTCCACGATCCGCCGGCCGCTGGCGGCCGCCATCCGGTGGTGGGCGGAGTCGACCGCGGGGATCGAGGCCATGCCAGGAAGGGTCATGCCGAGGGCCTCGGCAGCGGAGGTCATCGTGGACGCGGTGCCCATCGTCATGCAGTGGCCGGGCGACCTGGCGATGCCCGACTCCAGGTCGGCCAGCTCGCAGTCGCCGGCCTGGCCGGCCCGGATATCGTCCCAGACCTTCCACATGTCGGTGCCGCTGCCGACGGGCTGGCCGCGGTAGTTGCCGCGCAGCATCGGCCCCGCGGTCACGTAGATGGCGGGGAGGTTCGCGCTGGCCGCGGCCATCAGCAGCGCGGGCGTGGTCTTGTCGCACCCGCCCATCAGGACCGCGCCGTCGGCCGGGTAGGAGCGCAGCAGCTCCTCGGCGTCCATGGCGAGCAGGTTCCTGTACATCATCGGAGTCGGCTTCTGGAACGTCTCGCTGAGCGTGGCGATGGGGAGCTCGACCGGGAAGCCGCCCGCCTGCAGGACGCCGCGCTTGACCTGTTCGGCCCGCTGGCGCAGGTGCATGTGGCACGGGTTCAGCTCGGACCAGGTGTTCAGGATGACGATGAGCGGCTTGCCCAGGTGCTCCTCGGCCTCGACGCCGAGCTGGCGCATCCGGGACCGGTGGCTGAACTCCCGCAGCCCCGCCGTCCGCGCCCCGCCGAACCAGCGGAAGCTGCGGAGGTCCTCCGGCTGCTTCACTTGTTCATCCGATGTCCCAGGTGGCCAAGATCTGAGCGATCTCGCCCTTGATGGCCGCGGGGAGGGGGCGGCTGGGCGGGCGGACGTCCGCGCGGCACAGGTCCAGCTGGGCCAGGGCCTCCTTGACCACGCTCACGTTGTCCGCCGAGGAGTCCGCCAGGCGCAGCTCCTCGAACCTGCGCACCGTCTCCCAGACCTTCATCGCGGCCCCGAAGTCGTCCGCGCGCAGCGCGTCGTACATGGCTAGCGCCAGGCCGGGCGCGACGTTCGCCAGGCCTGAGGTGAACCCCCGGGCGCCGACCGCCCAGAAGGCCGGCGCGGTCAGCTCGGCGGCGCCGGCCAGCCAGGTAAGCCGGTCGATCCCGGCGTCGCGGGCCACGGCCGCGAACTTGGTCGCGTCCCTGACGGCGTACTTGACCCCGACGACGTTCGGCGCCCGGTCGGCGAGCTCGGCGATCTGCGCGCCGGTGCGCCGCTCGTCCCTGATGTACAGGACGACACCGAGGTCGGGGACGGCGCTCGCGATGGCGATGTGGTAGTCGATCCAGCCCTGAGGCGAGACGTAGGGGTGCACGGGCTGGTGGATCATGACCATGCGGGCGCCGTGGTCCCCGGCGTGCCTGGCCGCCTGGGTCGCGGTCGCGATGTCGTGACCGACGCCGACCAGCAGTTCCGCCCCGTGCCCGCGTCCGCTTAGGGCCTGGGCCGCGGTCTCGGTGGCCTGCCTGGCCTCGGCCTGGGTGAGCGCGTAGAACTCCCCGGTGTTGCCGTTCGGGGTGATGACCGTGATCCCGGCGTCGACCAGCCGGCCGATCAGCTTCGCGTAGGTGTCCCAGTCGGGCGTGCCGTCGGCGTGCAGCGGCGTGACGGGCACGGCGACCGCGGTCGCCAGGACGGTGCGCAGCGCCTGCGTCGTGTCTGGGGCCAGGCTCATCGGTGCTTCTCCTTCGCCGGGGGCTTACCCTAGACATTCTCCCCGAGGAGCCCGTTGGACGCGTCGACACTCCCCCTCTCGGTCACCCTGGTCGTCCTGGCCGCCGCGATCACGCACGCCACCTGGAACGCCATCGCGCACGGCATCAGGGACCAGACGCTCTCGTTCGGGCTCATCGGCGCGGGCGGCATCATCGTGGCTATCCCGCTGGTCATCCTGATCGCGGCGCCCCGGGCGGACAGCTGGCCGTACCTGCTGGGTTCGGTCGCGATCCATATCTTCTACAACCTGCTGCTGATGCGGTGCTACAGGTACGGGGAGTTCGGGCAGGTGTACCCGCTGGCCCGCGGCATCTCCCCGCTGGTGGTGACGATCCTGGCCGCGGTGTTCGTCGGAGAGCACCTGGCCCTCCCCCAGCTGGCCGGGGTAGCCGTCGTCTCGGGCGGCCTGGCCGCGCTGGTCTTCGCCGGCCGGCGGCCCGGGCGGGCCGCCCTCCTGGCCGCCATCGGCACCGGCCTGACCATCGCGGCGTACACGACGGTCGACGGGGTCGGGGTGCGGCTTTCGGCGAGCCCGGTCGGCTACATCGGCTGGCTGATGCTGCTCCAGAGCCTCTGCGTCCCGGCGTTCGCCCTGGTCCGGCGGCGCGACGTGCTAACCAAGCAGCCGCCGCGGATCCTGCTGGCCGGGCTGGCTGCCGGGGCGCTCAGCGTCCTCGCCTACGGCCTGGTGCTGTGGGCGCAGACCCGCGGGGCGCTGGCGCCCATCGCCGCGCTGCGCGAGACCAGCGTCATCTTCGGCGCGATCATCGGCACCCTGGTCTTCCGTGAGCCGTTCGGCCGGGCCCGCATCGCGGCGACCGTCCTGGTCGCGGCGGGCATCTTGTTGCTCAACGTCGGCTAGCGCGGTTCCCCCACCGACCGGCTGAACGCGGCTCGGGTCGCGGCTGCGGTGGAGCTGAAGTACTCGGGTGGTTCGATGAAGCCCCACTCGCGGAATATCCGGCCGCTGGCCAGGTCACGCCGGTAGCCGAAACAGGCGAGGTAGAGCGTCCGGATGTACATGACCGCCTCGAGCCGGTCGAGTTCGGCGTCGGTCAGCTCGATGTGCCGGCGGTAGGCGCCGACGGCAGCGTCGATCCATTCCTGGTTCGGCCGGCGCGGGTTCCACGAACCCGCGCCCCAGATCAGGTAAGCGAAGTCAGCGAGGCGCGGTCCGCGCCCGGATGCCTTCCAGTTGATCGCGACTGGCCCTTGTTCGCTCAGGACGGCGTGATCGGGGGCGTTGAGCAGGTTTCCGTGGAGCAAGCCCTCAGGAAGGCCGTGACCGTCGTCGGCCGAGCGCACCTGGTCCCGGAGCTGCTCGAATCGCCCGCGCTCAGCGGCCGAGACCTTCGTGTCGACGGCATCGAGAAACGACAGGGCGGCCAGCAGGTCCTGACGTGGCGTGCCTTCACGGCGCGGGTCCTCACCACTGGCTCCGCCCGGGCGGCCGGCGGAATCGTCGTACGGCAGCGCGTGCAGCCGTCCGAGCAGCTCACCCATCATGGCGAACTTCGCGGCACCCTCGGGGAGCCGGGCGCCTTCAACGAACCGCGTCACGAGGACCGAGCTGTCATCGAAGTCAGATACCGCATCATCGACCGCCAGGCGCTCCGCGGGATAGTCCTGCCGCTCAAGGAAGCCCAGGATCGCGGCGTCGCCCTCAACGCCGGCCCGCGGCCGGGCGGGGGGAAACGCGCGGGCGACCCACGGGCTGCCGTCATTGCGGTCGATGCGGAACACGTAGGTCTTGTGCACACTGAGCTTCGTCGCCGCGACCGGGTCGATGCCGTAGCGATCCCGGAGATGAGCGAGCAGCCGCTCGGGAACTGGCTCGTGGTGTATGCGCGCATCGAGACCCTGCAGGTCCGTCAGCGCTTCGGTGTAGCGCTGCCCCGTCTCCTCGGCGTGGCGCCGGACAACCTTCTTGAAGCTGGCGTCCTTGGTCATGGACAAGCCCCCCCATGACACCCTCGTCCCCCAGCGACGCGGTGTTGGAAGATGGCCTGTGACATTGACGACCGAGAGGGCTAATCCCCTTCGCCAATGGAACCCCGACTGGGGCGGGATGTTCCACAGCTCGGCGACCGGTCGCCGCCGTGAACAAACTCTTCCCCAGCGCTCGGCCTTCGTCAAGCGCTTCAAGTGCCGGCCGTGCGACGCGGGCGACCATATCCGCAGGTCTACCAGGTGCGTACGACAATTCACGAGCACTAAGGAAGGCCAGGGAAAACCCTGCGGGGCTATGCGGTGGCCGGTGTTAGCGTGGGCGCCGTGTCCGAACCAGAGCCGACCCGTGGCCCCAGGCTGTGGCCGGACCTAACGCCGCTGCGGGTCTCGGCGGGCTTCCGTCTCGTCTTCGCCAGCCGGACCGTCACCGCGCTCGGCACCCAGGCCGGCTCACCGCCGCGGCGGCGCTGCTCTCGATGTCGCAGACCGCCTTGTTCCTGCTCGGCTCGGCGCTCGGCGGCGTGCTCGCGGTGACCCCGGGCCCGTGGCTGGTGTACGGGCTCGATGCGGCGAGCCTGGTGATCTCGTTCGGGTTCCTCACCCGCCTGCGCCCGCTGCCGGGTGCGGCCGAACACGAGCACGCCACGCTGCGGGGCGTGACCGCGGGACTGCGGTACGCGGCGGGCCGGCGGGACCTGCTCGGCTCCTACCTGGCCGACCTGGCCGCGATGATCTTCGCCTACCCCAACGCACTGTTCCCGTTCGTGGCGGCGGACCTGCACGCG
>JBOHCK010000015.1:0-33785 GCA_050698755.1 Streptosporangiaceae bacterium | reverse complement strand
TGCGCACCGACCGCCTCGACCTGGTCCAGGTGCACATGTCACCGAGCCGGGCGACGCTCGGGGAGAACCACACGGTCGAGACGCTCAGGGACTTGCAGGCCGAGGGCAAGATCCGCTTCATCGGCATGTCGGGCATCCTGCCGAACCTGCCTGATCACCTCGCCATGGGCGTCTTCGATGTCTTCCAGATCCCGTACTCGGCGGTCCAGCGCGATCACGAGGAACTCATCACCGAGGCCGCCGGCGCCGGCGCGGGCACGTTGATCCGGGGCGGCGCGGCGCGCGGCGCCGCGTCGGAGGACAAGAACTGGCAGGCCAGGCCGCTTGGCCAGGATCCTGGCGTCGGCCAGCGGAACTGGGAGGCCTCCGGCATCGCCGACCTGCTTAGTGAGGCGGGCATCAGCAACATGGAGTTCGTCCTGCGCTTCACGCTCAGCCACCCTGGCCTGTCGACCACGATCGTCGGCACGTCGAACCCGGTCCACCTGGCCAGCAACATGGCCATCGCGGAGAAGGGGCCACTGCCTGCCGACCTGTACCAAGAGGCCAAGAAGCGCCTCCCGTTGCCCGAGCCTCGTTAGGGCTGCGCGGTGACCAGGATCAGGGATCCGTCGAAGGCGCGCTGGGCGCGCAGGTAGCCGTAGCGGTCATCCCAGGTCCCGTCGGCCAGGTCGCGGGCCCGTTCCCTGGTGAAGCGGTCGTGCACCGCGGCACCGACGAAGCTCCACGCCGAGCACGACCGCCGGGCCGAGGGGTCAAGGAGCGCCTCGGGCCGGCCGCTGGGCGCGCATCGATGCTGACGGCTCGACCGGGGTGACCTGGCGGTCTACCGGCTCATAAGCACCCGCTCCGGCCCCGACCTTCAGCACGGTGCGCGCCGCGCCCAGAGCCTGGCTGATCCGCGCCGCGATCCGCGCGTCCGGCCGGCGGTAAAGCGCATCGCCCGGCTCGCCCCGCTGATCGCCTCTGACGCCGTCTACTGGTTCACCGACGGCTCGCACCGCGGCCGCGACGCCGTCCTCGCCGCCATCAGCCAGACGTTCGCCACCATCCGCGACGAGGTCTACCGGATCAGCGAGCTGGAATGGATCGCAACCGGCAGCAACCAGGCGGTCTGCCGCTACCGCTTCGCCTGGACCGGAATCATCGACGGGCAACCGCGGTCAGGTAGCGGCCGGGGAACCAGCGTACTGGCCAGAAACGACGGGGACTGGCAGGTGCTTCACGAGCACCTCAGCCCATAGCGGACGGCACCAGCAGCGAGGTCACAGCACGCAGAATTCGTTTCCCTCCGGGTCCGCCATGACCACATGGTCCGGGATGCCATCTTGCTGATCTTCGCGGATCACGGTCAGGCCAGCTCGCGAAACCCTCAGGCGGCGAAGCCTGGACGTACCCCAGCGCCAGGCACCAGAACGCAGCCAGCGCCGCCGGGTCTGCGCAATCGAAGGTCACCGCCCATCGTCGGCGATGTCGATGGTCCCGTGCTCGGCGCGGTTGAGTCCCGCCTGGATCGGCGTGGCTTCTAGCTCGGCATGGCTGGTGTGGACCATCCCGATCACCGGCAGGGGAATGTCGAGGTCCATGCCGTCATGCTGCCAGAAACCCCGCTGCTCAGCCGAAGGTGAACGAGTAGGCCTGGAGTCCGGGCGAGAGCCTGATGGTCACGGCGCCGTCCCGGGCGGGCTGCTCGGTGGCGACGGTGTAGATGTCGGGGGCGCCGGACACGCGGATGACCTTGGTCGTGCCTCCGGAGGAGACGGTGAGCGTACCAGTGCCTCCGACGTCGAGGTAGACGTACGAGGCGTGGAAGGCGAGCGTGAGGACGGCGCCCTGGCCTGCCGTGATCGACTGCTGGCCGATGGTCCAGGTCCCGGCGAGGGCGAAGGAGTTCAAGGGGAGGGTGGCAGGCAGCGTGAACTGGCCGGTCGCGTAGGTGGTGCCGTCGTACCCCTGTTCGCGCTCGGCCCCGAGATAGGTCTCCGGCGTCTGGTCGGGGTCATTCGGGGTGGTGTCGGGGACATTAGTCGCCGGCGGCAGCGTGAGCCCGGGGTGCGCGGCGAGCAGCAGCCGGCGGACGAGCTGCTCCTCGAAGGAGTAGTCGCCCTCCCCGATGGAGACGTGCCGGATCTGCCCGCTGGCGTCGATAAGGTACGCCGCCGGCCAGGACTGGTTGTCGTAGGCGTTCCAGGTGTCGTATGCGTTGTCGAGCGCGACAGGGAAGGTGAGGCCGAGCCGGCGGACGCCGGCGGCGACGTTGGAAGGCACGTGCTCGAAGGCGTACTCGGGGGTGTGCACGCCGACGACCACGAGCCCGTCGGCGGCGTAGTCCTTGGCCCAGGCCTCGACGTGCGGCAGCTCGCGCTGGCAGTTGATGCAGGAGTAGGCCCAGAAGTCGACGATGACGACCTTGCCCCTGAGCGAGGCCATGCTGATCGGCTTGCCGCCCGGGGTGTTCAGCCACTGCTGGATGCCGCTGAACGCCGGCGCGGGGCCGCACTGCTCAAGCCCGGAGCCACCGTAGAGGGCCGCCTCCTGGCAGGCCTGCAGCGCCGCGCCGCCGCTCTGGGGTGCGGCCGCGCCCTTCTCCAGCGCGTTGCTGGCGCCTTGCGTGTAGTTCGGGAGATCGCGCTGGATGATGTCGGGGAGGTTGAACGTCAGCGCGACCGCCAGGACGATCATCACCGCACCGCTGACCGCGCGGAAGGCACCCTGACGCCGCCGGAAGGCCCCGAGCCGCTGGGTCAGGCCGCGGCCCGCCAGCGCGAAGGCGAGCAGCGGGATCGCGGTGCCGACGGCGAAGCCTAGGGTGAGGCCGATCGTGCGGAGGCCGATGCGGCCGGTCGCGCCCGCCACGGTGATGGCCGCGAGGACCGGCCCCGCGCACGGCACGAACACCGCGCCGAGGGCGACCCCGAGGAGGAAGCCGTGGCGGCCGGTGCCGAGGGCGCGCTGGGGGAAGCGGTAGAACGGCCGCTCGATCAGGTGACCGAGCGGCGGCACGAGCAGGCTGAGCCCGACCAGCACGAGCAGGGCCAGGCCGAGCCAGCGGATGGCGTCGCCTGGCAGGTGCAGGCTGGCCAGGATGAGGCTGCCGAACAGGGTAAAGACCGCGAAGCTCAGCGTCAGGCCGAGGACTACGAGATAAGGCCGCCGCCGCGCCGACTCCGCGTCCGGACCCGCGTTGCCGCTGCCGAGGAAGACGACGGGAAGCACCGGCAGGACACACGGGGACAGGCCCGTGATGATCCCGCCGACCAGGCCGATCAGCACCAGCGTCATGCCGCAACCTCCTGCTGACCGCCAGGACCCGGATCGCGCCGAGTTCTCACAGTGACTACCCCTGTCAACGGGGGAGGGCTTCCGGGGGTTCCTGACCGCGAACGCGGGTGCATGATGAGCGGGTGCCACTATTCGCGTTCGAAGGTCGGGAGCCGCAGGTCAGCCCGGAGGCGTTTATCGCGCCCACCGCCACCCTAGTGGGGGACGTGCGCGTGGAGGCCGGAGCATCGATCTGGTACGGGGCTGTCTTGCGGGCCGACTTCGGGCCGATCATCGTGCGGCGGGGCGCGAACATCCAGGACGGGTCGGTCCTGCACGGCGGCGACGACCCGGTGACCGAGATCGGCGAGGGGGCGACCGTCGGCCACCTGTGCGTGGTCCACGGCGCCGTCATTGGCGTGGAAGCGCTGATCGGCAACGGCGCCACGGTGCTCGATGGCGTGATCGTGGGCCGCCGCGCCCTGGTGGCCGGAGGCGCCACGGTGCCGCCCGGGCTTGTCATTCCCGACGGCATGCTCGCGGCCGGGGTCCCGGCCAAGGTCCTGCGAGAGGTGGCCGGCTCGGCCAAGGACTGGGTCGACACGAATCCCGCCGTCTACCGCGACCTGGCGAGGCGGCACGCGGCCACCGTCCGCCCCGTCGCCTAGCCCTGCGTCATGGTGCGTTGATGACCCCTGAGGGCATGATGCGCGCCGCGCTAGACCCGAAGTCCGCCGCGCCCAACCGGGTAATGAAAGCGATCCCTCCGCCGCCCGGCGCAGGTCGGCCGGTGCCCGCCCAGCCACGGGCACCGGTCCTGGCCAGAGCTGTCTCTCCTGCGGTGACATCGGGGCGCAACGTAATGACGTTCGGATAAAACGTCAGCTCATGGTGCGTGCTCACCCACAAACGGGCGCCGAACACCCCCGGGAAGCCGTGCGCCCGGCACACGGCATCGCACCACAACGCGTTGTTGGCGACGGCCGCGCTGAGCAGCCCCTCACCGGCTACACGATGATTCAACCGGCCGGGCAGCGGCTTGTCATGGTGTCAGCCGGTAGAAGCGCAGCATTTCCGCCTTGATCGGCAGGGCTTCCAGGTCGCGGAAGCCAGCCTCCAGGGCGTACCGACGCAGCGTCGCGGGTCGCATCACGGCTCCGGTCGCCGCGGTATCCGGATCGTCCATGACCGCCGGCAGGCAGGCAACCACGCTCCAGGAATAGTGATATTGCTCTTCGAGGGAACCGGGGGCGGTGAACTCGTCCTCGACCGCTTCGTCGGCGACGATGACGCAGCCTGGTTCCCTGAGGAGCCCGCGTGCCACGCGCAGCGCATCCACCGGGTGGGACATATCGTGGAGCGCTTCGAGGATCGTCACCAGGTCGTACTGGCCTGACACCCCCGGGCCGGACGCATCGGCGGCGGTGAACGTGACGCGGTCCGCCAGTCCGGTTTCCTCCGCATTGTGCCGGGCCGCCTGGATCGCCTCCGCGTCCAGGTCGAAACCGTCGACGGTGATCTGCGGATAGGCCTGCGCCATGGCGATGCTGGACCAGCCCGTGCCGCAGGCCAGGTCCGCCACCCGTGCGGGCGGCTCGCTGCGCAGCCGCAGGTCCACGTCCGCGATGGCCGGCAGCCATTGTTTCGCCAGCCGGTTGAGGAACACCGCCCGGTTAAACTCCGGCCGGCCCTCCGGTGCCCAGGGCAGCGGAGGAGGTCCGCCGCCGTGGCGCATCGCCGCGGCCACCTCGGGCAGCCAGCGTGCGGCGCGGACGATCTCGATCCCGTTGAACCCCAGGTAGCGGACATCGTCGGGGTCGGCGAGAACAGGCGCGTACCCGGGTGGCAGGCTGTACCGGCGATCCAGCGGCCCGGCCGCTGGATCATCCACCTCCAGGAGCCCGCTTACGGCATGGTGTTCCAGCCATTCCCGGACGTACCGCTCGACGGTCCCCGTCCGGGCGGCCAGCTCCGCGGCGGTCGCCTGGCCGCTGGCCTGCAGGGCCCGGTACAGGCCCAGCCGTTCGCCCAGATACACGGTGAGCAGTTCCAGCGCGCCGGCCATGTCGCGGAACAGCCGGGCAGTCAGCGCCTCCGGGTCACCGAGTTGTCCCTGTCCCGCCAGATGCTTCTCAGCTCCCATCCCGCCAAGCTACCGTCACCGGTCCTAGCGGCTACAGGGCGAGGAGGCCGCTGAGGATCCGCGCGAGGATGTCTCGGTAGCGGTCTGCCGGGTCGGCAGTTGTCTCGGCCGGGCTGTTCTGGGCCGGTGCGGTCGGCGTGAGCAGTTCGGCCAGCCGGGGGTGGTGGCCGGCGGCGAGGGCGTGCTGCAGGTAGGCGGCGTTGCGCTGCCGCCGGGCCGGGTCGCCTGCGAGCTCGTTCTGGACGAACAGGGCGGTGGCCGCGTTGAGCAGGCCGAAGGCCTCGAGCTTGGCTGCCGTGCTGGCCGGGTGGGCGGCCAGCGCTTCCAGGACATGCTCGAGGAGCGCGAGGCCGTTGGGGCCGAGCACGGAACGGGTGATGAGCAGCGGCGGCAGCCAGGGGTGGCGTCGCATGATCGCGCGCGCCTGGTCGCCGAGGTCGAGAAGGTCGGCGAGCCAGTCGCCGGTCGGCGCCGCGACGACGTATTCGGTCCCGGTGGCGTCGATCATCAGGTCGAGCAGGTCTTCGCGGGTGTCGAGGTAGCGGTACAGGGACGCGGCTCCGGTCCCGAGCTCGGCGGCGACCCGCCGCATGGATACCGCGTCCAGCCCTTCCCGGTCGGCGATCGCAACCGCGGCGGCGGTGATCTCGTCCCGGGAATGCCGGGGCGGGCGGCCGGTCGTCGCGCGCTCTGGGCGCATCCAGATAGGGTCGCCGCCTTCCGCTGCTGCCATCCGCGCTCCTGCTACGTCGTTTGCGAACATCGCACGCCAACTGCTAGCCTAATTTGCGAACGATGTTTGCGAAGTCGGCTGGAGGGATCATGGCGGTATCCGGTTCCGGGCAGGTCCGGCACGCGGTCAACGGCCAGGTGCGGATCGCGTTCGAAGATCTGGGCGGCGCGGGCGGTGTTCCCCTGTTGCTGATCATGGGACTGGCCGTGTCACGGTTCTGGTGGCCCGATGCCCTGGTCAGCGAGTTCGTCCGCCGCGGGTTTCACGTCGTGGCGTATGACCAGCGCGATGCCGGGCAGTCCACCCATTTCCCTGATGCGGGGACGGACAGCCCCCTGGCCGCGGTGCTGCGCAGGCGCTCGCCGGCGTACAGCGCCGAGGACATGACCGACGACGCAGCCGCGGTGCTGGATGCGCTCGGCTGGGACTCGGCGCACCTGTTCGGCCACTCGATGGGCGGGCAGGTGGCCCAGCGCACGGCCCTGCGCCACCCGCGGCGGGTGCGCAGCCTCACCTCCTCGGCCTCACTGCCTAGCGACGTCGGCGGCCTGTCGGCAGGCCGTTACATTCACCTCGTCCTGGTAGCCAGGCTGGCGGGGATGAAGTTCCCCGAAGGCGGCGACGGTGACCTCGCGCTGGCCGTCGCAGCCACGCGCGCGATCGCCTCCCCGGCCTATCCGTTCGACGAGCAGGGCGTGCGCGCTATGGCAGCGCGGGACCAGGTCAGCGGCGTGCGCGACACCGCCGCGCAAGCCCGCCAAGCCGGTGCGAAATGGCACGGCGGACGGCTGTCCGCACTTCGCGTGCCAACTCTCGTCCTGCACGGCTCCGACGACCCGCTGCTGCGCCCGGCCGCAGCCCGGCGCACCGCCAAGACGATCAGCGGATCCCGGCTGGTCATCTTGCCCGGGGTCGGGCATTACCTGCCGGCCGAGGTGTACCCCCAGGTAGCCGCCGAGGTCAGAGCCCTCGCCGAGCGGGCCGCCGCCGCACCATCACCGACCGGCTTGGCGCAAGACGGGCGTTAGCACCTCATCCCGGCGAAGGGCCGCCGAACTGGTCTGTGTCACTGTCCGGCTGGGGGCCGCCGAACTGGTCGGTGTCACTGTCCGGCTGGGGGCCGCCGAACTGGTCCGTGTCACTGTCCGGCTGGGGACCGCCGAACTGGTCTGTGTCAGTGGCTGGCTGAGGGCCGCCGAACTGGTCAGTCATTACCGTGACCTCCATCCGCTGCTCAACGGTGAGCTCGCCGGTTTCCGCGTCCCGGTTGACAACCGGCGAACCCGATCTCGCACCCCTGAGTCTGGCACCATCCTCGCGAGCCGTACATCGTCAAACCAGGCGGTCCCGGCCCGGTTATCGCGTAGCGGCTATAGGAACGCGTGCTGCCTGCGGGGAAGATGGATCTCACGTTGTACCTGAGCGGTGAACAGCAAGCCACTAGGGAGAGGCACATCAGTGTCCGGTCCGGGCGGAGTCGCACAACAGGCATCCGCCGACGGGGATCCAGGCGGCGCCGGGAGCCGGGATGCAGATACCCAGATGGGCGAGATCGTGCTGGCTCGGGCGGTATCTGCCTACCGGGCTGCCCTGGGCTCACGCCTGATCGCCGGGTATGCGCTCGGCAGCCTCGCCCACGGCGGCTTCAGCCCGCTGGTGAGCGACGTCGATCTCGGGCTCATCCTGCACGATCCGCTGAGGGCGAGTGACCGCAAGACCATCCGCAAGATCGCTCGCTCCATGAAAGCCGGAGGTTCGGCGCTTGACCAGCGGCTCTCCGTGTTCTGGGGAACACCCGCCACCTTGCAGGGCCAGCGCCGCGGCGGACGGTTCCCTCCACTGGACCGGCTTGATCTGCTTGAGTACGGCCGGCTGCTTACGGGACGGGACGAGCGCGACGTCGTGGCCCGCCCCGGCGACACTGAACTGCTGGTGGCAGGGGCAGAGTTCGCCCTTGATTACCTGGGCGCCAGGAGCGGGCCGCTAGCACGCCGCCTCCGGGGCTGGGCTCGGTTCCAGCCCAGAGACGACAGCGCGCTGGACGAGATCCGCACCCCTTCGCGGCTGGTCGTCCGCGGGCCCCGGCGAGTGACCAAGCTCGTGCTCTTTCCCGTCCGCTTCCTCTTCACGGCCGAGACGGGCCGCGTGGGCACCAATACCGTGGCGGCCGAGCACTACCTGGCCAGCGCGCATGCGCCTGCCGCCCCGCTAGTGGCTGCCGCTCTGGCCTGGCGCCGCGAGTGGCCAGCCGGCGATGAGGTGGCCGAACTCCTGAGCCGGGAGCTAATCCCGCTGTATGTCCAGTACCTGGACGATCACATCGCGCGTTTGCAGGCCGTCAATTGCTACCGGCTGGCCCGCGGCTTCCACCGATGGCGGACACGCCTCCTGGCTTAACCCGACCTCAGGATGAGACGCGGTCGGCTCGGTGCGGCAGCTTCCAGCCGGGCCGGACGAAGTGGCACGTGTACCCGTCGGGGTAACGCTCCAGGTAGTCCTGGTGCTCGGGCTCGGCCTCCCAGAACGGGCCGGCCGGCGACACCTCGGTCACCACCTGGCCCGGCCACAGGCCGGAGGCATCGACGTCGGCGATCGTGTCCTCGGCGGTTCGCTTCTGCGCCTCGCTGAGGTAGAAGATGGCGGACCGGTAGCTGGTCCCGGTGTCATTGCCCTGCCGGTTCACGGTGCTCGGGTCGTGGATCTGGAAGAAGAACTCCAGCAGGTCCCGGTAGGAGATCCGGTCCGGGTCGAAGGTGATCTCGATGGCCTCGGCGTGGCCGCGGTGGTTGCGGTAGGTCGCGTCCGGCACGTCGCCGCCGGTGTAACCGACCCTGGTCGAAAGCACACCGGGGAGCTTGCGGACGAGATCCTGCACGCCCCAGAAGCAGCCGCCGGCCAGGATGGCCTTCTCGGTCGTCATGATGCCCTCCCAGTGTCATGTGCCGGCTCGAATAGCCTGCGGTAGTCGCCATAGCCCTCGCGGTCCAGGTCATCGACGCCGATGAAGCGGAGGGCGGCAGAGTTGATGCAGTAACGCAGCCCCCCGGCGTCGGCTGGCCCGTCGCGGAAGACGTGGCCCAGGTGGCTGTCGGCACCGGCCGAGCGGACCTCGGTCCTGAGCATCAGGTGCCTGAAGTCCCGCCGCTCGACCACGCGGCCCGGCTCGATCGGCACCGTGAAGCTCGGCCAGCCGGTGCGGCTGTCGTACTTGCTGAGGGAGGCAAACAGCGGCTCGCCGGACACGACGTCGACGTAGATGCCGGGCTCCTTGTTGTTCCAGTACTCGTTGCTGAACGCCGGCTCGGTGCCGCGTCGCTGGGTGACCCGGTACTGCTCCGGCGTCAGCCGGGAGATGGCCTCTGGGCCCTTGCCATAGTTGTCTGACACGTCAGATCCTTCGCTAAAGGTGCGACCCGCTGGGTGCGGACGCATAGTGCACAAATATGAAACCCCGCGATGGTCACCGCTATTTCGGCGGACCCCGTTCATCGGCGGCCTGTTCGTACCCGCCGCCAGAGGGAGCGGGCCCGCTGCGATGGCCGGAGCGAGTGGTGGCCGACATCGCCGGCCCAGCCGCCGATCCGGCCGCCCCATATACCCATTGTGCTCCCGTCCTCCCCGGCGCCCGCTTGGCGCAGGGGGGAAGCCGTGCGGGAGCGGGCCCGGCCGGGCCGGACGGCAGCGACGCCATCGGCGACGACTACCTAGCGCCCGGCCCGGCGTGGCGGGCGACTCTCAGCTTCGCGCGAGGCGCGCCTTCGTCATCATCCCGAGGTTGACGGCCATGGCACTTTCCGACAGCGCGGCCAGCAATTTGCCGAGTTCCACCAGGTCGTCCGAGTCGGGGGTGGCATCCCCGTCGTCGAGGCGGTGCTGGGCCTCCCTCGCCGAGTTAAGCGCTTCGTGCAGAGCGCGATGTACGCCGATCGTCGTCGGGTCACTGCTGCTCATGTCGCTCCTGTCATCTAGGTCAGCGGCTCATGCTCGATACCTACGTCCTAACGATCACTGGCGGCCAGGATACGCAGAAATGGAATTGCCCGGTCAGTACGTGATGCCGGGGAATTGCTCGCGGGCGTGCTCCAGTTGGCCAGCCCACTCGCGGGGCCAGCCGAACGCGCGGGCGGCCTGGCCACTCAGGTCGGCGGCCGCGGCACCGCTGGTGAAGTGGACGTACTCGCCCCAGTTCATCCGCCGCGTGTAGGTTCCGCCGGAGTCGCGCGGGAAGTGCCGGGCTAGCTCCAGGAAGAACCTGTTCATGACCTCTGCCCGCCCGCAGTCCCGCCACAGCGGGTAGAACCAGTCGCGGAACCAGTGGGTCCCCCGGCGGGGGAAATCGTCGGTGTTGCCGGTGAACCGGCGGTACACGCCCTCGGCCTCGCGGTCCATGCCCAGCGCCGTGTAGAGGTCATAGATGTAGAACTCGGCCCACTTGCTGTCGCCCCAGATCTCGTACGCCGGTGAGCCGTGGACGCCGTTGTTGGCGCTCTCCACCGAGTGCCCGATCTCATGAGCGGGCAGCTCGCGAGCCAGGGTGTTGCCTTCCCGCCAGGTGTCCAGCCCGCAGTCGCTGACGTTGTGGTAGTCGTGGACCGGGCTGACGTAGTAGCCAGCGTGGCCGCCGCCGTGCCGCCTGGCGTGGTGGATGGAGTAGATGCGCGGGTCAGGCCCGAACGCGTCGCCGTAGGTGGCCTTGGAGTACTGCCAGGTCACATTGATGAACCGGGGCAGCCACGGGATCTCGGCCCGGCGCACGTCGGGGTCCAGGTAGATCGCGCAGTGCTCGTCGCTGTGGTACAGCCGGAGCAGCTGGCGGTGGTCGAACCAGTGCTCCTGCCAGGTGGCCGGCGGGTCAGCCAGCTGGCGCTCCGACTCTGCCGCCATCAGGGCCTCCTCGTTCCACGCGATCCTACTCGGCTAGGGCACGAGCACCGTGCGCTCGCCGGGCGGGTCTGGCCGGGTCCAGATCGACTTGTTTGCCACCATCGAGACCGGGACCCGCCGGTCGGCGCTCCGGCCTGACACCGTCCTTCACGGGTTCAGGAACTGACGCCAGCCGCCCGGCAGGGTGGTCTGGCCTACCTCGATCAGGTACCCATCGGGGTCACGTATGTAGCAACGGATCTCGGTCTCGTGCTGTTTGGGTGGCGTGAGGAACTCGGCGCCTCGCGCGCTCCACTCGGCATACACGGCGTGGATGTCGGAGACCCGGATGTTGAGGAAGCTGCTGGCCAGGTCCGGATCGCGGGGCGTCTCGAGGGTGACGGCCGGCTTGTCGTCGGTCGGGCCGCCACCGACGTTGATGATGATCCAGCTGTTGGCGAGCGCCACGTACGTCGGCTCACCCGAGCGGATGGTCGTGCCGCCGAGCACCTCCGTATAGAAGCGACGGGAGCGCTCCACGTCACCGGACACGATGAAGTGGGTCAGCGCGATCTCATATGCCATGCCTCCATCCAACCAGTTAGCCCGGCGCTTCTCCTTTACCGTGGAGAGGACCGCAGCCTGGGCAGCCGGGCGCCAGGCCAGGCATCAGGAGGGCATGGACCGTCATGGCGATCCGTGCGGTGGTATTCGATATCGGCGGAGTGCTGGAGATCAGGCCTGCACGCGATCCGCTATCTGGACAACGCGCAGGTCATCGCCGATATCGAAAGGCTGCTCACCGGCTCGTAGGGTGGGCAGGGTCACCGAGCGCGGCGACCGGGGACGCGGGGGTGAGCCATTGGGTGCTGACCTGGCGGGAGCGGGTGGCGGCGCGGGCGGCGAGGTCGGCGGCGGCGGCGTCAACCGCCAGGCCGAACGACGTGGACTCGGTGGTCTCCAGCAGGAACACGATGTTACTGCTGTGCTGGGTCACCTTGCTGCGGTCGGCGTCACGGTGGTTCCAGTGCCGGGTCAGCACCGATGCCCCGTCCGCGTAGATCACCTCACCCGGGCGCGGATGCTCGGTGGTGCCCGGCTCGCCGAGCGGAGTGAACTCCTCGTGCCCCGCCGCGAACCCGACCGCGATGTCACCGTGCACTTGGTCCAGGTCGAACGCGCCCGCCGGGACGCCATGGCTGACCGAGACGAGGTTGTAGCAGTCCACCGCGCCGTTGATCCGCGGTAGCCGGGCCGTCCGGGCCAGCCGCCGCCGGAGGGCGTCCACGCTCGGCCGCTCTCGCCTCGGGTTGGTGCCGAACGCCCGGTAGGCCGCGTACCACGCGGCGATGTGCGGGTCGTCTTCGCCGGCTGGCAGCGTAGCGCCGTCCGCCGCCGCCTGCTCCAGTGCCGCCAGCCCGGCATCTGCCTCGGGCCAGGGCTCATCCCCGCCGAACCCGCGGGCCACGACGGCGGCGATCCGCAGCCGCGGAAACCCCTGGCATACCGCCTCGCTCACCCGCAGCACGGTCACAGGCGGGAGGTGAGCTCGGCCACGATGTCCGCCGCTGACTGCGACTTCCTCGCGAGCGCGACGCTCTGCCCGGCCCACATCGACAGCGCTTCGATCTCACCTGTGGTCCCGACCATCGGCGGCGCTGGCTCGTACCGAACGATTGCTTCGCCGGAGGCGAAGTGCGCGATCACGTCGCCTGCTCCCGGGCGCTGGTCGTCTGGGGGGCGTCCCGCGGCCTCCCACGCCCTGGCGGTTGAGTTGCGGAGGGCGCGGTGGGGAGAGTCGGGCCATCCGACGTCGTAGAGGTTGGGGTACCACTGCGCATCGGTCTCGGCCGCGGCTATCAGGCGGCGACGGTAGTCCTCGTGGATCGGCATTTCCTCGGCCAGCAGGAACCGCGTGCCCAGCCACGCGGCCTGGGCGCCCAGGGCGAGCACCGCGGCGACGCCGCGAGCGTCACCGATTCCGCCTGCCGCGATCACCGGCACCGGCGCCACCGCGTCCACCACGGCGGGCACCAGCGGCAAGGTCGCGACGGTACCCCCCACGTGCCCGCCGGCCTCCCAGCCCTGCGCGACGATCACGTCCACGCCCGACGCGACCGCCCGCCGTGCTTCCTCGGCGGTGCCGACCGTATGCATGACAATGCCGCCGGCGTCGTGGACCTGCTTGATGTAGCCGGCGGGATCACCCATGAAAAACGACACGATCCGCAAGCCGGCGTCGAGGGCCGCCTCCAGGCGGCGGTGACGGTCTTCGGTGAGAACGAGATTGCCGCAAAACGGCCGCGCGGTCAGCGCCGCCGTTTCCCGAACCACGGCTCCGATGTCTTCTGACCACGTCAACGTCAGCATGCCGAGCGCGCCGGCATTCGAAACCGCGGCGGCCAGCCGGGGAACCGAAACCATGGGCGCCAGGACTATCGGCTGTTCGATCCCGAGCAGCTCGCACACCGGCATGCGCATCGCGGTCATGCCTTGCTCGGATCCACATACGAGGTCGGCATCGACCCCGGGGACTGCCGGTCCCAGCCGTGGAACTTCGAGTAGTCGTCGGCATCCCAGGCTTCGCGGAGCCCCGGGGCGCTCAGATCCCAGTCCGGGCGGATCTCGGCGGTGGCAGCGCGCAGGTCACGCCACAGGTCGTAGAACGACGGGCGGCCCCAGAACCAGTAGCCGTTGTAGACGCTGTACACGATCAGTCCCGGCTTGAGCACCAGGGTGTGCGGGATCATCGGGTTGTGCTCAGGGTCGGTGTACTCGGCGATGTCCAGGTCTTGCTGGACGGTCCGGCCTGGATCGGACAGGAAGGTCCACTGGGCGCCCACCGACGCGCGGAACTCCTGCAAGGTGTGATGGTCGTCGGTGGCGATCGTGGCCATCTGGGTGTAGGCCACCGCGATCTTGGCGTAGTTGGCCGCCAGCTCGAGGTGCTGCTGGTGCTCTTTCGGGCAGTAGTTGCCGCGCGCCAGGGTGAGGATCAGCGGATCGCGGCCCTGAAGCTCGCTGAGCGTACGCACCGTGCCGGTGTGGTCAGGGAGAGCGTAATCGGGGAAAACGCCGCCAGGCCTGATGTCAGGACGCATCGGATGACTGCCTCTCGTGGCTGGTTAGTGCACCCGGGACCGCAGGAACTTCCCGATGTGCCCGGTGGCTTCGGCCGCTTCGGGGGTGCCGAGCAGGAGCTGGTAGACGTGGGGCAGGCCCTCGCCGATCTCCAGGGTGACGTCGACCCCGGCTTCGGTTGCTGCTGCGGCCAGGCGTTCGGAATCGCTGAGCAGCAGGTCGGCGGTGCCCACCTGGATGAGCAGCGGCGGGAGCCCGGCCAGCGAGGCGAACAGCGGCGACGCCAGGGGTGCCTTAGGGTCAGCCAGCGTCGGCGGGGCCTGGCCGGCACTGGCCTTCCGCCGGTCCCTCAACGCGTCGATCGCATCCTGCATGGCCTGGCTCGGCATGTCGACATCTCCGTTGAAGCCCCTACTTAACGCCATAACGATCCCGCGCGAGGCACGCGATCACCCCGCGGAAACCCCTGGCTTGCGGCCTGGCAGCTAAGGATCCAGCGTCACCTGGCGTGACTGGCGGTGGTGACGGTGGCGCTGGCATGGGTGCAGCCCTTGGTGTCGCAGAGGATTACGACGCCCCTGGCACCCTGGCCGACAGGAGCCACCGTGCCCTGGCGGAGGGTCCAGTTGCCACAAGCCGGGCAGCCGCCGACCACCGGGTCACCCCAGCGCTTGCGGGGATTGGCCATCAGCAAAGCACCCACGACGATCAGGCCGGCCACGATGAAGGCGATGATGCCGATGACCAGCAGCGACCTGGTCACGGTGCCGAGGGGCAGGAACGGGATCGCCTTGAGGAACGCGCGTACCCGGAAGACCAGCACCCAGCCGATTGCGGCACAGACTGCCGCCGCGGCCAGCGCGAGCAGCAGATTGCGGCCGGACCGGCGGTTCCTACGTTCCCGGCGGGCCGCCTCGATCAGCAGGTTCTCGTCAGTGGCCATACCTCTCCCGCCTCCTCCGTGCCCCCGCGACTCCCTCCGGAGACCACGGTCATAACACCAAGCATCCCTCATTACCGCAACTGCTGGCCAGCGGGTGCGGGTTGATACCCCACCGGAATCACGTTCTGGCTGCTCGCGAAGATCAACGGATTCCCTAGTCGGGGCGCCCAGGCGTAGGCTAGTTGGCAGGCAGTCAGGTCCAGCTAAGGGCTACACTGCGCGGCCTCGGGCCTCGGCGAGGCTGATGTTTTCGCCCAGCTTGGAGGACCGCGTGACCGGTCACGCCCGGCTAGCCGATCGAGGCGTGTCGTTTCCCTGGTGGCGGCGTTACGGTGTCGCCGTGCGCGGCACCGGCGCCCTGGCTTCGGTGTAGTTCCGGTACCGGGCTGATGGCCGCAGACTCTCGCCTGCCCAGGCCGCGTATCGTTTCGGGCTCGCGGCGACGTGTGGTGCGGCTGCGGGGCCGCAGCGCTGAGGTGAGCGCGCTGGCCGGCCTGGTCGCGGCCGTGCGGGCTGGTGAGAGCCGGGTGCTGGTGGTGCGCGGCGAGGCGGGCGTGGGCAAGACGGCGCTGCTGGACTACCTGGCCAGGCAGGCCCAGGGCTGCCGGGTGGTGCGCGCGGCGGGCGTGCAGTCGGAGATCGAGTTCGCGTTCGCCGGGCTGCATCAGCTGCTCGCGCCCATGCTGGACCGGGTGGAGCAGCTGCCGGTGCCGCAGCGGGAGGCGCTGCGGACGGTGTTCGGGATCAGCACGGGCCCCCCGCCGGACCGGTTCCTGGTCGCGCTGGCGGTGCTGAGCCTGCTGGCCGAGACGGCCGGGGAACGGCCGCTGGTCTGCGTGATCGATGACCAGCAGTGGCTGGACCGGGCGTCGGCGCAGGCGCTGGGGTTTGTGGCGCGCCGACTGGTAGCCGACCCGGTCGGGCTGGTGTTCGCGGCCCGGGTGCCGGGTGAGGAGCTCGCGGGATTGCCGGAACTGGAGGTCGAGGGGCTGGCGGAGGGCGATGCCCGGGCGCTGCTGGACACGGCGCTGACCGGGCCGCTGGATACCCGGGTCCGGGACCAGATCGTGGCCGAGGCGGGCGGTAACCCGCTGGCCTTGCTTGAGCTGCCGCGCGGGATGACGCCCGCTGAGCTGGCGGGCGGGTTCGGGCTGCCCGGCGCCGGGTCCCTGACCGGCCGGATCGAGGACAGTTTCCGGCGGCAGTTGGATGCCTTGCCGGAACAGACCAGGCGGCTGCTGCTGCTGGCGGCGGCCGATCCGTCGGGTGATTCGTCGCTGGTGCGGCGGGCGGCCGGGCGGATGGGCATCGGGGTACAGGCGGACACCCCAGCGCTGGAGGCCGACCTGGCGGAGTTCGGCGTGCGAGTCCGGTTCCGGCATCCGCTGGTCCGCTCGGTGGCCTACCGGTCGGCCTCGTTCCAGGAACGGCAGCAGGTGCACGGGGTGCTGGCGGAGGCGACCGATCCGGTGGCCGATCCGGACCGGCGGGCCTGGCACCGGGCGCATGCTGCGGACGGGCCGGACGAGGAGGTCGCAGCGGAGCTTGAGCGCTCGGCGGTCCGGGCGCAGGCCCGCGGCGGGCTGGCCGCGGCCGCGGCGTTCCTGGAGCGCGCGGCGCGGCTGACCGTCGACCCGGTGCGCCTGGTGGAACGGACGCTGGCCGCGGCGCAGGCCAGCATGCAGGCCGGCGCGTTCGACAAGGCTCTCGGGCTGCTGGTCATGACCGAGGCCTGGCCGCTGGATGAGTTCGCCAGCGCCCGGGTTGACCTGCTGCGCGGGCAGATCGCGTTCGCCTTGGGCCTGGGCAGCGACGCGCCCCCGCTGCTCCTCAAGGCCGCCTCCCGGCTTGAGCCGCTCAACCTGGACCTGGCTCGCGAGACCTACCTCGACGCCTGGGGCGCGGCCATCTTTGCCGGCCGTGTGGCAGGTGGCGATCTGCTGGAGGTCTCCCGTGCCGCCAGGGCCCTGCCCCGATCGCTGCAGCCAGGGCTGGTGGAACTGCTCCTGGACGGCCTCGCGCTGCTGATCACCGACGGGCTGGCCGCCGCGGCGCCGACGTTGCGGCGAGCCGTCAGCATCTTTGCCGGCGCCGACATCTCCGTTGGCGATGGACTTCGATGGGGCTGGATGGCGATGGCGGCCACGAACGCTCTGTGGGACGACGATGGCCAGCGCGCGGTCCTCGCCCGGCATCTCCAGATCATCCGTAGCGTAGGCGCGCTCGACCGGCTGCCGATCTACCTGGCCGCGATGGGTTCGGCCGCCGTGTGGAGTGGTGACTTCGCGGCGGCAGCATCCGTGATAGCCGAGGCTGATGCGGTCTCGGAAGCGACCGGGACCCGCATCGCCCCCTTTGCCGCGATGCTCCTCGACTCTTTCCGGGGCAACCAAGCCGAGGTCACCCCCCTAATCCAAGCCACCATCGCCCAGGCCGGAGGTGGGGGGCAGGGAATTGCAGTAACCTACGCGAACTGGGCGGCCGCGATCCTCTACAACGGTCTCGGCCGCTACGCCGACGCACTGGCGGCGGCCGTGAAGGCCAGTGAGGACACCCCTGAGCTCTATGTGTCCATGTGGGCGTTGCCCGAGCTGATCGAGGCGGCCGTGCGCAGCGGGAATACCCAGCTTGCCGTCGACGCGTACGAGCGGCTCGCGGAAACGGCACAGGCCGGAGACACCGACTTCGGACTCGGGATCGAGGCACGCTCACACGCGCTCTTGAGCGAGGACGGCTCCGCCGATGGCTTGTACCGGGAGGCGATCGACCGGCTGGGCCGCACCCAGCTTCGTCCGGAGCTGGCCCGCGCCCACCTTCTCTACGGTGAATGGCTGCGCCGGGAAAACCGCCGCGCCGACGCCCGGGAGCAGCTGGGCACCGCCCATGGCATGTTCGACGAGATGGGGATGGACGGATTTGCCGAACGAGCCCACCGGGAGTTGCTGGCCACCGGGGAGACCGCCCGCAGGCGCACCGCCCAGGCCGCCGTCGACGCGAGCCGGGAGCTGACCGCCCAGGAGGCCCAGGTCGCGCGGCTCGCTCGCGACGGCCTGTCCAACCCCGAGATCGGCGCCCGGCTGTTCATCAGCTCACACACCGTCCAGTACCACCTGAGCAAGGTCTTCGCCAAGCTCGGCATCACTTCCCGCGGGCAGCTGCACCGCGTGCTGGCGGGCGCCCCGGACGCGCCGGGCCAATAGGCTAAGCCGGCACGGGGATCAGGTCGAGGTCGGGCAGCGCAGCGCGGAGTTCCCTCCGGGAGCCGATGCCGAGCTTGGTGAAGGTCTTGCCCAGGTGCCATTCGACCGTGCGCGGGCTGATGAACAGCTGGGTACTGATCTCTGTGTTACTGCGCCCGTTGCGGGCCAGCCTGGCGATCTGCGCCTCTTGCGCGGTGAGCTCGGTCACCGTCTCGACCGTGCGCTTGCGGGCGGTTTCCCCGGTGGCCGCCAGCTCCTTACGGGCCCGTTCGGCGAATCCCGCTATCCCCATCGCGTCCAGCATCTGGTGAGCGGCGCGCAGTTGCTCGCGCGCGTCACAGCGGCGCCCCTGGCGGCGCAGCCACTCTCCGTAGAGGAGGTGCGCGCGGGCCAGCTCCGCGCGGATCCGGGTCCGGCCGAGCCGCTCGATCGCCTCGAGGTACAAGCCCTCGGCGTGCTCGTCGCCGCTGAGCAGGGCCCTTGACCGGGCCTGGATCCCGAGCGCCCAGTCGGTGGCGGCGGCGCTGGTGGCCTCCGAAAGCCGCCGGAGGGCACCGGACGCGCGATCGTGGGCGCCGGTCCGGGCCGCCGCCTCGATCAGCTCGGCCAGGGCCCAGGTGGCCAGCCCCAGGTCGGCCGGGTCTTCGCTGGCCTGTTCGGCCGCGGTGAGCGCCTCGCCGTAGCGGCTCAGGCCGTTGTTGAGCACCGCGGTGGCCCAGGCCGTAGCGGTCAGCCGCTGCCCGTCCCCTTCCGCCGCCGACTCTGCCGTGTGGGCGGCGATCAGCCGGGAGGCCTCGGCTTCCTGTCCTCGCCAAGCGGCGACCAGCAGAGCCCCATAGGGTATCGGCGGGTTACCCGTCGCCTCTGCGACGTGCTCTGCCTCGCGCGCCATCGCGATCGCCGTCGCGGTCTCGCCGGTGGCGAGCCGGAGCGCCGTCCCGTCTTGCAGCGCGTCGGGGAGCGCAGTCAGCGCACCCGCCTGCCGAGCCAGCTCGATCAGCCGGGCCGAGAGAGCATGCCAGCTCTCGTCGTCCCACGCCGCCAGGGACATCCGGCAGGCGAACGGCAGCCAGCGCAGCGCCTCCTCGGCTGGTACCGCCTCGTCACGGAAGGCGCGCACGGCTCGCTGGAGCATCGGCGTACCCACGTCGTGTCCGTCGGTGACCAGCGCGGCCAGCCCGTCCAGCAGCAGGTCGGTGGTACGCGGTGGACGCGAACCGGACGCCGCCCGGATGGCCTCGGCGACTTGCGTCATCCCGCCGGCCGGGCCCAGGCGTCCCGTGGTCAGCGCGGCAGCGAACGCCTCGCGGTAGGCCTCTCGGGCCAGCCCGGCATCAAGTAGTTCTAGTCGTTTGGCCATCTCGAGCAGGAGCAGCCGCCCGTCGTGTCGGGCCGCCATCTGGGCGCGCAGCAGCTCTGCCCGCGCCCGCCCGAGCTCATCCAGCGGGCCGCCCAGCGCTATGGCCAGCAGCCGCCAGGCCGCGTCCGGCGCCCCGGCCGCCCGCTTGGCCTCCGCTGCATCCAGCGCACGGCGAGCCCGGCAAGCCGACTCGGGCGTAAGCTCGGCGGCGCGTTCGCTGAACGCTGCGGCGGCGGCCAGGCCGCCGCGGGCGCGCGCCAGGTCGGCCGAACGCATGAGTTCCGCCGCGACGTCCTCGTCCGGGTGCGGTGTGGCGTGCGCCAGATGCCATGCCCGCTGATCAGGGCTGACATCGGAACCGGCGGTCTCGGCGAGGGCACGGTGGACGCTCTGGCGCTGCCGCAGCGGGGCCGCCCGGTAGACCGCGGCCCGGGCCTTCGGATGACGGAACCGCACCTGCCCGCTGAACTCGATCAGCCCGGCCGCGGCCGCAGGCTCGGCGGCCTCGGCCTGGACTCCGAGGTGCTGGGCCGCCCGCCAGACCAGCACCGGATCCCCGGCCGGTTCGGCGGCGGCGGTCACCAGGAGCAATTGCGTCGCAGCCGGAAGCAGCGCGAACCGCCGCCGGTAGTCCTCCTCGATCCGGCTTGGCACCGGCACGACGCTGGGCAGGCCGAACCCGCCGGCCAGCTCCCCGGGCGTCAGCTCGCGCATTAGGGCGAGCAGCGCCTGGGGGTTGCCTCGTGCCTCGGCAATGATCCGGTCGCGTACCCGCTCGTCCAGTCGGCCGATCACGGCCGAGTCAAGCACCTTCCGCGCGTCGGCGTCGGCCAGCCCGCGGAGCTGAAACTCCGGCAGCCCGGCTAGGCCCTGTCCGTCGGCAGGCTGGCGTACCGCGAGGATCACCGCGGCGGGCGCGGCCGCCAGATGACGGGCGACGAACGCCAGTGCCTGCGCCGAGGCGTGGTCTAGCCACTGCGCGTCGTCCACCACGCAGACCAGCGGTCGTTCCCTGGCCAGGTCCGACAGCAGGCTCAGGGTCGCCATGCCGACCGCGAAGCGGTCAGGGACAAGCCCGCCCTGCATGCTGAAGGCCGTACGCAGCGCGCCGCGCTGCGGATCAGGGAGTTGCTCGAGCCGGTCCAGGAATGGCGCGCAGAGCTGGTGGAGCCCGGCGAACGCCATCTCCATTTCCGGCTCAACGCCGGTCACCCGCGCGACGCGGCACCCGGCCGCGAGCTGCGCCAGGTAATCCAGCAGCGCGGTCTTGCCGGTTCCCGGCTCACCCCGCAGGACCAGGACCCGGCTCTGGCCCGCCCGCACATCGGCGACCAGCCGGTCAAGCAGCTCGCGCTCGCCGCGGCGGCCATGCAGCCGGCATCCGGATGCCTGACCGGGCGTCGCGGTCGTGAGCACGTTTATCGCAGTGTCGTGGCTAGCGTCAGACATGGTGCTCATTCCTTGATCCGTTGGCCGCGCCGCGCCACCATCTGGTGACCAGGGCCGCGTATTCGGTTGAGGCGTCTTCCCAGGTGAAGTGGCCTGCGTCGAGAACGTCGAGCTTGCTGCGCGGCAGCCGCTCGTGCAGGAACCTGGCGTTGACAGGCGGTACCGCCGTATCGTCGGCGCCGGCGATGACCTGTACCGGGATGTCTATCTGCGGGAGCAGTCCGGCCAGTACCGGAAGCTCGTCCGGGTAGGAACGCAGGTAGCGAAGCGACTCGGCGAACCGGTTTCCCTGGTAGGAGGCCAGGTAGTCGTCCCGGACGGAGTCGGGAA
Organism: Streptosporangiaceae bacterium; assembly: GCA_050698755.1. Taxonomy (GTDB): domain Bacteria; phylum Actinomycetota; class Actinomycetes; order Streptosporangiales; family Streptosporangiaceae; genus Palsa-504. The sequence goes on along the minus strand of JBOHCK010000015.1, from coordinate 12,422 downwards.
GGGTGTACCGGCTGATCCCGCTCAGCGCGGCGTTTACGAGCTGCCGCGGATCAGCGCGGCGGAACCCCTCCAGGTCGGGGGCTTCGATGATCTCCTTGACCATCCCGCCGACCTGAAGCGGGACGGCGGCGGCGCCGCTGCCGACCACCAGGCTCCGCAGACGGCCCTGATGCCGCGCGGCGGCGAACAGCGCGGCCGCGGTGCCGATGCCAGGGGCGACGATGTGCGGGTGCTCGAGCCCGAACGCGTCGGCGGCGGCGATGATGAATTCACCCATCGCCCCCGGGGACAGCAGCGAGTCGCGACGCTGGGAGTGCCCGAACCCCGGCAGGTCCACTGCCACCAGGTGAGTGCGCTTCGCGAGGTGCCACCAGACCGGTTCGAAGGCCAGCAGGCTCTCGGGCCACGGGCTGAGCAGGAGGGCATGATCACCGTGGTCCTCGCTGGCGGCAAACCGGACGGTGAGGCCGCCGATGAGCCGGAACCGCATCTCGAAGGACGCGTTTAGCCAGGTGACCATGATCTCGCTCCTCACGGTCCGCGCTCAGCGACCGCTTCCCTGACATCGTCGCGCCCACGGGGGTCCGATCGAGTCCCCCAGGTGGCTAGTCAAAGCCCCTGTCGGTTAGCGCGGCCGGGGCCCACTGGCCCCCGGGGCCCACTGGCCCCCGGGGTCTGCCCTCCGCAGCGCCCGGGGTCACGACCAGTGTCTCCCCCGGGCGCGAACGGGCCCCTGGAACGCGAGGGTGGAAGCCAGCACCCACCTTGGCGCACGGCCGGACGAGCCGGTCGGCCGCCCCGGGAGGAGGAACCCATGTCCAGTGCTGTCAGCGCCCAACCGCCGAGCGGGCTGCGTGGGGAACCTGAGCCGGCGCCAGCCACGGACCAGCAGAAGACCGGTGCGCTGGGCCTGACGTCGGCGACCGGTCTGGTCATCGGCACTGTCATCGGGGCCGGGGTGTTTACGATGCCGGCCGTGCTCGCGGGGGCCGGCACCGTCTCGCTGGCCGTGCTCGCGGTGATCGCCGTGGGCGCGCTGGTGCTGGCGGTGCTGTTCGGCCAGCTGACCAGGCGGGTCCCGAACTCCGACGGCGGGCTCTACGCCTACGCCAGGCACGAGTTCGGTGACTTCGCCGGATACCTGACCGGCTGGTGCTACTGGATCCAGGCGTGGGCAGGCAACGCGGCCATCGTCTCGTCCTGGGTGTTCTACGTCGACGCCCTGTTCGGCATCAACCCGTCGGGCCTGGAGAACTGGGGGATCGCCCTGGTCGGGTTGTGGATCCCGGCGGCGATCAACCTGGCCGGGATCAGGCAGACAGCCTGGATCCAGAACCTCACGGTGGTGCTGAAGTACCTGCCGCTGCTGTTCGTCGCGGTGGTGGGCTGGTTCTTCGTCACCAAGGCCAACTTCGGCGCGTTCAACGCCTCGGGCGGCAGCCTGTACTCGGCGATCGGGATCGCCGCCGGGGTGGCGCTGTTCTCGTTCATCGGCGTGGAAACGGCGGCCATCACCGCCAAGCGGGTGAAGGACCCGCGCCGCAACGTCGGCCGCGCCTCGCTGCTGGGCACCGGCGCCGCCGCGATCGTGTACTTGGCGGTATCGGCCGCGGTCATGGGCCTGGTCGCCCATCACGCGCTGTTGAACAACGGCGCGCCGTTCGTCAACGCCTTCCAGACGATCTTCCCGCACAGCGCCTGGGCCGGGAAGCTGGTCGCTGCGCTGGCCGCCACCTCCGGGTTCGGAGCCCTTATCGGCTGGACCTTGGTCACCGCCGAGGTGTCACGGGCACCGGCCAACGACGGCCTGTTCCCGCAGCAGTTTGCCTGGACCGACCGCAGGGGCAACGCCTGGTTCGGCATCGTGGTCGCGGCGGCGCTGCCGTCGCTGCTGATGCTGTGGCGCTACACCACCAGTTCCGGGCTGACGGTGTTCACCTACCTGGTCGACCTGACCGTGGTCACCGTGGCCATCCCGTACCTGTTCTCGGCCTGCGCCCAGCTCACCTACCTGGTGGCCCGCCGCCGGCCAGTAAACGGCTGGCTACTGGCCCGGGATCTGTCGATCAGCCTGGCGGCGGCGCTGTTCTCGCTGTGGGTCGCGTTCGCCGCAGGCTACTCGGCGGTGTACCAGGCCATGGTCGTCGTGCTGGTCGGGATCGTCCTCTACGCCTTCATCCGGGCCCGCCGCGAACACCTCGGGCAGATCCCGGCGCCAACCGACCTAGCGGCCGCGGTACCCAGCGGCGAGAACCCGGAAGGACAGTCATGACCTTCAACGTGCAGTCAGAGGTGGGCCAGCTCCGGCAGGCCATCATCCACCGGCCGGGCCTGGAGCTGTCCCGCCTCACCCCGCAGAACATCGGTGACCTGCTGTTCGACGACGTGCTGTGGGCGGCGAAGGCCAAGGAAGAACACGACGTGTTCGCCGAGATCCTCCGCGACCACGGCGTGCAGGTGCACTACTTCTCGCAGCTACTGGCCGAGACGCTGGAGCTGCCCGACGGCCGGGCTTTCGTGCTCGACCGGCTGTGTACCCCCGAGGTCCTGGGCCCGACGCTGGTCGGCCCGCTCCGCGAGCTATTCGAGGACCTTGACGGCCCGCGGCTGGCCGAGTACCTGATCGGCGGGGTGCTCAAGGCCGACCTGCGGCCGCTACGGGCCAAGAGCCTGAAGTGGGACATGCTGGCGGCCGACGACTTTCTGCTTCCTCCGCTGCCCAACCACCTGTTCACCCGCGACAACTCCGCCTGGGTCTACGGCGGGGTCTCAATGAACCCGATGGCCAAGCCCGCCCGGCAGCGGGAACACCTGCACGTCCGCGCCGTGTACGACTACCATCCCCTGTTCGCCGGCGCCGACTTCATCGCCTACTACGGCAATGACGACGCCGATCACCTGCCGGCCAGCGTGGAGGGCGGCGACGTGCACGTCCTGGGGCACGGCACGGTCCTGATCGGCATGGGGGAGCGGACCACGCCGATGGCGGCGGAAATCCTCTCCCGCGCCCTGTTCGCCAGCGGCCAGGCCCACACCGTGATCGCCATCGAGCTGCCCAAGTCGCACGCGATGATGCACCTCGACACGGTGATGACCATGATTGACCGAACGACGTTTGTGCTCTACCCGTATATCGACCGCCATTGGCGGTCGTGGACCATCACCCTCGACGACTCCCGCACCGGCCTGAAGGTCACGCACAACCACAGCCTGTGGGACGCCCTCGCCGAGGCGCTCGGCATCGACGCGGTCACCGTGCTGATCACCGACGAGGACATCCGGGCCGCCGAACGCGAGCAGTGGGACGACGGAAACAATTACCTGGCCGTCGCCCCCGGCGTGATACTCGGCTATGACCGCAACGTCACCACCAACACCATGCTGCGCAAGCACGGCATCGAGGTGATCGACGTGCCCGGCAGCGAGCTCGGCCGCGGCCGCGGCGGCCCCCGCTGCATGACCTGCCCGATAGAGCGCGATCCCGCCTAGCCAGCCGAGGAGTATCTGATGGACCTGTACGGGCGCAGTCTGCTCAAGGAAACCGATCTCAACGCCGACGAGTTCCTCTTCCTCGTCGAGGAGGCCAGACGGCTGCGGGCGGACAAGCGCCGCGGCGTGACCGGGAAGCGGCTGGAGGGCCGCAACATCGCCCTGATCTTCGAGAAGACCTCCACGCGGACCCGGTCCGCGTTCGAGGTCGGCGCCCACGACGAGGGCGGGCACGTCACCTACCTCGGCCCGGGGGAATCCCAGCTGGGCTATAAGGAGTCGGTGAAGGACACCGCCCGCGTGCTCGGCCGCATGTTCGACGGCATCGAATACCGCGGCTTCACCCAGGCATCCATGGACATCCTCGGCGAGTTCGCCGGGGTGCCGGTCTGGAACGGGCTCACCGACACCTGGCATCCGACCCAGATGCTGGCCGACATCTTGACCATGACCGACCACTCCAGCAAGCCGCTGGCGGAGCTGTCCTTCTGCTATCTGGGCGATGGCCGCAACAACACGGCGAACTCACTGCTGGTCACCGGGGCGACGCTCGGCATGGACGCCCGCATCTGCGCTCCGGCGGCGCTGCAGCCGTCGGCGGAGGTGCGCGGCATCGCTGCGGGCCTGGCCGCCGGATCAGGGGCCAGGCTGACGGTGACCGATGACGTCAACGCGGGCGCGGCCGGGGTGGACTTCGTCTACACCGACGTCTGGCTGTCCCTGGGCGAGCCGGAGGACCAGTGGGACACCCGGATCGACCAGCTTCTCCCATACCAGGTGAACGCCGCCGTGATGAAGGCCACCGGCAATCCGGAAGCCAAGTTCATGCACTGCCTGCCGGCCCTGCACAACCGCGACACCGAAATCGGCCAGAAGATCTACGCCAAGCGCGGGCTCGACGCCCTCGAAGTCACCGACGAGGTCTTCGAGTCGCCCGCCTCGGTGGTGTTCGACCAGGCGGAGAACCGCATGCACACGATCAAGGCCCTCATGATCGCCACGCTCTCAAAGTTATGCGCGTCGTAGTGGCCCTGGGCGGGAATGCCCTGCTGGAGCGCGGCGAGCGGCCGGACGCCGTGATCCAGCGGCGCCACGTCCGGCAAGCCGCCGCGGCCCTGGCCCCGCTGGCCGCCGATCACCAGCTCGTGCTGTGCCACGGCAACGGGCCGCAGGTGGGGATGCTCGCGCTGGAGAGCCAGTCGGACGCCAGCCTCAGCCGGCCCTATCCGCTTGACGTGCTCGTGGCCCAGACCCAGGGCATGATCGGGTACTGGATGGTCCAGGAGCTCCGTAACGCGGGCGTCGCCCAGCAGACGGCCTGCATCATGAGCCAGACGGTCGTCGACCCGTCCGACCCCGCCTTCGGCCACCCCACCAAGTTCATCGGGGCCAGCTACGACCAGGGCGAAGCGCAGGCCCTCGCCGCACGCCTGGGGTGGACCATCGCCGCCGACGGTCCCCACTGGCGGCGCGTGGTGGCCTCGCCCAGGCCCCTGGAACTGGTGGAGATCGAGACGGTGCGCTCCCTGGCCGACGCCGGCGTGCTCGTGGTGTGCGGCGGAGGTGGTGGCGTACCGGTGATCCGATCGAGCGCCGGTGAGCTGACCGGCGTGGAAGCGGTGGTCGACAAGGACCTGACGGCGGCCGAGCTGGCGATCACGCTCAAGGCCGATCGCCTGCTCGTGCTCACCGACGTGCCGGCCATCATCCGTGGTTACGGCACGCCGGATGCGCAGCCGATCCAGGCCATCGACACCCGCGCGCTGTCGGCCATGACGTTCCCGGCGGGGTCGATGGGGCCCAAGGTCGAAGCGTGCCTCCGCTTCGTCGCGGCGTCCGGCCAGCCGGCCGCGATCGGCGCGCTGGCGGACGCCGCAGACATCCTGGCCGGCCGGGCCGGCACCACCATCAGTGCCTAGTGCCGTGCCCGGCTGCCCCGTCCGCGGCGCCAGCCCTGCGTGCTGGCACCCGGCTGGAGTCACTCGCGGTACTTGAGCCCCCCGCGTAACCCGCCACTACCGCGTTTCCAGCCCCGCCTCCCCATGGTTGTGATTATGTCTCTTACGAAATTGCAAGCGAGTCAGGTGGCTGGCGGGGCGGGTGGGAAATCGTGGGGCCCCGGAACTCCTCGATGCTGTTACCGCTTTCCGCCGGTGAAGATCTCCAGGAAGAACAGGAACACGTTCAGCACGTCAAGGAAGATCGACGCGGCCAGCAGGGGCGCTGTGGCGGCGTCGGTGTTGGTGCGAAGCCGCTGGAAGTCGAACATGGTGAACCCGGCGAAGATGACCAGGCCGAGCACCGAATAGACCAGTTCGCCGCCCGGGATGTTGACGAAGATCAGCACGATGCCGAACACGATCAGGGCCAGCAGGGCCCAGAAGCTCACCCGCGCGAGGGCGGTCAGGTCGCGCCTGGTGGCGTAGCCCGCGGCGCCGAACCCGGCGATGAACAGCGCGGTGGCCCCGCCGGCTTCCCACAGCGCGCGCGGATCCATGGCGCCGTAGTAGGCGACCGTCGGCGCCACGGCCAGCCCGATCAGCAGGCCGAACGCGACGAGCAGCCCGACGGTCAGCTGTGCGGACCGCTTAGCCGCGAACCGCATGCCGATCAGGCAGGCGAAGGCGGCGATGAACGCGACGATGCCCACGCCGCCGGACAGGCTGCGGCCCGCCCAGGCGCCGAGCGCGAACAAACCGGCCGTGGCCGCGACGTAGGCCATGGTCTGCGAGAACAACGCGTGGGCCTGGCCTCGCGCCGTCGTTCCCATCTGCTGATAGGTGAGGGTCTGAGTCATGTGCACTTTCTCCTTAGGTCAGCGGCGATCCAGCCGCGGCTGGCTGGCCGGTGGCGGTGATCTGGCCGGTGAGTGCCTTGAGCGCGTCGACGTAGATCTCCGAGAAGGTGGGGAAGGGCTGGATGACGTCGCGCAGGACTTGCAGCGGCACGCGAGCGCGGACGGCCAGCGTGGCCTGCTGCATCCACTCGCCAGCCTCGGGGCCGAGCGCGTAGCCGCCGGTTAGCCGCTCGCCGTCGCTGAGCAGGGTCAGGAAGCCGTTGGAGGTGGCGTGAGTGTAGGTGGCCGTCTTGGCCACCTGGGAGAGCGGGGCGGTCGCACTGAACCGGTCCTGCGCGGCGCCGACGGAAGCTGCTTGCGGGTCGGTGTAGACCACGGCGGGTATGGCCTCGTAGTGCGCCTCGCGGGGCTCGCCGAGGATGTTCGAGGCCACGACCTCGCCCTGGTACTTGCCGACGTGAGTCAGCTGCCGCACGCCGGTGACGTCGCCGACGGCCCACAGGCGATCCCCGGCCCGCAGGTGCGAGTCGACCACGATGCCGTGCGGTCCGGCCTGCGCGCCGACAGTTTCCAGCCCCTCGAGTACGCGCGCACGCCGGCCAGTGGCGACCAGGATGTGTTCGCCGCGCACTTGGCGGCCGTCATTGAGGGTCAGCACGTAGTCCGTGCCGTCGCGTCCCGCGGCGGTCGCCTGCACACCGAGGATGAGCTCGATGCCGTCGTGCCTCAGGCACTCGCCGAGCGCCTCGCCTAGCGGTGCCGGCTCATGGACGAGTACGTGCGCGGCCGCCTCGACCAGGACCACCTCGCCGCCCAGACGGCGCACGGCCTGCGCCATCTCGGCGCCGACCGGGCCGCCGCCGAGAATGAGCAGGCGCCGCGGGACGGTCTTCATGCCGGTCACCTCGCGGTTGGTCCAGACCCCCTTCAGCTCACGCAGCCCAGAGACGGGCGGTATGACCGGGTCAGACCCGGTCGCCACGACCACGTGCCTGGCGGTGTGACGCACCCCGCCGACCTCGACGACGCCCGGCCCGGCGAGCCTCCCCGTCCCGCGCAGCAGGTCGATGCCCTTGCCCGCCAGCCAGCGCTGCTGCCCGGCGTCGGAGTAGTCCGAGACCATGTAGTCACGCCAGGCCAGCGCCGCCGCTACGTTCACCTCCGCGGTGGCGCCGACATCGTGTGCGCCCTGGACCGCCTCGCCGGGCCGAAGCAGCGTCTTGGACGGGATGCACGCCCAGTACGAGCACTCACCACCGACGAGGTCACGCTCGACCACGGCCACGCGCAAGCCGCCGTCGGCCAGGGCTCCGGCGCAGTGCTCGCCGGGCGAGCCCCCGCCTACCACGATGACGTCGTAGTCCGCAGACTCATTGGTCACCGGCACGGTCCCTCCTCGGCGTTCGGGTTGGCGTTAGTATCCACGCTCGCGGCTGAGGGCGGCCGTCGCACCCGTGAGACACCCTGGCCCATGCCCTGGGCCGGGTAGCCCCGGTATCACGCCTGGGTACCGGCCAGGGTGCTCCACTGGCGCGACCAGCAGTCGCGGCGAAGAACGTAGATAGCAGCTCCGGCTGGCATGCCGTCGGAGATGGAGACGGAGCAACGGGAAGGAACGCGAAATGGCTGAGTCGCAGACCGATGAAGAACCAGCCCTGGTGTGCTGGTTCTTGCCCGAGTCTGAGGGCCGGGCTGTCGAAGACATCATCAATCACTTCGGTGACCGCAAGGAGCCGTCCAAGCCAGAGCGCGCACTCCAGCATGACTGATCCTCAGCATGCGACGTCGGAGCTAATGGACTGGCGCACCCGCGCTGCGTGCCTGCCCGCCGACCCCGAGCTGTTCTTCCCGGAGTGGACCACGGGTCCGGAGATCGACCGGGCCAAGCAGATCTGCGACGGGTGCCCGGTGCGGGCTCGGTGCCTGGACTGGGCGCTGAGCCACGGCGCCGCCTTCGGCATCTGGGGCGGCCGGACCGCGGCGGAGCGGCAGGCCATGGGAGGCAGCACGCGCATGTATTCACCGTTCTCGGCTCGGGACAGGCTCGGCTAGTCATCGACGATCAGGATCCGCATCGCCACATAGAGATGGTGCCCAGGCGACTGGCCTCGGGCAATAGGGTTAGCCCGAGGTTGTCACGCCCACGGCGGCTCCGGGGTTCGGCCCGGGATTACCACTGGCGCGACGAAGAACCCGTGAACGCGACCATGGTGTCAGGCGCAGGAAACCAGGAGCCACCCGCCGTTTGGTCCAAGTGGCGGAGAGGATGTCCATGCCCGACACGCAGCGACCGCCCCGCCAGCCATCGCCCCGCCGGCTGTTCACCATTTCCGTCGCCGCCGCCGTGGTCGGCTTCATCCTCACACTATCCTTCGGCTTCGCCGATCACGCTCCGGCACCGCACGGCGTGCGGGTCGCCGTGGCCGCACCGGCAGGCTTCGTACAGGGGCTGGCTCGCGGACTCGCGCACGCGGCACCAGGCGGCTTCACCGTCGTGCCCGCGCCATCTGCGCGGGCCGTAACCGACAGCGTCCTGTCCCAGTCGGCGGCCGGCGGCCTGGTCACTGGTACCACGGGTCCCGTGACGATCGTGACGGCGGGCGCGGCGGGATCGGGTCAGCAGCAGGCGATCACGGCGGCGCTCCTGGCCGCGGCGACTGCACTGCACCGCCAGGCCCGCTCCCTCGACGTCGCGCCGCTTCCAGCCGGTGACCGCGCGGGCCTGTCCGTCTTCGTCTTTGAGCTCGGCCTGCTCCTCCCGAGCGTGCTCGGGAGCATCGGCCTGTTCCTGTTCGGCAGGCGCTTCCGGTTGTGGTGGCGGGTCACCGCCGCGGTCCTGTTTGCCCTGCTGACCGCCTGCGGGAGCGTGCTCGCGCTCGACACGATCTTCGGCGCCCTGACCGGCGCGAGCGCAGCGCTCATCGGCGTCGGCTTCCTCGGCTCGCTTACGTTCGTGGCCTTCGTCACCGCCTGCCAGGCGGTCACCGGGCTGCCGGGAACCGGCCTGGCCGCGCTCGTCTTCGTCGTCATCGGGAATGCCGTCTCCGGCGGGACGGTCTCGTTCGCGTTCCTGCCCGATGGCTTCCGCCAGGTGGCGCCATGGCTGCCCAACGGCGCCATCGTGGCCGCCGCGCGCGACGTGGTGTACCTCCCCGACGGCGACCTGGGCCACCAGCTGCTCGTCCTCGGGATCTGGCTAGCCGGGTCGCTGATCGTGCTGGCCTGCGTGGACCTCCTGCACCTGGCCGAACGCCGCCGCGCACCGGAACGGGAGGCCGAGATCTACGCGACCTCGGGCACGACCCACCTGCGGCGGCGGCTCGCACGCGAGCGGGCAGCGGCGCTCAAGACCGTGGCCGAGCATTGACGAGCGTGATTGGCGATAGTGCGGAGCTCGGTCATGAAGTGCGGCACGGTGTTCGGGAACGAAGGGAACTACAGATGGACAGCTTGCCGATCGGCGACTATGCCCTGCTGTCGGACTGTCGCTCGGCTGCGCTGGTCAGCCGGGCCGGCTCGGTGGACTGGCTCTGTTGCCCTCGGTTCGACGCGCCGGCCGCATTCGCCCGTCTCCTTGATCCCGATGGCGGCCACTTCGCGATCCGGCCGGCCGGCGATTTCCAGGTCAGCCGCGCGTACGTCGACCAGACGATGGTCCTGGAGACCACGTTCGAGGCGCAGGCCGGCACCGCGGTGCTAACCGACGCCATGGCCGTGGGCCGTAACGACCGCGGCCACCACCTGGGCGCCGGGTCGCCGGGAGTTCTGCTGCGCCGGCTCACGTGCACCGTGGGGGAAATCGACGTAGATGTCAGCTATGCGCCGCGGCCCGAATACGCGCTGATCCACCCGATCCTGGAAGCGGTAGCCGGAGGCATCGCCGCCCGTGGCGGTGCCAGCCGGCTCTTCCTTTCCGTGCCCGCCGGTTTCCAGATCGCCGGGGACACCGCCACCGCGCAGCTCCACCTGGTCGCCGGGCAGACCGTGAGCTTCGCGCTCCAGTGCGGGCAGCTGCAGGAGCCGCCGCTGGCCGCCTGGGAGGCCGGCCAGATCGTCGACCGCCTGCAGGACACCGTGGAAGCCTGGCGCTCCTGGTCCGCTTTGCATCAGTCCTATGAGGGGCCCTGGCGCGACCTGGTGCACCATTCCGGCCGGGTCCTGCAGGCGCTGACGTTCGCCCCGACCGGGGCCATCGTGGCCGCGCCCACGACCTCGCTGCCGGAGGCGGTCGCCGGCGAGCGCAACTGGGATTACCGCTATACCTGGGTGCGCGACGCCAGCTTGACCATGGAGGCCCTGTGGGTCGCGGCCTGCCCCGAAGAGGCGGGCAAGTTCTTCGGCTTCCTGGCCGACGCCTCCGCCTCCGAGCTGCGGCGGGGGAAGGACCTGCAGATCATGTTCGGCGTGGGCGGCGAGCACGACCTCTCCGAGCGCGAGCTGCCGCACCTGGCCGGGTGGCGGGCCAGCCAGCCGGTGCGGGTGGGCAACGGCGCGTGGACCCAGCGCCAGCTTGACGTGTACGGCGAGTTGCTCGATGCCGCGCAGCGGCTGGCCGACCAGCTGGGCGAACTCGACCCGGTCACGCGGCAGTTCCTCGTGGCCGCGGCGGACACGGCCGCGAGCCGGTGGGCCGAGAAGGACCAGGGAATCTGGGAAGTCCGCGGTGAGCCGCGGGACTTCCTGTACTCCAAGCTCATGTGCTGGGTCGCGCTCGACCGGGCGATCGCCCTCGCCTCGCTGCTCGGCGCGGCCGACCGGATTGAGTCGTGGACCGAGGTCCGCGACCAGATCCGGGCGGCCATCCTAGAGCGCGGCTGGAACGATCAGGCGGGGGCCTTCACCCAAGCCTTCGGCCGAGAAGACCTGGACGCCTCCAGCCTGATGCTGGCCATCACCGGCTTCCTGCCCGGGGACGACCCGCGGATGAAGGCCACCATCGACGCCACCGCCGCCAGGCTGACCGACCAGCGCGGCCTGGTGTACCGCTACCTGGCTCACGACGGCCTGGCCGGCGAGGAGGGGACGTTCCTGCTCTGCACCTTCTGGCTGGCGCAAGCGCAGGCGCTGGCCGGGGACCTGGACCAGGCCACCGCGACGTTCGAGCGCGCCGTGGCGGCCATCAACGACGTGGGCCTGCTGGCCGAGGAAGTCGACCCTGGCAGCGGCGAAATGCTCGGCAACTTCCCGCAGGCGTTCAGCCATATCGGCCTGGTCAACGCGGCCTGGGCCATCTCCCAGGCCCAGGAACGCGCGGCCCACCCTGGCGCCGGCCCCGGTCACGCCGCCGCGCCGTCACCGTACCCGGCCCAGCTGACCCGGCCAGGTTCTAGCACGGACGCGCCGGCCACATAGGGGAGTGAAACCACCGTCGTGGCCGACACCGCCAGGTCAGGCCGGCGCTCAGCCGACGGTGGTGCCGGAAAGCAAGCCCTTCGGGATGGCCGAGTCGTTCTTCAGCGCGCGGAACAATTCGGTCGCCAGGGTCGTGTTCCACAGCACCGAGTCGCCGGCGCTCGTGTAGTAGTTGCTGTTGGCGATCGGCACCGTGCCCGTCTCCGGGTCGCGCAGCGCGGACGCCGCGTGCTCCAGGTCGAGCAGGCTCGTGCCCGTGTCGACGGACATCGAGCTCGCGGCGGTTGACCCGAACGACAGGGCCGTGAACGGATTCAGGTACACGCCGGGCGAGGTGGCCTTCTTCAGCAGGGCGGACAGGAACGCGCGCTGGTCCTGTATCCGCTGCAGGTCCTCGGTGGCGAACGAGTGCCGGTCGCGGACGAAGGCGAGCGCCTGATCCCCGTTGAGGTTGTGGCACCCGGCGGCCAGGTGCACGCCGGAGTTGGAGTCGTTGAGCGCGGTCTTGAGGCAGATCCGCACGCCGCCGATCTTGTTCACCACGGCGACCAGTCCGCCGAAGCCGATCCCCATGTAATGGTCGATCTTCAGGCCGGTGGCGTTCTCGACCGTCTGGATCAGCAGGCTCGCCCCGCCGTAGGCCAGCGCCGCGTTGACCTTGTTAAAGCCGTGACCTGGAATGTCCACGTAAGAGTCACGCGGGATGCTGACCAGCACCGGGCGGCCGCTGCCAATGTGGAGCAGCATGATGGAGTCCGAGTTCAGCGTGCCCTCGTCGAACCCC
>JBOHCK010000014.1:0-34050 GCA_050698755.1 Streptosporangiaceae bacterium | reverse complement strand
CTCGCCGAAGTGCGCGGTCATGGCCACCTCGCCCGATGGCGTAGGCACGTGAAGGACTTCGCCGCGATCGGAGAAGTCGGTCAAGGTCTCCACGCCGACGTCCACGGTGAGCGTGCCGCCCGCGCCGCCCCGGTAGACGACGACGTTGTGGTCGGTCCGCACGCCCTGCTCCCGTAGCACCGGCCAGACCATGTTCAACAGCCGCACGATGTCGGCGCCCAGCTCGTGCGGGGTGGTCGTCGCGCGGATCGCCGCCAGAACCCGCGGGCTGGCCGATTCGGTGCGCACGTCATAAGGCACGGTAGATACTCGCTGTCCAGTCGGTGATGGTGGTGACCTCGGCCTGGCGCGGGAATACCTTCCCGAGCAGGACCCGGTGCACCTCGGGGTCGGCATCGAGGCAGCCGTCCGCCAGGACGGTGAGGCGGTAGTCCAGGTCCGCGGCCTGGCGCAGCGTGGAAAGCACCACCCCGCTCGTGGCGATGCCGGCCAGGACGAGCCTGTCGACGTCGCCGGCCCGCAGCACCATGTCCAGGTCGCTGCCGGAGAACGCGGAGACCCGGCGCTTGCTGATCACGACCTCGCCGGGAGCCGGGGCGACGGCTGGGTGAATGAGCGAGCCGGGATCACCGTCGATATAACGGCCGCTGCCCCTGATGCCCGCGAAGGTCGGGTTGCTCGGGCTGACCTCGGGGTAGCCTGGGCGGAACGCGATGGTCACGTACATGACCCTGATTCCGGCGCCGCGGGCGGCATCCGCGGCGGTGGCCAGCCGCGGCAGGTAGCCTGCCTCGCCGCGGAAGCGGTCCACGATGCTCTGCTGCACATCCATGATGAGCAACGCTGTCGACGCCAACCTGGCTCACACCTCCAAGGACTTCAAGGACCGGGACCTCACAGCAAGGAGGCTATAGGCGCCCGCCGCTAGGCCGAGCACTCCGCGGCGTTCGGCGGGACGTCCAGTGCCGGGTTCCTGTCGAAGAACCCGAACGGCTTGAGCCAGAACGACACGGTGTCGACCGGCATCACCGGCCAGTCCTCCGGCCGGGTGATGTGGTGGATGCCGAACACGTACCACAGCACCACGTCCGTGTTCTCGATCGCCCGGTCCGCCGCCGTCCAAGCTGGAAGCCCAGAATCGCGCGAGCTCAGGTTCGGGAACTCGCCGCACGGCCACCGCTCGTCCGGCCGGTAGGGCGTAACCCACAGCGTGTGCCCGATGGCCTCGGCGCGGCGGAACGCCGGCGTGGAACGGTCGAGCAGCGGCGGGAACATTCCCGAGGGCACCAGCTTGTACCCGACGGAAGCACCCAGCCCGTTCTGCACGTTGTCGTTGACCACCTTCCAGCCGCGCTGCGTGGCCCAGTCGTAGTCCTGCTTGCCCTCCGCCTCGGTGCGCAGCGGCGTGCTCGTCACCACTAGGCCCAGCCCGTACGGGTCGGTCTCGGACACCCCGGTGGCCCGCGACTCGGTCGCGTAGACCGTGTTGTCGGGCCCGTCCACGTCGAGGTCCAGGCGCGCGACGATGAAGTGCTGGTGGAACGGCGCGTAGGTTCGCTGGTCCACCACCGTCCCGTTGTCGGCCAGGCCGGAAGCGCCCACGTGCGAGGTCACCAGGATCCCGGTGGCGCGGACCTCGCACTCGATGTTCCCGTCCTGGTAGAACCGCCAGTACACCAGGTACTCGTAATTGGCCACGGTGACGTGGAAGGAGATCACCAGCCGCCTGGCCCGCCGCACCGTCGCGCCCGCCCGCTCGTCGACGTGCTTCCACAGCACGCCGTTGTCCTCCTCGTGGATGCAGATCGCGTGCGCGATCGTGCGGGGCTCGCCGCGCGAGTCGTGCACCACCGCGTCCAGGTAGGTGATCTCGCCCAGGCAGTCGCAGCCCAGTTCCAGCGAGGTCGTCATGAACCCCAGGCCCCACTCGCCGATGTCGAACGCGGTCCGCCGGTAGTGGTCGGGGCTGGGGTCCCGGTACGGCACGAATATCTCGGCGAACGACATCCGGTGTGCCACCGACCGAAGCCGTCCGGAATCGGTGAACCCCACCTGGTGCAAGACGAGGCCCTCGCGGTGGTTGAACCCCAGCCGGAGCTGCCAGTTCTGCCAGGAGAGCAGCCGGCCTTCCAGCGAGAAGCCGACCCCCTCCGGCTGGCTGACCTGCAGGGGCTTCACCTCGCGCAGCGGCATCCCGGTCAGTTCGGGCAGGTACTCGCCCCGCACGTCAGGATGATCGCCGGAACCCCCGCTGTCCTCGATCTCCAGCACGGTCATGCTGTTCAGGTCGATGACCGCGTGCAGCCCGGTGACGTGGTGGGCGTACGGACTGCCGTGCTCGCTACCGCGGTACCAGACGTCGGACCAGCCGATCCGCCTGCCCCAGTAGCGTTCGGGGACCAGCGCGGCACCGTAGGCCCACATGTCGGTCAGCACCAGGGACAGGTCGGTGATCCCGCGGCGCGCCAGCGCCTCGACCATGGCCGGGTGGGCGCGGAGCACCTCGTCGCACTCGTGCCATTCGTCGACGGTCATGTTCGGGTGCTGGCCCGGCAGGTCCTCCCACGCGGTGACCGCGTCGCCGGTCAGCGACACCGTGGCCCGGTAGGCCCGCCCGTCCGAGCGGTCCCAGCACACCACGATCGCCTCCCGGCCGCCTTCCTCACCAGCCTCCGGAGTCCGCAGCGCGTCCTTGGACGGCTCGCTGAGCTCGATCGACGCGAACCGCCAGCTGGCCCCGACCCCGCGATCGCGCCGCAGGATGGCGGCCGCCTGCCGGATCTCCTCCGCGGTCAGCGGGTCCAGCGGATGTGCCATCGTCCCTCCATTCTCAAGGCCCCATCCTGACACGATCTTTTTATCCCGAACGATGTCACTGCCTCTCCCGCACCCCCCTCACCGGCCCGGTGGCCACCGACCGGCCCTTGCGGGCCCCACGCCCGTGGCCCTAGGTTGCGCCCATGCACAGTGTCGATGCCACCACCGAGGCGATGATCCGGTCAGTGCTCGCGTACGCGGAGAACCGCCTGCGCCTGGACCCGGTTCCGCTCGATAAGGGCTCGCGGGATCCCGCCGAGCTGGACGCTGCGTTCCAGGGCCTGCCCGGCGCCGAGCCGCACGACCCCGACCAGGTGCTCGGCGTCTACGCGTCGGTCATCGCGCCGGCGGTGATCTCGGCGGACAGCCCGCGCTTCCTCGGCTTCATCCCGGCCGCGCCGACGAAGGCCTCGCTGCTGTTCGACATGCTCGTCTCCTGCGCCTCGATCCAGGGCATCTCCTGGCTGGAGGCGGCCGGCGCGATTCACGCAGAGAACAAGGCGCTGCGGCTGATCGCCGACCGCGCCGGGATGCCGGCCACGGCGGGCGGCTGCTTCGTCTCCGGCGGGTCGGCCGGGAACCTGTCCGCCCTGGTGGTGGCCCGCGAGGTGGCCAAGCGCAAGGCCGGGCCTTCCGCGGCAGGCCGGCGCTGGCGGGTGGCGATCACCGAAGACGCCCATTCCTCCATCATCAACACGATGCGGATCTGCGAGATGGACGCGCTGATCGTGCCCTCCACCGATCACCGGCTGACCGGCGCGGGCCTGCGGGCCGCGATCGAGGCGGACGGCGACCCCGCTTCCCTGGCCGCGATCGTGGCGACGTCGGGGACCACGAACGCCGGCATCATCGACGACCTGGCCGGGGCGGCCGACGTCGCGCACGACTATGGCCTGTGGTTCCACGTGGACGGCGCCTACGGCGGCGCGGGCCTGTTCGCGCCGAGCGTCCGGCCCAAGTACGACGGCATCGAGCACGCCGACTCCTTCATCGTCGACCCGCACAAGTGGCTGTTCTCCCCGTTCGACTGCGCGGCCCTGCTGTACCGGAGCCCCTCGGTGGCCAGGTCCGTGCACAAGCAGGACGCCTCCTACCTCGACGTCATCCACGACACGCCGGGTGAGTGGAACCCGACCGACTACGCCTACCACCTGACCAGGCGGGCCCGGGGCCTGCCGCTCTGGTTCTCCCTGTCGGTCTACGGGGTGGACGCGTACAGCGAGGCCATCGAGGTGGCGATCGACCTGGCCCGCCAGACCGCGGCGGAGATCAAGGCCAGCGACCACCTGGAGCTGATCCGCGAACCCGAGCTAGGCGTCGTACTGTTCCGCAGGCGCGGCTGGGACGCCGCGCAGTACAACGCGTGGGCCGACCAGCTACTGGTGGACCAGGTGGCCTTCATCCCGCCGTCGGCCTGGGAGGGCGAGACCGTGGCCAGGTTCGCCTTCCTCCACCCGCATACCTCGATGGACCTCGTCCGCGAGATCCTCGACCGGATGGCCTAGCTCGCCCGGCGCTCAGCCGAACAGGCGCTGCAGCAGCTCGTCGATGGTGTCGGCGCCGGCCTGCATGGCTGCGTCTTTGTCGTCGGACCTGGCCACCAGCAGAGCGACCTCATTGACCGCCGCCAGCAGCACGTGAGCAAGCGTGCCGACCAGCTCCGGCCGCAGTTTCCCCTGGTCCGCTATGGCCTGGAGCACGCCCCTGAGCACGCTGAGGGCCTCCTCATCCATCGACCGCCATCGCTCCCAGCCGAACACCGACGGCGCGTCGATCAGCACGATCTGCCGCACCACCGGATCTCCGGCCAGCCGGATCCAGGTCAGGAACGCGGCTCGCAGCGCGGCCACGGGCCCGTCGGCCCCGCTCGCGGCGGCGATCGTCTGCGCCGCGATGAAGGCGTCGATCTCCTTGACCACCGCCTCGAAGAGGGCCTCCTTGCCGGCGAAGTGGTGATAGAGCGACCCCCGGCTGACCCCCGCCTCCCGCAGCACCGCCTCGATCGAGGTGTCCTCGTAGCCGCGTTCGGCAAACATGCGGGTAGCGATCGCGATCAGCTGCCCCCGCGTCGCCTCCCCGCGGGCGACGTTCCTGTTCACCCGCTCGCCAGGATTTGCCCCCTCAGCCGGACCAGCCCGCCGTACCGCATCCAGCCAATCCGCGATCGGCGCCCCTGGCTGCCCTGCCGCGGTCGGCCCGCCCGTGGTCCCAGGTTGGTCCATCTCGGCTCCTCGTCCGGGTCTCAACTCTTGACAAACCGACTGTCGGTTTATTTAAACTAGACCGACAGTCGGTCTTACAAGCATAGTGCCTCTACTAGGAAGGCGAGCGTAATGCAGCTAACCGAACTCAACGAGCACCGGCACACCGCCACGACCCGTTCCGGCGAGATCAGCTACCTCGACATCGGCACCGGCCCCGTGGCGCTCTTCGTACACGGCATCGCGAGCAACGCCTACCTCTGGCGCCACGTCATCGGTGCCGTGGCCGCGCAGCGCCGTTGCATCGCCATCGACCTCCCGCTGCACGGCCAGAGCCCGGTGACCGCCGAGCAGGACCTCTCGCTGGCCGCCCTCGCGGCGGGCCTTGAGGACTTCTGCGAGGCGCTCGGGCTCACCGGCATCGACCTCGTCGCCAACGACACGGGCGGAGCCATCGCCCAGATCTTCGCGGCCCGCCAACCGGGGCGGCTGGCCACGTTCACCCTGACCAACTGCGACACCCAGAACGACATGCCGCCCGACGCCATGAAGCCGTTGATCGAACTCGCCGCCGCCGGCCAACTCGCGCCGACCGCCGTCGCGATGATCGCCGACCTGGACGCCGCCGCGCAGGCCTCGTTCGCATCCGCGTACGAGCACCTGGACCGGATGGACCGGGACGTGATCCGCTCCTACATGGAGCCATGTTTCGGTACGCTGGAGCGGGCCCGCCAGTTCGAGCGGCTGCTGACCTCTCTCGACGCCGAAGACCTTCGCGCGGTCGAGCCGGGGCTCAAGGAGCTCACCGTGCCCACCCTCATGGTGTGGGGGACAGGGGACACGTTCTTCGACGTTTCCACGGCCTACTGGCTGCGCGACACCATCCCCGGCGCTACCGGGGTGGTCACCGTCGACGGGGCCAGGCTGTTCTTCCCTGAGGAACGTCCGATGGATCTGGTGCCGCACCTGGAGCGGCACTGGGCCGCCGCCACGGTGGCCCGCACCTGACGACCGTCCGCACCGGGCCGCCGCAGATGCGCGGTGGCCCGGTGGTCCAGATGGACTAAGGAATCCGGCGGAGAGAATCCGCGAAGTCAACCCGGAAAGGCGGCCCGGTGACGTCAGATGGTCAGTTCGCCTTCGATCCGCCTGAGGTCATGGCGGGCCAGCGCGAGGCGGCTACGCTGGCGTCGTGCCCGCTACCTGGGATGCCACCGCGGCGGGGGTCTTGCGCCTGCCCTCGGGCCGGCTAATCCGCGGCCGGGGACTGCTCGCGCCCCTGCCCGCGGGTCCCGTGCCCGGCTTCGCGCTCTACCTGCTCGGCCACGAACCGCCGCCGGTCGCCTGGGAAAGCCGGTGGCTGGTCTGGCCTGACTTCGGGCTGCCTGCCGACCGCGCGGCCACCGCTGAGGTGCTACGCGAGGCGTGGGCGCGCGCCGAAGCCGAGCGCGTCGAAGTCGCCTGCGCGGGCGGACAGGGCCGGACCGGCACGGCCCTGGCCTGCCTGGCCGTGCTGGATGGGGTACCCAACCGCCAGGCCGTCGCCTACGTCAGGGAGCACTACCGCCCGCGTGCCGTCGAGACCCCCGGGCAGCGCCGTTTCGTCTCCCGCTTCCACTGATACCGCGCGCCACCCCTCGCCGTCCCCGGCGCCGCCCCATCCTAGCTCGTTTCGAGAAGCCCAGCCCGGGTTGGCATTCATTCGATTATATGTTTCAATACCAGCATGGCCCGGATCAGGGAGAGACCATGCTCGGAACCGTAACCGCCGTCACCGGCCATCCCGCGGTCGCCGCCTTGCTCGGGCTCGGGGCCTGCGGGCTTGCCGCGCTGGTGGTGGCCATGGCCTGGAACGTGCACGCCCGCCAGATCCGGCTTGCCGAACTGCTGGCCCGCCGGCAGATCATCGCCACGGCGGAGGAGACCACTACGGCGCCTGCGGAGGACGCTGCCCAGGCCGCGGTCAATGGCGGCGCTCACGGCAACGGCGGTGCTCACGGGAACGGCGGTGCTCACGGGAACGGCGGCCACGGGAACGGCGCCGTCCCTGAGGCCAGGGGAGCCTCCCGCGCGAGGCCGCCGCAGCTGGTCATCGACGGCCCGGACACTGTGGTCGCGGGCGAGCAGGTCCGCTACAGCATCAGGCCGTCGGGCAACGGGAAGGTGGTGACGTGGGCGGCGGGTGGCGGCTCGGTGTTCCAGTCACCCGACCCGGCCCATCCGGACCAGTTGCTCCTGGTCGCTGACCGGCCGGGCCACCTCACGATCACCGCGCGGGTCCGCGAGGGCCTCACCGAACGCCGCGAGACGAAGTCCGTCACCGCCGTGCCGGACGGGACGGACGCTCCGCTGTCCGGCCCGCCGCGGCTGTCCCTGCAGACCTGGGGGCTGGTGGTGGTCGCGGTGGTGATCGTCGGATTCGCCGGGGCCCTCGTGGCCCTGGGCAGCCTCGCCTCCTCGGACTTCATCGCCCTGGTCGCTCCGCTGGGCGCGCTGGTCGCTGTGCTCGTGCTGGTCATGGCCAGGACGGACGGCGACGCGGGCAGCCACCAGGACAGCGATAAGGGCCCGGCCCGGCTCAAGCCTTGGCATCGGTAAGGTGGCGGTCGTGACCGAAGATGCGCCCGATGCGGCGGCCTGCGCCGCGGAAATCGACACGGCCGCGCACCTGCGGTGCAGCGGAGCGGCCATCAGCGACCTGGTCTCGGCACTGTCCGCCGCCTTGGCCGCCGACGATGGCCGGGCCCGGCGCCTGGCCCAGATCGCGGCCCGGCACGCCGACGGTCACCGCGCGGACCTCGAGGCGGCCCTGGCCCGGTCAGACGGGTAGGGACCGGGGGAGCCCGAAGCGGGAGAGCACGCCGTTGTCGAAGCGGTCGATCCTGCTGATCCGCTCGCCGGCCAGGGTGATCACGGTCAGCCCGTTCGCGTGCAGGACCGGGGCCTGCGGGTCGTGCGTGTATATGCCGAACGCCGGCTGGCCGTTCGCCCGCGTAGCGATGAGCCGGAAGCGGCGGCCCGTGCCGAGGACCAGGGTGAAGAATTGTGCGACTAGCTCGCGGCCCTGGTACTCCAGCGGTATTGGGGGCATGGTCAGCCAGGCGTCGTCGGTGAGCAGGGCGACGATCCCGTCCACGTCAGAAGCCTCGAACGCCCGGGTGAGCCGAGCGACGAGTTCGGCCTCGGCGCGGGAGTGCGGGAGCGGCGGCTGCTGGCCGGGCGGCGGCAGGTGGCGCGCGAGGGGTGCCGCGGGCCCGCTTGAGGGCGCTTTCCACCGACTGCTCGCTGGTGGCCAGGATGTCCGCCGCTTCGCTGGCGCGGAAGTCCAGCACGTCGCGCAGGATCAGCGCGGCGCGCTGCCGGGGTGGCAGGACCTGCAGCGCGATCACAAACGCGAGCGAGATCGCCTCCCTGGCCTCGTATCGGGCCTGCGGGCCTGGCGCGGAGTCGGGCAGTTCGTCGAGCAGCACGTCAGGGTACGGTTCGAGCCAGGTGATCTCGCCGAGCCTAGTGGGCTCGGGCGGGTTGACCGCCGGGTTTGGCTACGCCGCATCACCGCCGCCGCGCTCGGGGACCTGATCGGCAGGCGCCGGATGTACGTGCTCGGGCTCGCTCCGCTTCCTGCCCTGGACCGCCGCGCCCATGGTGGTCGCGCCGGTCGCGGGTGCGGTGTTCGACAAGGTCGGGGCCCGCCCGCTGATCGTGCCGGGTCTGCTGATGCAGGCGGCCGGGTTCGGGTGGATCGTGTACCTCGCGGCCCACTCGGCCGGCTACGCCGGCTACGTCGCCCCGTTCATCCTCGCAGGCGTCGGGATCTCCATGGCGCTCCCGTGCGTATCCGCGGCCGGCCTCAACTCCGTCGGCCCGCCGTCGCTCGGCAAGGCCGCGGGGGATAACGGGGGCCGACCCGCGTCACCTCACCGTGACCCTCCCAGCCCCGGGATGGTCACGGTGAACGGCTCCAGGCTCTGCTGGGTGGCGATCGAGCCGACGCCGGTCACGGCGGAGCCGGCCGGGGCCAGCGCGGTCAGCAGGTAGCTGCCGCTGGCCTGCGCCCCGGTGAGGCCGCCGATCTGCGCGGGCGCCCATACCGTCCCGTTGGCCGAGGTCCACACCCCGACCTCCCGCGGCCCGGGCCCGCCGAACTGGCCGGTGGCCGCGAAACCGCCCGGGCCCGCGGTCAGCGCGGTGAACGTAGTGTCCGTTCCCGGCGACCTGAACGGCACCTGCTGCCAGGTGTTTCCGCCGTCGACGGATAGCTCGGCGAACGGCAGCGGACCGGCCGCGGTGGATTCCTGGCCCAGGGCGACCACGCGGTCGCCGCTGATCGCGATCTGCTGCAGCGCGGCGCCGGTGGCGCCCGCCGGCATGGGCAGGACGACTGTGGTCCAGCTCCGGCCGTCGGTCGTCGTCCACACCGCCGGCCTGCCGTCGTGCGACCCGGCCGACACGAAACCGTGCGCGCTCGCCGCGACCGCGAGCACCTGGCTCGAGCCGGTCGCGTCGTTCACGTCGTGCGCGCGCACCCAGAAGGTCAGGTTCGGTGACCACCAGACGTCGGCCACGCAGTTGCCGCCCGGCGCGACCAGCTTGCCGACGATGATGTACCCGGCCGGGCCCGCGGCGGTCGCCACGGCGGCCACCCCGGCCAGGTCATCGGTGATAGAACCGGGGCCGGTGACGAACTGCCAGGTCGTGCCGTCGGCGGAGGTCGCGACGTAGGGACCGGGCGCTCCGACCGCGAGCCAGCCGGCCGAGGAGTGGGCCACCCCGGTCAGGTCCCTCAGGCCCGTCCCGGCGGGCACCGAGGTCAGCGTGGTGACCAGGGTCCAGGAGTTGCCTGGGCCCTTCCGCCACACCGCCGGGTACCCGTCCGAACTGCCCACCGCGACTTGCTGGCCGTCGGCGACCGCCAGCCCGTTGACCGTGAGTTCCGGGATCACGCCGCCCGGGATGGCCGCCAGCGAGATCGGGCGCACGGTGCCTGCTGTGTTCGCCTCGACGAGCATCGCCTGCTGGCCGAGCTTGCTGGCCGCGGTGTACCCGACCGCGACGATGGTGCCCGCGGGCGCGACCGTGGCGCCGACCACGGACTCGTCGGCGGCGTCGCCGAGCGGACCGGTCGGCTGCCAGCTGGCGCCGTCCCCCGTGCCCGTGTACGCCACGAGCCGGCCCGCGACGCTGGTCCCGGCCACGACGAACCCGTAGGCGCTGCCCTTCACCACGCCGGGGGTCCAGCCGCCGGCCGCGTCGATGGTTCCCGCGTAACTCCAGGTTCGCCCGTTCGGGGAAAAATAAGCCACGCCGTCGTCGGCACCGTTCGCCGAGCGGCCCGGCCTGACCGCGATCAGGCCCGCGCTGTCGAACGCGAGACCGGCGATGGACGCGCCCGCGCCGTGATCGGCGGGGATGCTCACCCGCGTCCACGCCGCTCCGCCGTTGGTGCTCAGCCACGCGCCAGAGTAGGTGGTCCCGTTCGCCGCGACCTCGCCGGAGATCAGCGTGTCGTCGCCGAGCCAGGTGGCGTAGGAGATGTTCAGCACCCGCTCGCCCGCGGCCGCCAGCCCCAGTTGCGCCGCCGTCATGCGGTGCCAGGTCACGCCGTCCGGCGAGGTCCAGATCACCGCCTGCGACGCGCCGCCCCCGGCCGAGCCCGAGCCCGCGACCAGGTAGCCCTGGGCGGTCCTGGTCATCACCCAGACCGAGTCGCCGGGCTGTTGCGGAGTTATCCCGTGCGCGGCCGCCAGCGTCCAGGACTGGCCGTCCTGGCTGGTCCAGAGGGCCTGCGGCCCGATCGCGGCCCACCCGCCCGGGCCGCCCGCCAGCAGCGAGGCCTCGTGCCCGAGCGGGGCCTGGCCGCCGCCCGACGACTGCACCGGGGCCAGCCGCCAGGTGGCCCCGGCGTTGGTGGACACGAAGAACTGCTGGCGGACGAGGCCGTCGCTCGTCTGCGAGCCCATCGTCACGATCGTGTTCCCCGAGGCGACGATGCGGTTGATGGTCTGGAAGACGCCGCGCTGCTGCTGCCCGGGATAGCTGCCGAACGCCGCGGCGGTGAGGGCCTGAGGCAGCGCCGGGGCCCGGTCGTGGGGCTGGCTCGCCGCGAGCTGGCCGAACTTCGGGCCATGCCCCGTCAGCAGCGCCAGGGCCAGCGCGGCGACCGCGACGAGCACGATGACCGGGACCACCATCCGGGCGGTGCGCCGGGTGACCAGGCCCCGCCTGCCGTCCGGCTGCCGCCAGGTGGCCGGCAGTTCCTCCTCGAGGAGAAGGGTGTCATTCCCCCTGCGCCGGTTATGCGCCGGCGTGACCATTTCCGTGTTGCCAGCAGCCCGCTCCCACCCGAGCGAGCGGTCCCACTCGGGCGAACCCTCCCACTCGGGCGAACCCTCCCACTCGGGCGAAGGCTCCCAGGGCCGCGCGGGCTCGTCGTCGACGCGCAGGGTGCCGCGATCCTCGCGCGACTCGGGTTCGGCCTCGGCGTATACCGGGGCGCTCAGCAGGGCCTGCGTGGGCCCGGGCCAGGTCCCGTTCACCGGCCCGATCGGCACGGATCCCGGCCCCGCGTGCCGGCCCGAGTAGCGTACCGGTGAGGCTGGCGCCGGTGAGGCTGGCGCCGGTGAGGCTGGTGATGGTGAGGCTGGTGATGGTGAGGCTGGTGATGGTGAGCCTGGCGCCGGTGCGGCCGGGGGAGGCACGGGGGTCCGGCGCGGCGGCAGCGGGCTTGGCTTTAGCTGCTGGCGCGGGTAGGGCGCCGGTGCGGCGGGACGCGGTGGCGGCCCGCTCTCGGCCGGGCGCTGGTCCCATTGGATCCCCGAGTCACGCCACATGCCCTCCGATTTCTGCCAGGGGGAGGGCTCAACCGGGGCCCTCCTCGTCCCCGGGCCCGGCCGTCCCGGCTGGAACCCGGGCCCGCCCGCCCGGCCCCACAGCGCCCGGGTCGCGCCGACCACCGGCTCGGCCGGCAACCCGGCGCCGGAAACGCTCCAACCGCCCGCCGGCCTAGAGCCGTTCCCGTTACTGGCGCCGGTCCCGTTTGGCAGCGCCGGCGCCGGGGACCCGGAGGCCGGGGACCCGGAGGCCGGCGGCCAGGAGCTGTCCAAGTCCCGGCGCGGCCAGGGCACCGCGCCCGCCGCAATCGACGCCGCGTCAATCGGCGCGACGTCAATCGGCGCGACGTCAATCGGCCCCGCGTCGTCCCGGCCGTCATTATCAAGTACGCCCCGGCCGTCCTCGTCAGGTGCGCGCAGGAACCAGCCCGCTGCGGGAGCCACCCCCGGCCAGGCCTCACCGTCCCCCGCAGGCTCGTCGTCCGCCAGGCCGCGGGCGGTTGCGAAGGCATCGGCCGGTTCCTGGTCCGCCAGCCCGAGGTCAGAGACTTCCTCGCCGTCCGGTCCCCGGTCCGCGTACTCACCGTCCGGTTCCCGGTCCGCGTACTCGCCGTCCGGTTCCCGGTCCGCGTACTCGCCGTCCGGTTCCCGGTCCGCGTAGTCCAGTTCAGAGTCTTCCTCGCCGTCCGGTCCCCGGTCCGTCGGCTCGAGGCCGGCTACGCCCTCGTCGTCCGATTCCTGACCCGCCGAATCGTCGTCCCACTCGCCGGAATCCGGCTCGACCGCGGACCCGTACCCATCCGCGGACCCGTACTCGTCCGCGGACCCGTACTCGTCCGCCAACCCCTGCTCGTCCGCAAACCCGCGCTCGTCCGCGGACCCGTACTCGTCACGCGGCTGGTTACCGTCCGCGACTGGGGCCGCCCCCCACTGAGGCGGGACCAGGCCCGGAGGCCGCGTCCACCACGGGGCGAGGTTCTCCGGCCAGTCCCAGCTGTACCTGGCCGTACGCTGCGGTTCTTCGGCTGGAGCCGGGTCCTGATGACGATTCTCACTCGACCAGTCGCTCTCAGTGTTCATCGTGGGCCCCAGTTCAGCCAAATCTCGGACGAGATGTCACGATCCTCGCCGATCCTTACCGGTTTCGTACGGGTCGTACCCGCGGTTCGATGTTACCCATTGAGAGCGAGTGTGTACAGAGGGCTATTTTTGTGCCCGAGTCAGACCAAAGGCGCAACGCGCCGATTGTCGGTGCCGGGAGCTGCGGCTCAGCCTGGTCCGGGGCGGTCCATCCGCGGTGTCGCCTCCTGGGCCTGGATGAGGCCGTACCCGATCGCCTGGGCGGTGGTCAGGTAGTGGCCGCGGCGCGCGTCCTCGCGGATCTCGTCCGTCTCACGCCCGGTGACGTCGGCCAGCCTGAAGTACAGCGTGTCGAGCATGCGGCAGACCTGCTGCTCGCGGGCGCTGACCGCGCTCGCGGTCCCGCCGAACTCGAGCCTGGGCTCGCTGAGCGTGAAGGACGCGTTCGGGTAGCCGGTCCGGCGCACGCAACAGGCGAGGACGCCGAGCGCGGGCCCGCTGATCTCGCCGCTCACGCACCCGTGCACCGGCACGCGCAATACGTCGAGGATGCCCATCACGGTGAGCGCGGCAGGCAGCTCGGCCCTCAGGTTCTGCAGTTCCAGACGGATCGGCTGGTCCCCGTCCGCGTCGAGCGTAAGCAGCTGCGCCGAGAGCCTGGTGGCCGCGTCGTCGTCCAGGAGGCCCGACGCAAGCACGATCCGCCGCTCAAGCAGCCGATCAAGGAGCCGTCCCGGCCAGTCCGCATGCGGGTCCAGCCACACCCGGGTCGGCGGGACCGGTCCCGGAACGGGCGACGGCGGCGCGGGCGGCCAGTCCGGGAAGAGCGGGGTACCTGGCCAGCGCGGGAACTCCGGCGGTTGTCCCGGCAGGTGAGCGTGCACCGTCATCCGCAGGCTCCTTCTCCCGCCCGGCGAGCGCGCGTGATCATCGGCTCCTTCTCCCGGCCGGCGAGCGCGCGTGGTCATCTGTCGGCTCCTTCCCCTGGCCGGCTGAGCCGCCAGGTGATCTGGCCGCCGACGGCGGCGGCGTAGCGTTCCAGCGTGGAGGCGCGCACGTCCGCGGTCCCGGACTCGAGCCTGGCCACCGCGGACTGGGAGGTGCCCATGCGGGCCGCGACCTCGGTCTGCGAAAGCCCGGCCGCCTGCCGCTGCTCGGCCAGCTCGCGGACCAGCCGCCCGCGGTCCTCCGCCATCCGGGCCGCCTGCCCATCCGCCATCCGGCGCAGCGCCATCTCGCGGAACCCGGGCATGACCGGCAGCCGGTCCCCGCCCGCGCCCTCGGCCGATGCGAAACTCCCGGGATCCTCGCCGATCCCAGCCGCCTGCTCCAGCCCGCCATCCATACTTCAAACGATATCGCATATTCGAGATACCGCGACCGGCCCCGCGTTGGCCCGGCCGCGGGCGCAGGCGCGCGGGCGGGACCGCAGCCCGCGGCAGGACCGCCGGAGCCGCGATTGACCTTCGATCCCGTCCGGCTTTGTCATGCTTGACCGCATGGAAACAGAACAGCCCTGGCCATGGCCGGAGGCGATGGACGCACTGCGCGCCGCTCCAGCCTCGCATCGCGTCCTGATCGAGAACGACCAGGTACGCGTCCTGGAGGTGGTGATCGAACCCGGGAGGCGCGAACCCGAGCACACGCATCAGTCGGCCAGCGTAATGATCGTCGATGAGTCGGCCAGGATCAGGTACTACGTGGGCGACGAACTGCGATCGGAGTCCCCGGAGCGCTCGGAGCCCGGCGTACGGGTGGAGTGGCTAGAACCCGAGGGCCCGCATTCCGTCGAGAACATAGACGAACGCCGCTTCCACGCGGTCCGCGTCGAACTCAGGTAGGGCCCAGCCCCGCCGCGAGCTTACGCCGCGGGGCTGGGAGTCCAGTCGCCATTAGGAACAGGGGAGACGGCGGAGCGGCGCCGGCGGGGCGTGTCCCGCCCGGGCACGGGAACCCCGACCGGCCAGCAGGCCTCCGCCCAGACGGTGCGTCCCGGATAGGCCTCCGCCCACCCCCACCGGCTGGTGTAGGCGGCCACCATGGCTAGACCCCGGCCGCTCTCGGCCGTCAGGTCGGGCACGCAGGCCGCCGGGACCGACGAACTTCCCTCGTCGGTCACCGCGACCCGGGCCACCCCGTCCTGCGGGTAGGCGACAGACACGATGAACGCACCGCCGTGCCCGGAGGCGGTGTGCGTGATCGCGTTCGCGCATAGCTCCGATACGCAGGTCATGAGCACGTCCCTGGCCGGGCAGCCGACCAGCAGTTCGGCCACGAAGCGCCGGGCGTCAGGTACGGACGCTGGCGTCCCGCGAAACGAGCGGATCCACGGACCCCGGGTCCGCGTCGATCCGACCGAACCCGTGGCATCTGCGGACCCGAAGGAACCCACGTGGAGCACCGGGTAGGCACCGCTCACTTTAGGTCACCTCCTGACGATAAAGGTCCTACCCTCAGTGACGCACGAACGGGCAAAACGGTTCGATCGTCGCACCCGGACCTCTGGGTAACCACATAGTGTCACCCCGGTCTGACAAAATGACGTTGCTCCAGCCGGGATCAGGGCTCGTGGGCCACGAGCACCGATAGACGGGGCCGGTGGGCCACAAGCTCCATAAATAACCTGATGGAGTCGACGTTTTCGTATCTTTTGCCCCTTCCGTACCGACCTTGGTCGGAGGGACACTATGGGAACGGAGCACAGCAGAGGAGGAGCAAATGCCCGCGACCCCGTCCGGCGCGGCCGGTTCTCAGGACCAGCAGATAAATCAAGCCCCGGTATTCGGGCTGAAGCGTGGACTATCCATCTGGGCGGCGGTCGGCCTGTCGGTCGCACTGATGGCGCCGAGCATGGCCGCGAACATCAACCCGCAGGCGAGCGCGACCACAGCGGGCCGCGCGGTGCCGCTGACCTTCCTCATCGCGGCCGTCGGGGTGCTGCTGGTGGCCTACTCCTTCGTCCGGCTGACCCAGTACTTCCACCACGCCGGCTCGGCCTACGCGTTCGTCGGCGCCACGCTCGGGTCGCGGACGGGCGTGGTCGCGGGCTGGGGCCTGGTGGGCACCTACCTGTTCTACGCGGTGGTCACCGCGAGCGCGGCCGGCATCTTCGGCACCGCGTTCCTGCAGGCGGTCGGGATCTGGCACAACCCGCCGACCTGGGCGCCGTTCATCCTGGTGGCGGTGGCGCTGGTCCTGGTCCTGTTCCTGGCCATCATGCCCGCCAGGCGCGGCACGAGCGTGCTGCTGATCGTCGAAGGCGTCACGGTCACGCTGATCCTGGTCGTCACCGCGGTGGTGCTGGTCCGCCTGCTGGCCGGGAACGCGCCGGGGCATCACACCTTCACCTGGAGCGTGTTCCAGGTGACGCCGGGGACGAGCTTCTCCGCGCTGTTCCTCGGGGTGGTGTTCGGCTTCCTGTCGTTCGCCGGGTTCGAGGCGGCGGCCACCCTGGGCGAGGAGGCCAACCGCCCGACCCGCGACATCCCGCGCGCCATCCTGGGCGTCGCGATCTTCGGCGGCGTCTACTTCACCATCGTGACCGCGGTCGAGGTGATGGGGTTCGGCGCGGGCACCAAGGGCGTCACGGCCTTCGCCGCCTCGCCGTCGCTGCTCGGCGACCTGGGCTCGAGCTACGTCGGCAACTGGGTCGGGGACGTGATCACCCTCGGCACCACATTCAGCGCCTTCGGCTGCTGCCTGGCCTGCGTGGTGGGCGCGGCGCGCCTGATCTACGCGCTGTCCCGCGACACGGCCGGCCCGCGCGGGCTCGGCTCCGGCTCGCGCTGGGGCACGCCAGCCTGGGCCACGCTGACGGTCGTCGTCGCGGCGGGGGTGATCCTGGTCCTCTACAAGACGGCCTTCCACGCCACGGCCTTCGACAGCTTCCTGTGGTCCGGGACCATCGGCACGCTGATCCTGCTGGTGGTCTACGTACTCGCCACGGTAGGCGCCTCGATCCTGGTCTTCGTGCAGCGCAAGCTGCCCGTGCCGATGTGGCAGGTCGTGATCCCGGCCATCGGGATCATCGTGCTGGGGTACACGCTGTACCGCAACGTCATCCCGTGGCCGGCAGCAGGCCCGGCCAGGTGGGAGGTCATCACGTCGGGCGTCTGGCTCGCCGTGGCCATCGTCGCCGTGCTCTGCGCGCCGGGCACGGCGCGCAAGCTCGGGGCCGCGCTGGCCGCGCGGGAGGGCATCAAGGCGCCGGACGGCACGACCGAGCAGGTGGCTAGCCCGCGGCTCGCGACGGCCGGCGACGAGCCGGCTTAGGGGAGGTAGCTGCGTGCCCGACCTGCTCGCCTGCGTGGCCGAGCAGCCGCTCGTCGACCACCACTGCCACGGCGTGCTGTGCCGGGACGCGGACGAGGCCGCGCTGGAGTCGTGGCTGAGCGAGGGCGCCGGGTTCCCCGGCGGCTCAGCCTTCGACTCCATGGCGGGGTTCGTGTTCCGCCGCCTGTGCCCGCCCGTCCTCGGCCTCCCCCCGCACGCCGAACTCCGTGACTACGCCGCTCGCCGCGCCGAACTCGGCGCGACCGAGGTCAGCAAGCGGTTCCTGCAGGCCGCCGGGCTTTCCGCGCTGTGCGTGGATACCGGCTACACGCCGGAACCGATCACCTCGCCCGCCGAGCTCGGCCAGGCGGCCGGCGCGGTCGCGTACGAGATCGTCCGGCTCGAGCGGGTCGCGGAGGAGGTGGCCGCCGCCGGGGCCGGCGCGGCCGCGTTCGGTGAGGCGTTCCGCTCCGCCCTGGCCACCCGCACCGCCGACTCCGGCAAGGTGGTCGGGGTGAAATCGATCGCCGCCTACCGGACCGGGCTTGAGCTCGCCGCCGAGCGGCCGTCGGCCGCCGAGGTGACCGCCGCCGCCGGGCGCTGGCTCGCCGGAAGCGGCGAGTCGGGCCCGCCCCGGCTGGCGGAGGAGACCCTGCACAGGTTCTTCGTCTGGTGCGGCGTTGACCTCGGCCTGCCCGTCCAGTTCCACGTCGGGTACGGCGACAGCGACGTCGACCTGCACCGCTGCAACCCGCTGCTGCTCACCCCCCTGCTGCGGGCCATCCAGCCGACCGGCGTCCCGGTCATGCTGCTGCACAACTACCCCTACCACCGCGAGGCCGGCTACCTGGCCCAGGTCTTCCCGCACGTCTACGTCGACGCGGGCCTGGCCACCCACAACCTGGGCACCCGCGCCCCCGCACTGCTCGCCGAGGCCCTCGAGCTCACCCCGTTCGGCAAGTTCCTTTACTCCTCCGACGCGTTCGGCCTGGCGGAGCTGTACTACCTGGGCGCGGCGCTGTTCCGCACCGCCCTGTCCGCCTTCTTCGCCTCCGGCCTGGACGAAGACCTTTTTACTGAACGAACGGTGCTTCGCCTCACGAAGATGATCTGCGCCGACAACGCCAAACGCGCCTACGCCCTAGGCGACCAGATGTAGCCGAGGCTCCGCCGGAGCCCGTCCCCGATCATCGCGCCCGCGCCCCGCCCCCGGCGATCCCACGTCGGCGCCCGCACCCCTGCCCTCGGCACCCGCACTCCCGCCCTCGGCGCCCCACCCCCCCGCGCCCCGGCCCGCCCCCACCCCGCGCGCCCCGGATCATGATCGCGAAGGGTTTTTAGTCTGTCCGGACTCAAAAGTCTTCGTGATCATGGTGGGCACCATGTGCAACGCCTCATCGAGGAGGCGGGGGGCGCTGGCGTCCAGCCATCGGACCCTGGGATCGCGCCGGAACCAGGATTCCTGGCGCCGGGCGAAGCGCTTGGTGGCTCGCACCGTCTCCTCCCGCGCCTCGTCTAGGGTCCCATCCCCGTCCAGATAACGGAGCATCTGCTGGTAGCCGAGCGCCCGGCTGGCGGTCTTACCCTCCCGCAGGCCCTCATCCGCCAGCCCCCGAACTTCGGCCTCGAACCCCGATTGCCACATACGAGCGACCCGGGCGGCGATCCGCCGGTCCAGCTCGGGCCTGGGCAGCGTGAGGCCGATCTGGATGGCCGGGCGGCCCTGGTCGTAGGCCGGCATGGTGGCGGTGAACGGGCGGCCCGATATCTCGATCACCTCGAGCGCGCGCACGATCCGGCGGCCGTTGCCGGGCAGGATCGCGGCGGCCGCGGCGGGGTCGAGCGTGGCCAGCCTCGTGTGCAGCGCGGTCGGCCCCACCCGGTCGAGTTCGGCCTCGAGCCGGGCCCGCGTCCCGTCGTCCGTTCCGGGGAAATGCAGGTCCTCCAGGGCCGCCCGGATATACAAGCCCGAGCCGCCGGCCAGGATGGGCACCCGGCCGCGGGCGGTGATGTCGTCGATCGCGGCCCGCGCGAGCTCCTGGTAGTCGGCCACGTTCGCGGTCCTGGTCACCGGCCAGATGTCGAGCAGGTGATGCGGCACCCCCCGCCAGGCCGCGGGGGGCTCCTTGGCGGTCCCGATGTCCATGCCCCGGTAGAGCTGCATCGAGTCCGCGTTCACGACCTCACCGCCCAGCGCCAGGGCCAGCTCGATGGCCAGCCCGGACTTGCCGGTGGCGGTCGCCCCGACCACTGCGATGAGGTCCGTGCCCATGACCCCCAGTGTGCCCGCCCTCATCGCATCTGGCGCGCCGCGCCGAACGCGTGGCACGATGAATGAAGGCCTCGCAGCGGCCGGGTGCGAGGCCGCTACTGCTAGTGCGCGGAGGAAGCAGTGCGGGTGGACGTGAGCCCCGAGGCGGATGCGGCCGTCCGCGGGCTGGGCGGGCGACTTTATGTCTGGGCCGCGCGCCCGTGGGGCTGCTGCTGGGGCACCCCGGCGTACATGAACGCGGCCCCGACCCCGCCGGCGCGCATCGCCCTGTCCGCGTTCAGCCCGGTAGACCCGGCGGACACGGGCGGCCTGGAGATCTGGTTCCGTGCCCCTGGCGGCCGCCTGCCCGATGTCCTGGAGATCGCGATGAAGGGCAAGCGCCACCCTCGCGTCGAGGCCTACTGGGACGGCTGCAGCTACATGCTCTGACCCGCCTCCAATAGGCCGAGGTCGCGCAGGCTCTCGGCCGTCTCCACGATCGTCGTCTCCAGGGGACGCGGTTTCCAGCCGAACAGGCTCTTCGCCCGGTCGTTGTGGATGACCAGGTTCGGCAGTTCGTCTCCGGGCTCTTCCTGCGTAGGCGCGACCTCTTCGTAGTAGCGCAACGTCGGCTCGCTAAGCCCGCTGCGTCGCGACACATCCTGGATCGTCAAAGCCGTCATGCCTGCAGCAAACCAAACCTCAAGCGCTTGAAGTCAAGTCTCGCGCCAGGACTGTGAGCCCGCTCTACGCGTCCTCTCATACCGCGGGCAGAGCCTCGTTGCAGTGCAACCGCAGCCAGCGTGGGTGTCCTGGGTCCAGGACCAACACCTTCACCCGCTAGGAGGCGGACAACGTTGAAGACCAGACTAGGCAAGATCATGATCGGTACTGCCGTCGGGCTCGGCGCGCTCGGCGTGGGACTCGGCGCCAGCATGGCGGTCGCGAGCGCCGCGACCACGTACTCGGGCACCACGACGTCATCGACGACCTCGTCCTCGACGTCGGCCACGACGGCGGTCAGCGCCGGGTCTGCGAGCACGGCCGCGACCCCCTCGGCGTCATCCACGCCGAAGCCCACCCACAACTGCACCAACATGAAGGGCGGGCAGGGCACGCCGGGCGCACCGGCCGGTAGCGGTACCACCGGCAGCTAGCGCCGCGGTGACCGGCCGGCCCCTCCTCCCCAAGGTCCCGGAGGGGCCGGCCGCCCCGGCTAGGCCCGGCGGCTACCAGGGCCACTCCACGTTGCTGGTTACCGCGTAGCTCCGGTTGCGGGTGTCCGCCCTGAATCGGCGCGCATGCCCAAGCCGGAATGTGAGCGGATGCCTCAGCCACAGCTCAAGCTCGGCCAGCTGAGCTGGCGTCAGCATGAGCGTGCGCGGTTCCTCGGATGTCCACGGCTTGTCTGATCGTTCCGGATACTCGCGCCTGGGGTACAGCGCCCTGACGATGTTCTCCTCCGCGTACACGCACGTCGTTATGGCATGCAGCCAGAGGTCCCGGAGAGCCTCGTGGAAGATCTCCTCGACGTGCCCCCCAGCTTTGGCTATCCGCTTTTCTGCAAAGGGAAACTCCATAACCTCGAGCACGTCGGCCAGCGTCGTCACGGGTACCAGCGCCTGGTAATCGCCGTGGGCCAGGGTCATCATCGGCGCCCACCGCACGAGACCTTCCCTGATCCGCTCGGTGGCCAGGCGCAAGATTTTCGCCGCCGCCTGCGTCCGGTCGGCATCGCACTCCATGGCCTGGATCTGAGCCCTGGCGTCGGCGGTCTCGGTCCGGGCGGGAGCCTTCGGCCACTTCGCGCCGCTGTCCTTCGCCACCTTGCAGGCGGCCTCGGTGTGCTGACCCGGCCCGAACGGCGGGTGGCCCCAAAGAGCTATCCACAGGATATCCCTGGTCGCCCGCACCTCATCGTTCAGGCCTTTGAGCGTGGTGTTCCTTATATCCCGCCAGCGGAGTTCATCGCGTCGCTCGATGATTCGATTCACCAGGCTCAAGGTGAAAACAAGGTTGAGCAAGCCGGTAATAAGCCCGATCGTTACCGGATATCTGCCGAACCACGCGTGCGCACTCGGCCAGTTGAATTCCATCAACCAGACCGTGATCAGGGCGAGCGCGCTGGCCGCGCCGATCGGATTCAGCGCGACCTTAAGGTAGCTGGTCGCCCAGAGCCATTTAGGCCGCGGCGCCTCCATGGCCGGCTCCCCCCACGTAAGTCGCGTGCTAGCGTAGCAGGCGTGGCCGGGAATATGGAGGATGACCAGGTAAAGTCCGCGGCGCTTGACGTCCTTCAGTCGGCTTGGCGCGAAGACCGTGGTTACTGCTTGCCTAATGCCGATGTCTATCCGCATATGTGGCTGTGGGACTCGTGTTTTCACAGTATCGCATGGGCGTCACTTCACGACGAGCGCGGCGTGGTAGAACTTGGCCACGCGCTGCACAAGCAATTCTCCAACGGATTCCTCCCGCATATGGTCTACGCGGGCCCGAATACCGTCTATCGCGGCCCCCGATCCGACGTATCGTGCTTTACCCAGCCGCCCGTTTACTCCCTGGCGATGACCTGGGCCGGGCGGCAGGGGCTCGCGGTTCCCGGTGACCTGCCCGGCAAGGTCTCCCTGGCCCTGTCGTATTTCACGACCCGGCGGTTCCGTGACGGCCTGGCCTTTGTCGTGCATCCCTGGGAGACCGGTTGCGACGATTCCCCGCGATGGGATTCGTGGTACGGCGGCAGTGAGTGGAACGCGAAGGACTGGCTGGTCCGCGATCAGGAACTCGTGGCCTCGACGCAGTTCAGCGGCGACGAGGGCGACGCGATCTGGAACGCTGAATTCGTGTGCGCGCCGAGCCTGTTCAACGGGATCTTGTCGCACGCGTTCCTCCTGGCCAGCGAGCTGACCGGGGACGACACGCAACGCCGGGCCAGCTTCGAGATCGGCGAGGCCATGGACGAACTGCTGTGGGACGACAGCCAGGGCCTGTACGTCGACCGGCCCGTCGTCGGGGGCGGCGACAGTCATCGCGTGCCGACCCTCGACGGCGTCCTGTCCGCGCTGGGCAGCGTGCGGCGCGACCGGGCCCTGGCCTGCCTGGACCAGCTCCGTGACCCGTCCAGGTTCGCGGCGCCGTGGGGGCTGCGGTACCTGCCCGCCGCCGACCCGCTGTACCGGCCCGACGGTTACTGGCGCGGGCCTGCCTGGCCGCAGCTGGTATTCCTCGCTGTCCAGGCCTGCCGCCGCTGGGGCGACGAAACCCTGGACGCCCTGGCCGGCCAGATCGCCGAGCGGGGCAGGCGCGGGATCGTGCAGTCCGGCTGGTCAGAGTACTGGAACCCGGAGACCGGCGCAGGCCGGGGCGCGCGCCCCCAGACCTGGGCCAGCCTGGCGGCCGCCCGGTAAGGGCGCACCGCACCTGTCCGCGGCTCGGTAATCCGGGCCGGTCAGGTCCTTCCGCCCGGGCGGGGGAGCGGGGTGCGGTTGATGGACGCGTCGAGGACCTCGGCCACGTGCGCGACCGCGATGTGCTTACCGCGGTCGCCCAGCGCGGATGCGATCTGCAGCGAGCAGCCGGGGTTGGCGGAGATGAGCAGCGGTGCGCCCGCGTCCAGCACCGCCTGCGCTTTGCGGGCGCCGAGTTCGCTGGCCGCCTCGGGCTGCAGCAGGTTGTACACGCCGGCCGAGCCGCAGCAGGTCCCGGCGTCGGGCAGCTCGACCAGGGTCAGCTCGGGGATCGCACGCAGCAGCTCGCGCGGCTGCTTGGTGATCCGCTGCGCGTGCGCCAGGTGGCAGGCGTCGTGGTAGGCCGCGGTGACGGGCAGCGGGTGCCGCCGGGCCACCGGCCCGAGCTCGGCGAGGAACTCCGAAAGGTCCCGGACCTTGGCGCTCAGCGCGGCCGCCCGCCCAGCCCAGCCCGTTCCGGCCAGTAGCCGCTCGTACTCCTTCATCGCGGAGCCGCACCCGGCCGAGTTGACCACGATCGCGTCCACGTCTTCGGTCTCGAAGGTGGCGATCGCGCGCTTGGCGAAGGCCTGCGCCTCGGCCTCCCGACCCGAGTGCAGTGACAGCGCACCGCAGCACCCCTGACTCCGCGGGATGAGCACGTCGCAGCCTTCGGCCGCGAGGACCCGCGCGGTCGCCGCGTTCACCTGCGGGAAGAACACCGACTGCACGCACCCGGTGAGCATGCCGACCACCGCGCGCCGGGAGCCCCGGGCCGCCACGCGTTCCGGGAGCCGCTTGGTAACGGCCGCCGGCGGCGCCAGGCGTAGGGCCGCGCCGAGCGCGGGGGACAGCCGGTCCGGCAGGCTGCTGCGGGCCAGCCGCCGGTCCAGACCGGTGCGCTGCGCCGCGCGCAGCGGCCCGATCGCCGCCCGCAGCCGCGCGGGATACGGGAACAGGGCGAAGATGGCCGCCCGCACCGCGCGGTCCCGCCGCCGCGCCGCCGCCGACCCGGCCGCGCCCGCCAAACCCGCGGCCCCTCCAGACCCCGCAGCCCCCGGAGATCCCCCAGACCCTGGAGACCCCCCAGACCCCTCAGACCCTTCAGACCCCGCGTCGCCCGCGGCGCGCGCGTCCTCGGTCCAGGCCCGGGCCACCTCGATGAGCTGGTCGTACTGCACACCGGACGGGCAGGCGGTCATGCACGCCATGCAGCCCAGGCAGCGGTCGAAATGCTCGGCCGCTGCCGGGGTCATCTCGGCACCGTCCAGGATCTGGCTTACCAGGTAGATCCGGCCTCGCGGCGAATCCATCTCCTCGGCCCACAGCTGGTAGGTCGGGCAGGCCGGCAGGCAGAACCCGCAGTGCACGCAGTCCTTCGTCAAGCTGCGCAGATGGTCCTCATCGTGCATCAGCTGCCTCCCGCCAGGCGGCCGGGGAACATCCGGTAGCCAGGGTCGAACTGGTCCTTGACCGCGCGCATCAGGGCGGCGCCCGGCACCGTCTCGTACGCGTCGACGGCGCCCAGCACCGCCGCAGGCGCGGTCAGCACTACCACGCTGCCCCGGGGAGCAGGAGAAACGCCAAGCCGGTCCCGCAGCCCCCGCACGAACCGGGCCGCCGCATCATCGGAAGTGCGCGGGTCGAGGCAGGCGTACAGCGCGCCCGCGCCGGCCGGGCCGCTCACCGCGGGCCTGACCTCGGCGTCCGCGGCCGCGGCCACCAGCGCGTCCAGCACGCCTGATAGCTGCCCGACCCAGAACGTCGTGCGGATCACCGTGCTGGATGACGGCAGCTGGCCCCACCGCGGCGGCACGGTCGGCGACACCGCGACCAGCGGGGATCCGCCCGCCGCGGCCAGCAGCTCCGACATCCGCTTGGCCCGGTCCGCGACCCCCGCGGTCGTCCCCTCGAGGAGCACGCCCACCCGCAGCGGCCGCGACGAGCCGCCCGGCCAGTCCAGCTCCACCGCCGAGGGCACCAGCGCGGACCCCGCGGCCGCGGCCACCGCCGCCGTGGCGCCCGCGCGCTCCGCCGCGCCGAACCCCGCGGTGACGTACGCCACCGCCGCCGGCAGCGGGTGCAGCCGGAACGTCGCCTCGGTGATCACCCCCAGGGTCCCCTGCGAGCCGGAGAAGAGCTTGCCGATGTCGTAGCCGGCCACGTTCTTGACCACCTTGCCGCCCGAGTGCGCGACTACCCCGTCCGCGCGGACCGCGGTGAGCCCGATCAGCAGGTCGCGCGGGGCGCCGTAGCGGAACCGGCGCGGCCCGGCGGTACCGGTCGCGACCACCCCGCCGACCGTCGCGTGGGCCGGGGCGTCCAGCGCGAGCTGCTGCCCGGCCTGCGCCAGCACCGTGGCCAGGTGCCCGATCGTCGTTCCGGCCTGCACCCGGGCCACCAGGTCACCTGCCGCGTGCTCGATGACCTCGCCCATCAGCGACATGTCGACCACCAGATCGCATGACGCCGGCGGCAGGCCCCAGCCCAGCCCCAGCCCGGCCCCGCGCGGCACGACGGTCAGGTCGTGCGCGGCCGCGGCGGCCAGCAGGGCGGACGCCTCGGCGGTGCTGGCCGGCGACCCGACCAGCGCGGGCGCGACCCCTGCTACCGCGTCCGAGGGAACGCCTGCCCGGGTGGCCGGGCACGCGGCCGAGAGCGC
Organism: Streptosporangiaceae bacterium; assembly: GCA_050698755.1. Classification (GTDB taxonomy): domain Bacteria; phylum Actinomycetota; class Actinomycetes; order Streptosporangiales; family Streptosporangiaceae; genus Palsa-504. Next base: position 8,494 of record JBOHCK010000014.1, on the reverse strand, counting down.
GTCCCGGATAGGGGGAACCAACGCTCGTTCGGTATCCATCAAAAGATCTCCGCCAGGCCGGCCGCTACGGCGGGGTGCGGCGCGCGCCGGTGGCCTGGGACCTCGCCGCACAGCCTGGGCGTCGGGAAGACCTTGCCGGGGTTGCACAGGCTGGCCGGGTCGAACGCGCAGCGGACCAGCTGCATGGTGTCCAGGTCGTCGGCGCTGAACATCTTCGGCATGTACCTGGATTTGTCGACGCCGACGCCGTGCTCGCCGGTGATCGACCCGCCGTGCTCCAGGCACGTGTCCAGGATCGCGCCGGACAGCTCCTCCGCCGCGATCGTCTGTTCCGGCGACGCGTCGTCGTACAGCACCAGCGGGTGCAGGTTCCCGTCTCCGGCGTGGAACACGTTGGCCACGCGAATCCCAGCCGAAGCCGAAAGCGACGCGATCTTGGCCAGGACGTCACCGAGCGACGTCCGCGGTACCACCCCGTCCTGCACGATATACGCCGGGCTGATCCGGCCCACCGCGGCAAAGGCGGACCTGCGCCCGGCCCAGATCAATGCGCGCTCGGCCGGGTCGTCGGCCGCCCTGATCTCGGTCGCCCCCGCCGCCTCGCACAACGCGCGCACCGTGGCCAGCTCGATCTCGACCTCCGAGGCCGGCCCGTCCAGCTCCACGATCAGGACCGCACCCGCGCCCGCCGGGTAGTTGCAGTGCACCGCCGCCTCGGCCGCCTCGATGGACAGCGCGTCCATCATCTCGATCGCGGCGGGCACGATCCCGGCCCCGATGATGTCGGAGACCGCGCGGCCGCCCTCGCTGGTCGTGGTGTACGCGGCGAGCAGCGTGTGCACGGTCTCGGGCAGCGGCATCAGCTTGACGACGACCTTGGTCACGATGCCGAGCGTGCCCTCCGACCCGGTGAACGCGCCGAGCAGGTCGTACCCCGTGATCACCCCGGTCCCGTCGCCCAGCCACGTCAGCTCGCCGGCGGGCGTGACGATCTCCAGGCCGGTCACGTGGTGGACGGTGAACCCGTTCTTGAGGCAGTGCGCGCCACCGGAGTTCTCCGCCACGTTGCCGCCGACCGAGCAGATCACCTGGCTCGACGGGTCGGGCGCGTAGAACAGCCCGAACGGCGCGGCGGCCTTGCTCACCGACAGGTTCGTGGCCCCGGGCTCCACGACGGCCCGCCTGCTCACGGGGTCGATCTCCACGATTTTCCGCATCCGGGACATCACGACGAGGACCCCGTCCTGGTGCGGCAGCGCGCCGCCGGACAGCCCCGTCCCGCTGCCGCGGGCCACGAACGGCACGCCCGCCTCAGCGCACGACGCCACGACCGCGGCCACCTGCTCGGCCGTGGCGGGCAGCACGACCAGCGCGGGCACGCTGCGGTGCGAGGTGAGCCCGTCGCACTCGTAGGTACGCAGCTCCAGCGGATCGGTGATCACGTTGGCCGCCCCGCAGATGTCCCTCATCCGCGGTACCAGCCCCTCGACCGTCGTGGTTGTCATGCCGTCCCACCTCGCCTCGACGTCGACCCGAACTCGCCGTGCCTGCTCCCGCTCATTCTCCCCGTTTTGGGCCGGGCCGAACGGCCCCCGCTAGGGCATCCGCTCGTACGCGGGGATGGTGAGGAAGTCGGCGAACGCGTCGGCCAGGGCGAGCTCGGTGAACAGGGCCACCGCCTGGCCGTACTGGGCCGCGTCGAAATCGTCCCCGGCCTGCTCGCGGATGGTGCCCAGCTCCTCGTCGATCAGCTGCTCGACTAGCTCCCTGGTCACGACGGGCCCGTCGTCGAGGGCGACCTCGTTGTGGATCCACTGCCAGATCTGGGAGCGGGAGATCTCCGCCGTGGCCGCGTCCTCCATCAGGTTGAAGATCGCCACGGCGCCGTTCCCGCCCAGCCACGCGGCCAGGTACTGCAGCGCGACGCTGATGTTGTTGCGCAGGCCCGCCTCGGTGATCACGCCGGGGGTCTTGCTGACCGCGAGCAGGTCCTCGGCGGTGACGCTGACGTCGTCCCTGGTCTTGCCGAGCTGGTTCGGGTTGGCCCCGAGGACGCCGTCGAAGACCTCCTGGCACACCGGCACGAGGTCCGGGTGGGCGACCCAGGACCCGTCGAAGCCGTCCTGCGACTCGCGCGTCTTGTCGTCCCGCACCTTGGCCAGGGCCTTGGAGTTGACCTCAGGGTCGCGCCGCGAAGGGATGAACGCGGCCATCCCGCCCATGGCGTGCGCGCCGCGCCGGTGGCACGTGTGCACCAGCAGCTCGGTGTAAGCGCGCATGAACGGGGCGGTCATCGTGACCGAGTTGCGCTCGGGCAGCACGAACTCGCGCCCTCTGGTGCGGAACTTCTTGATCACGCTGAACAGGTAGTCCCAGCGCCCCGCGTTCAGGCCCGCCGAGTGGTCGCGCAGCTCGTAGAGGATCTCCTCCATCTCGAACGCCGCCGGGATCGTCTCGATCAGGACCGTGGCCCGGATGGTGCCGCGCGGGATGCCGAGCGCGTCCTGCGCGAGGTTGAACGCGTCGTTCCAGAGCCGCGCCTCCAGGTGGCTTTCGTTCTTGGCCAGGTAGAAGTACGGTCCCTTCCCTTTGTCCAGCTGGCGCTGCGCGCTGGCCGCCATGTACAGCCCGAAGTCGACCAGGCTGCCGGACGCCCGCACGCCGTCGACCAGGATGTGTTTCTCGTCCAGGTGCCAGCCGCGCGGCCGGACCACGATCGTGGCCAGCTCGCCGTCCGGCCTCAGCGCGTAGTCCTTGCCCTCGGGCGAGGTGAAGTCGACGGTCCGGTCCAGCGCGTCCTTCAGGTTGAGCTGCCCGGTGATCATGTTGTCCCACAGCGGGGTGTTGGCGTCCTCGAAGTCCGCGAGCCACACGTTGGCGCCGGAGTTCAGCGCGTTGATCGTCATCTTGCGGTCGGTCGGCCCGGTGATCTCCACCCGCCGGTCGACGAGCCCGGGCGCGGGCGCCGCCACCCGCCAGTCCGGGTCCTCGCGGATCGCCGCCGTCTCGGGAAGGAAATCGAGCATCGCGCCGCGGGAAAGCTCGCTCTGCCGGCGCTGGCGGGCGCGGAGCAGCTCAGACCGGCGGGGGCCGAGCTCGGCGTGCAGGTCGGCGATGAGCTCGATGGCCTGCGGCGTGAGGATCTCGTCGTAGCGATCACCGTACGGCCCGGTGATCTGCACGCGTTCGGTTCCCGGCATGTGTAGCGCTCCTCCCGGCTCGTGCCTCACATCCTAGGCAGCCCGGCCCGCCCAGGTCCGTTTAGGCTCACCTCAGCCGGCTGCGCGCGGACCGCGCGAGGATTACCCTCAGGCATCCTGTGAATAGCATCCGCACCATCCGTTACCGCCGCAGCCCGGTGGCCAGCCAATGAAAGCGGCAACCTACCAAGAAGAACAAGAAGAATAGGTACGGTGCCACAACCATTGGTCAGGGCCAGCTCTTGGCCCTCGCAGCTGCGGGGGAGTAGGTCGTTAGCGAACAGCTCGACGAGCTTAGTGCCGCCGAATACCAGGTAATCTGCTTTCCGATGGCCGGATCGTGGGCGGCCGTAAAGTACTTTGCAAAAACCTTCGGGCAGAAAAGGGTCTGCGCACCCCAGCGCCGTCCGATGCCCGCTGGTCAACGGCGATGGCCGCCCGTCAGGCAGTCCGGCTTACCACAAGCCACCGTGGGTATCGCGGCACCGTGCGGCCCGCACCTGACGCAAGCCGCGAAAGCTGCTAAACTTGCCTATCCCAGGAATTGACGCGAACCACGCCAGCACATATCTAAAGAAGGTATATCACAGAATATGACGTCCCGCCAAAGCGATTCCGTCAGCACCAGCGCCATCGGCCAGGAACAAGCGTACGTCGATATGCTTTACCACCTGCTTGATCAGGCACGTGAAAGGACCGAGGACGCACTCGCGGGCACGCTCGGGAGCGGCGGCGCGGGCGGCACCTTCCAGGCCCGGGTGGAGCGCGATTTCACGGCGACCGAGCAGAGCCGGCGGCTCGCCCAGCTGAACGCCGTCGAACGAGGCCTGGTCTTCGGCCGCACCGACGCCGAGCCGGCCCCCCACGCCGGGGACACCGCGGCCGAATACCCCGCCGGGACGCTGTACATTGGCCGGATCGGCCTGCGAGACGACGAGCACGAGCCGCGCCTGATCGACTGGCGAGCCCCCGCGGCGCACCCCTTCTACGCCGCCACCCCCATGGACCCGAACGGCCTCATCCGCCGGCGGCACATCTACACCAGGCACCGCATCGTGACCGGCGTCGACGACGAGGTCTTCGACCTGGACCGGCTGCCCGAGCCGGAGAAGAAGACCCTGTCGGGCGAGGCCATGCTGATCGCCAGCATCACCGCCAGCCGCACGGGCCGGATGAGCGACGTGGTCGCCACCATCCAGGCCGAGCAGGACCGGGTGATCCGCTCCTCCCTCCAGGGCGTCCTGGTGGTACAGGGCGGCCCGGGGACCGGCAAGACGGTCGCCGCCCTGCACCGCGCCGCGTACCTGCTCTACACGCACCGCCGGGTCCTCGAGCGCCGCGGCATCCTGGTCATCGGCCCGAACGCCACGTTCCTCCGCTACATCAGCCAGGTCCTGCCGTCCCTCGGCGAGACCGACGTGGTGCTGAGCTCCATCGCCGAACTCTTCCCGCGCGTCACCGCCGCGCCCGACGACGACCCGGAGGCGGCGGCCATCAAGGGCGACCTGAACATGGTCAACGTGCTGCGCCAAGCGGTGCGCAACTACCAGCAGGTCCCGGAGACCGACCTGGAGATCACGGTCGACGGCGTCCGAATGACGGTGCGCAGGGACACGTGCCTGCGCGCCCGCGACCGGGCCCGCGCCACGCGCAAGCCGCATAACGTGGCCCGCAAGCAGTTCATCATCGAGCTGCTCGGCGCGCTCGCGGCGGCCGAAGCGGCCGCCCTTGACCGCCCCCTCGACCCCGACGACCTGCCTTACACCCGCGCCCGGCTGTGGGACGAGCCGCCGGTCCGGACCGCGCTCGACGCCCTGTGGCCGTTCCTGACCCCGCAGCGGCTGGTCGCCAGCCTGCTGGCCGAGGAAGCTGCCCTCCGCACCGCCGCCCCAGGTCTTTCTGAGGCCGAACGAGCGGTGGTGCACCGCCCCGAAGCCCCCGAGGCGTGGACGGTGGCCGACGTTCCGCTCCTCGACGAGGCCGCGCAGTTGCTGGGGGCCGACGATTCGGCCGAACGCCGGCAGCGCCGGGCCGCGGACCGCGAGCGCCGCACCCAGGAGCGGTACGCCAAGGAGGTGCTGGAGATCACCGGCCTGCTCGGGCAGGGACAGGTGGACTTCCTGGACGCCGCCACGCTCGCCGCGTGGAACCGCGACCCGGGCCAGCAGCTCACCACCGCCGAGCGGGCCTGGGCCGACCCGTCCTGGGCGTACGGTCACGTGATCGTGGACGAGGCGCAGGAGCTATCCGCCATGGCCTGGCGGATGGTGATGCGGCGCATCCCCACCCGGTCGCTGACCGTGGTCGGCGACCTGGCCCAGCGGGGCAGCGCGGCCGGCGCCCGCTCCTGGGCCCAGATGCTCGACCCGTACGTCAAGGGGCGCTGGCGCGAGGAGCGCCTGACCGTCAACTACCGGACCCCGGTCGAGATCATGGCCGTGGCCGCCGACGTGCTCGCTTCGGTCGCCCCCGGCGAACTGCCCCCAGAGTCCGTCCGCGAGGAAGGCGCGTCCCCGCGCGCCGTCCCGGGCCTGCATCACGTCGCCTCGGTCGTCGACGCCGAACTGGCCGAGATGGGCGATGGTGGCCGCCTGGCCGTGATCGCGCCCACGGCCCGGATCGCGGACCTGGCCCGGGCCCTGCCCGGGGCCGTCCCCGGCGACCATGCCGAGTCGCTCGACGCTCCGGTCGCCCTGCTCACCGTGGGCCAGGCCAAGGGCCTGGAGTACGACCGGGTGGTCCTGGTCGACCCGGTCGGGATCCTGGCCCAGTCCCCGGCCGGCGGCCACGACCTCTACGTGGCCATCACCCGGGCCACGCACCGCCTCACCGTGGTCCACGACGGCGCCCTCCCCGCCGCGCTGCGTCTCCTGCACGCCTCCGGGGCGCCTTAAGGCTGCGTCTCCCGCACGCCTCCGGGGCGCCCTAAGGCATCGCCTTCCCTCGTCGCTCGTCCCTCGCTCCTCAGTCCAGGCGACGCCGCGCCCCTCCGGCGCGCTCATGCCGCCTTGCGCGCTGAAAGCTTAGGCTGCCACGGTGGACCATGACCTGGGGCAGGCGCCAGACGGACCTGCGGCGCGGCACGAGGTGCTGCGGGCGCTGGCGGCCCGTGTGGCCGCCGCCAGCCAGCCGGGGGCCCGCCGCGACGGGCTCCGGATCGCCCTGGCCATCGAGGGCGGCGGCATGCGCGGGGTCATCTCGGCGGGCATGGCCCTGGCAGTGGCCGAACTCGGCCTGGTCCCGGCCTTCGACGCGGTCTACGGCGCCTCGGCCGGCGCGATCACCGGCGCCTGGCTGCTGAGCCGCCCGGAGGGTCTGCTCGGCTGGGCGGAACCCGCCTACGCCAGGACCCTGATCCGCCGCTCCGCGTTGTTGCGCGGCCGCCCGGTGGCCGACATCCGCGCGCTGATCGAGGACCTGTACCAGACCACGTTCCCGATGGACTTCGCCGCGGTGCTGGCCAACCCGGTCGAGCTGCACCCGCTGGCCACCGACGCGGCCACCGGTCGGTCCACCGACCTGCGCCCGTTCATCACCAATCCGGCCGAGCTGCGCCTGGCCCTGCGGGCCAGCGCCGCCATGCCTCTGCTGGCCGGGCCGCCGGTCGAGTTCGCCGGCCGCCGCTTCTACGACGCCGGGGTCTCGGAGTCCGTCCCCTACCGCACGGCCCTGGCCCAGGGCGCGACGCACGTCCTGGTCCTACGTTCCCGCCGCGCCCCGCATCCCGTTCCGGACGGTCCTGCTCCGCATGGCCCTGCTCCGGATAGCCTCGCCCCGGATAGCCCTGCCCTGGCCGGCCTCGCCCCGGTAAGCCTCCGCCCGTCCCGGTCGGCTCGACTGCTAGCCCGCACCACGCTCCGCCGCGAGACCCCAGCCCTGCGCGCTGCCTTCCTGGCCCGCGAGTCCCGCCTAGCCACCGACGAGCAGCTCCTAGCCCAATACGAGTCCGGCCGGGGCGTCGACGGCCGGCTCCTGGCCGGGTACGAGTCCGCCTCCCACCGCCCGCCGGCGAGTCCTGGCCCATCAGCGAGCCCCGCCTCGGCTCGAACACCCGCGGTGTTCTCCATCCGCCCAGCGCCCGGCTCACCCGTGGTGAGCCGCCTCGCTACCGACGGAGCCCTCCTGCGAGCCGCCCTCGAAGCCGGCCGCGCCGCCGCCCTCGACACCCTCGGCCCCTTACTCATAGCGCCGCCCTCAGCGGCAACGTCCTCGCACCATCAGGAGCGGCCGTAACACCCGACCATGATCACGAAGACTTTTGGGTCTCTGGAGACTAAAAAGTCTTCGTGATCATGAAAACGCCCTACCAGGGGAGGGTGCCGTAGGCGTCGGCCGGGCCGTCGGCGGTCCAGAGGTGGCCCCAGAAGGTGCCCGTGGGGCCACTGGCGGGCAGAGTGGCCAGGTGGACGCTGACTTGCGCCGCCTCGGTAACCGAACGGAATCCGCGGTTTCCGTTGAGGTCCGTGGCCGTGTAGCCGGGGTTGGCCGCGTTGACCTTGATCGGGGTATCGCGCAGTTCCCTGGCGTACAGGACGGTGATCATGTTCAGCGCCGTCTTGGAGGACGGGTAGGCCAGCCCGGCCGGGAACTGCGACAGGGGGCTCGCCGGGTCGGTCATCGACCCGACGGAGCCGAGCTCGCTGGACACGTTGACGATCCGCGCGGCGAGTGATCGGCGCAGCAACGGCAGCATCGCATTGGTCACCGCGATCACGCCGAAGACGTTGGTCTCGTAGATCGCGCGCATGGCGTCCAGGTCCGTCTGGCTGGGCGGCCCGCCGCGCCCCGAGGCCGCGCCGGGCGGGCCGCCGCGGGCGATGCCCGCGTTGTTGACCAGGGCGTCCAGGCGGCCGTGCTCCTTGTCGATCCAGTCCGCGGCCTCCCGCACCGACTCGGGATCGGTCACGTCGAGCCGGACGAAGGTGGCGTCGGCACCGCCCGCCCGCAGGTCGCGTTCGGCCTGCAGGCCCCGCTCCTCGTCGCGCGCACCGGCCAGCACGGTGACCCCGGCCGCGCCGAGTTGCCGCGCCGTCTCCAGGCCGATTCCCTTGTTGGCCCCGGTGATCAGGGCCATCGTCGTCGTCATGGCACCGAGGCTAGGTGCACCTTGGCGCAGGCGGGAGAGACCCGTCGTGCCTGGTATCAGCGGTCCTACCTTCGCCGGCCGTCCAGCGGCGAAACTAGGAGACATGGATTCCGCGAACCGCGCCGAGCTGGCGGCGTTCCTGCGGGCCAGGCGAGCCCGGCTGAGCCCGCGCCAGGCGGGCCTGCCCGCGGCCGGAGCCGCTGGACGG